>DATJOE010000302.1:0-13489 GCA_035507305.1 Solirubrobacteraceae bacterium | reverse complement strand
GCAGCGAGCCGGGGTGGAGGGGCTCCTCCCACTCCTCCACCTCGGCTCGGTTTTCAATTTCGGAGCCCTCCCAGTGGTCCCTTTTCGTGGCACGTTCGACCATACGCTCGACGCAAAGAACCGCCTCACGGTGCCGGCCCGCTACCGCGCGGCGCTCGCCGAGGGGGTCGTGATGGCGATGCCCGTCGACCAGCAGCCTTGCGTGGGTGTATGGCGCCCGGAGGAGTACGAGAACTACAGCCGTCGCGCGCTCGCCGAGCTGCCGCCCCTCTCACCGCGCCGCGCCGAGCTCGAGCGCTTCTTTTACGGCAGCTCCCAGGACGCAGACCTCGATGCCGCTGGGCGGATCATGCTGCCGAGCTTCCTGCTCGAACACGCCGAGCTACAGAAGGAGGTCGTCGTCGTCGGCGCCGGCGACCGCCTGGAGCTATGGAGTAAGGACGGCTGGAGCCAACACCGACCCACGCTGCTCAGCGGCGTGGCGGAGATCACCGCGCATGTCGACGACACTGTTTGAGATGAAACGACAGCAGCGACGCCTCAGCCGCGGGCGGCCTTTGGGCGCCGCCGCGGGCGGTCCAACCGCGATCGCCCGCGGTCGCTCTCGTGAGCACGCCGAGGGGCAGGGCAGCGGACGCGGCGTCGCAGGGGGGCACGTGCCCGTGCTTGCCGAGGAGTTGATCGAGCTACTCGACCCCCAACCGGGGCAGACCGCGATCGACTGCACGTTTGGCGACGGCGGGCACGCGCGGCTCGTCGCCGAGCGGCTCGGTCCCACGGGCACGTTGATCGCGATCGACCGCGACCCCGTCGCCGAGGAGCGCTTCGCGCGGCTGGCGGCCGATGTGCGCTGCTCGGTCCGCTTCATCCGGGCGGGCTACGCCGAAGCATTGGAATTGCTCGCCCGAGAAGGTGTACGTGCCGACGCCGCGTATTTCGACCTGGGCATGTCTTCGATGCAGGTAGACGCTCGCGAGCACGGGTTCTCTTACTCGTATGAGGCTCCCCTCGACATGCGGATGGACCCCGCACAGGAGCTCAGCGCCCGCGAGATCGTGGCCGAGTGGGACGAGCGTCGCCTCGCCGGAGCGCTGCGCGAGTTTGGCGAGGAGCGCCACGCGAGTGCGATTGCCCGGGCGATCGTGCGTCGCCGCGCGCAGGCGCCGATCGAGACCACGCAGGAGCTTGTCGAGGCGATCAACGCGGCCGTGCCCGCGCCGGCTCGCTTCGCCGGTGGCCATCCCGCCAAGCGCTCCTTTCAGGCGCTGCGCATTGCGGTCAACGACGAGCTTGATCAGCTCGACCGCGCGCTGCCGCTCGCCTGGGGACTGCTGCGCGAGGGCGGCGTGATCGCGGGGATCTCCTTCCACTCGCTGGAGGACCGCCGCGTCAAGCGTTTTCTCGCCGAGCGCGCGCAGGGTTGCGTCTGCCCGCCCGACCTCCCGGTTTGCGCCTGTGGGCGCGAGCCCGAAGCGGCCTTGCTCTCGCGCCGCTCGATCGTCCCCTCGGCCGAGGAGGTCGAGCGCAACCCGCGCGCGTCCTCCGCGCGCCTACGCGCCGCCCGCAAGCTCGCTGGAGTGCAAGGTGCGTCGAGCCTAGATGAGGGAGGGGGGCGATGACTCCACCCGCTGCCGCCGCCGCACCGAGCGTACGTACACGTCGCTCGCCCACGCCTCGGACGCCACGGCGCGTCTCGGGTCCGGCCCGCTCACCCGCACGGCCACCGACCGGCCGGCTTGCCCGTCCGGCGACCGCGCCGCGAGCCGCCGCGGCGGGGGTTGGAGCCGGCCAGGGACTCGTCCTCGGTGCGCTCTCCGCGCTGGAGGCGCTCGCCCAGCACCGCCTGCTCGACCGCCTGATCCGCGGTCGCGTGTGGATCGGCAT
Source organism: Solirubrobacteraceae bacterium (assembly GCA_035507305.1). Lineage (GTDB taxonomy): Bacteria > Actinomycetota > Thermoleophilia > Solirubrobacterales > Solirubrobacteraceae > Palsa-744. The sequence goes on along the minus strand of DATJOE010000302.1, from coordinate 11,605 downwards.
CGTGGCGTTCGCGCTGATCGGCATCGTCACACTGCAGCTCGGGCTGCTCAAGCTGAACGGCGGAATCGGACGCGCGCTGGAGCACGAGGCCACGCTGCAGCGCGAGAACACCGCGCTCAGCATCGAAAACTCGAAGCTCGCCGCGGGCACCCGCGTCGAGTCGGGGGCCGCGAAGTTGGGAATGGCGTTCGTTCCGGTCGGCGCCCTGCGCTTCCTCACTGTGGATCCGCGTGCCGACGCGAGCAAGGCCGCGGCCGCACTTGTCACGGCGGCGCACGCCGCCACGCAGGCGCGCGAAGTCGCGGCCGGCGAAACGGCCGCGAGCGAATCGGCGACGAGCGAAGAAACCTCGGCCTCCGGCGAAGGCGAATCATCAAGCGAAGGTGAATCCTCTAGCGAAGCGAGCGGTTCCAGCGAAGCCGCCGCAAGCGGAGCCGCGACATCTGAAGCCGCGTCCTCCGAAGCCACTTCTTCAGAAGCCGCCGCCTCGTCCGCGGAATCCGGCCCGGGCGGAGGAGCCGAAGCGGCGAGCGAATCTTCCGGAAGCGAAGCGCCCGCCGAATGACGATCGTCCAGCGCCGGATCGGGGGCATCTTCGCGGCGTTCTTCTTGCTCCTGCTCCTCGCGGCGGGACGCACGCTTTACCTGGGAGGGCTCAAGGCGGGTAGCCTGCGCAAGGCCGCCGCCACCCAGCAGCTGACCTACGAAGCGGTTCCCGCGCAGCGCGGCACGATCAGCGACCGCGACGGCGTGGATCTCGCCGTGTCCGAGCCCGCGCAAGACCTCTCGGCGACCCCGTACTTGATCAAGGACCCCGTGCAGACCGCGCAGCGGATCGCTCCGCTGCTTGGCAAGCCCCAGGACCAGGTCCTGCGCGAGCTCTCCGAACGCAGCGGCTTCGTCTACCTCGCCCGAGCCCTGCCCGACCGCCAGGCGCGGCAAATCATGGCGATGAAAATCGCGGGGATCTCCGGCACGCCCGTGATGCGCCGGGTCTACCCGCGCGGCGACCTCGCTGCTCAGGTGCTGGGCGTGGTCGGCACCGAAGGCAACGGCCTCTCCGGCCTTGAGTACTCGCGCAACGCTCTGCTGCACGGCCACGCGGGTCAGCGTCATGTCGTCAGCGACGCGCTCGGTCAGCCCGTGTCGATCAACGAAGTTCACCCCGAGGAGCCGGGCACGCCGATCTCGCTGACGCTCGACGCGAACATCCAACAGCGCACCGAAGACGTGCTCTCGGCGGTCGGCCGCGTGTTTAGTCCCAAAGACGCCACGGCGATCGTGATGAACCCGAACAACGGCGCGATCCTCGCGATGGCGAACTGGCCCCGCGTGAACGCGAACGACCCGAGCGCGTCCTCGCCCGAAGACCTGCAGAACCGAGCGGTCGGCTTCGACTACGAACCCGGCTCGACGTTCAAGGCGTTTACGGTCGCCGGAGCGCTGCAGCAGGGGCTCGTCACGCCGAGCTCGAGCTTCTTCGTCCCCGACCACATCCAGGTCGCCGATCGCACGATCCACGACGACACCGAACACGGCGATGAGACGCTGAGCACCGCGCAGATCCTCGCGCAGTCCAGCAACGTCGGCGCTATCGAGATCGGCGCGCGCGAGGGCAAGAACGACTTCTCACAGTGGGTCAGCAAGTTCGGCTTCGGCAAGCGCACCGGGGTCGAGCTGCCTGGCGAGGAAATCGGTCAGGTCCTGCCGGTCGCCAAGTACTCCGGCTCCTCGATGGGCAATCTGCCGATCGGCCAGGGCCAGCTCGTGACGCCGCTGCAGATGGCCACGGCCTATTCCGCGATCGCCAACGGCGGCATCTTGCGCGCACCGCACGTGATCGGCCGAGTCGGCGACGAACCACAGCCGCTGCCCGCGGGGCACCGGGTGATCTCCAGCGCCACCGCCGCACAGCTGCGCCAGATGCTCGAAGGTGTGCTCGCACCGGGTGGCACCGCGAGCGAGGTCTCGATCCCCGGCTACAAGCTCGCGGGCAAGACCGGCACGGCGAGCAAGGTCGATCAGGCCACGGGCGAATACTCGAAAACTCGCTATGTGGCCTCGTTCATGGGCTTCGCGCCCGCGGCACACCCCAAGCTGTTGTGCGCCGTGATCGTCGACGAACCGCAGTCCGGCTCGATCTTCGGTGGCACGGTCGCGGCGCCCGCGTTTGGCGAGATCATGAGCTTCGCGCTGCCCTACCTGCGCATCCCGCCTGGATAGCATCAGGCCCGATGAGGCTCGACGAGTTGACCGCCGGCCTGGGCAGGCTTGCCTCCGGCGGGCCCGGTGAACCCGCCGGAGGGCTCGGTGAACCCGGTGGCTCTGACGGCGGCGAGCGCGCGCCGGACGCGCTGCGCACCGGCGCCGGCGCCTGGGACGCCGTCGAGATCACGGGTCTCGCCTACGACAGCCGCGCCGTGCAGGGCGGCGAGCTGTTCTTCTGCGTCAGCGGCTTTCAGCGCGACGGGCACGAGTTCGCGCCGCAAGCGCTCGCGGCGGGGGCGGCAGCGCTCGTGGTCGAGCGGGTACTCGGCCTCGGTGTGCCGGAAGTGCTCGTGCCCTCGGCCCGTGCGGCGATGGCGCCGATGGCAGCGCGCTTCTACCGCGACCCGACCGCGGAGCTGCGCGTCATGGGGGTGACCGGCACGAACGGCAAGACCACCACGGCCTATTTGCTGCGCGCACTGTTCGAAGCGACCGGGCAGCAGTGCGGCCTGCTCGGCACGGTCACCTCGATCGTCGGCAGGCAGGAGCGCGCGGTCGTGCGCACGACACCCGAGGCGATCGAGCTGCAGGCTGACTTCCGGGCGATGCTCGATGGCGGTGATCGTGCGTGTGCGATCGAGGTCTCATCGCACGCGCTCGAGTTGGGGCGCGTCGACGCGACGCACTTCGCGGCGGCCGTATTCACGAATCTCACGCAGGACCACCTCGACTTCCACGACACGATGGAGGATTACTTCCTCGCGAAGCGTCGGCTGTTCAGCGATCTGCAACCGTCAGTGAGCGTGGTCAACGTGGGCGATCCCTACGGCCGGAGGCTCGCGGATGAGCTGGCGGCCGGGCGGGCCGATTCCGCGAGCGAGCTACGCACATTCGCCGTCGCGAGTGACGCCCCCGCCGACTACAGCGCCGTCGACGTTCGCTGTGACTTCGGCGGATGCCGTTTTACGCTGCACACCCCCGAGGGCGAGCGCGAGCTGCTGCTGCCGATGCCGGGACGGTTCAACGTCGCGAACGCGCTTGGTGCCCTCGCGGCGGCGCACACGCTCGGCGGCGAGCTGGACGCGCTGCTCGGTGCGCTCGAACGGGGCGTACATGTGCCGGGACGCTTCGAGCCCGTGCGCGAGGGTCAGGACTTCGCGGTGCTCGTCGACTATGCGCACACGCCAGATTCGCTTGAGAACGTGCTCGACGCGGCGCGCACGCTTGTCGAGAGTGAGCCAGGCGACACCGGCCGGGTGCTCTGCGTGTTTGGCGCGGGGGGCGACCGTGATCGAGGCAAGCGACCCTTGATGGGCGAGATCTCCGCGCGGCTTGCGGATTTGACGATCGTCACCTCGGATAACCCTCGCTCTGAGGACCCGGAGCAGATCGTGGCGGAGATCATGGCGGGCGTGGCCCGCGCCTCCGAGGCCGACAGCCGGAAGGTTCGGTCGGTAACCGATCGCGCGATCGCGATCGATGAGGCGATCGCCGTGGCGCGGACCGGCGACGTGCTCGTGATCGCGGGCAAGGGCCATGAGCAGGGGCAGGAGTTCGCGGGCGGGCGCAAGGTGCCGTTCGATGACGTCGAGGTTGCGCGCAAGGCACTGCGTCTGCGCGGCGGCGCGAGCAAGGTGCGGACGTGAGACTGGGCGGTCGCACAAGCGTAGGCGGCGAGCACCAATGAGGGAATGGGACGCGGTACGGGTGGCCTCGGCGGCGGGAGCGCGGGCGCTGGCAGCCGGGCGGCGAGAGGCCGGCCGCCGGGAGGCTGACTCGGCGACGGGGCCGCTGCGCGCGGTGATCGACTCGCGCGCGGTCGAGCCGGGGGATCTGTTCGTCGGCCTGCGCGGCGAGCGGACCGACGGCGGCGAGCACGCGGCGGATGCGCTGCGTGCCGGCGCCTGGGGCGTGCTGGTGTCCCCCGAGCACGCCGAGGCGGTACATGCCGCGTCCGGGCAGGGCGAGCGCGGAGGGGGGATCGCGAGCGGCGTGGTGCTCGCGCACTCTGACCCACTGGTGGCGCTGCAAGCGCTGGCGCTGGCCTGGCGCCGCGAGCTTGGAGCGGCAGGGGCAAAGGTCGTGGGGATCACCGGCTCGACCGGCAAGACCTCGACGAAGGACATTCTCGCGGCGCTCGTGAGCGGGCAGCGGCGCACGGTGTCAAGCCCGCAGAACTACAACACCGAGATCGGCCTGCCGCTCGCGCTGCTGGCGGCGCCGGCGCAAACCGAGGTGCTGGTGCTGGAGATGGCGATGCGCGGCACGGGACAGATTGCGGAGCTGACGGCGATCGCCGAGCCGGACGTGGGCGTGATCGTGAACGTGGGCCCCGTGCACCTGGAGCTGCTCGGCAGCCTGGAGGCGATCGCCGCCGCGAAGGCCGAGCTGATCGCGGGAATGACCGCGGGTAGCACGGCGGTCGTGCCGGTCGACGATCCGCTGCTCGCACCCCACCTGCGGACGGACCTGAAAACGATCACGTTCGGCGAGCGCGCGGACGTCTCGCTCGCGCAAGTGCTGTCCGACGGACGCGTTCTGATTCAAGCCCGTGGGCGTGAGTTCGAGCTACAGCCGTCGTTTAGCCAGGCGCACAACCTGCGCAACCTGCTCGCGGCGGTGGCGGCATCGCTGGCGCTCGGCGTCGATCCGCACGGCCCGCTGCACGTGCGCTTCTCCGCCCTGCGCGGCGAGCGCCTCGAGCTCGCCGACGGAGTGATCCTGATCAACGACTGCTACAACGCCAACCCGATGTCGATGCGCGCGGCGATCGATGACCTCGCGGGCACGGCCCCGGCGCGGCGCCTGGCGGTGCTAGGCGACATGCTCGAGCTAGGCCCCGAAGCCCCCCGGCTGCACCGCGAAATCGGGCTGTATGCCGCCGAACGCGGGCTGGACCTGCTCGTCACGGTGGGTCCGCAGGCGGCGGAGATGCGCACCGAGTTCGAGGGCGAGTCCTACGCGGTGGCGGATGCCGAAGCCGCAGCGGAGTTGCTGCGCACGCTGCTCGCTGCGGGCGACACCGTGCTGGTGAAGGGTTCGCGAGGGGTAGGCCTTGAGCGGGTGGCCGAGAGCCTAGGCGCGGCGGGCGAGGGCTGATGGGACGGATCCTGTTCGGTGGCACGGCTGCGCTGCTCATCTGCCTGTTCCTGAGCCCCAAGTTCATCGAGTTCCTGCGCGAGCGCGAGTTCGGCCAGCACATTCGTGAGGACGGCCCTGAAGGTCATCACCAGAAGGCGGGGACACCGACGATGGGGGGGATCATCATCTTCCTCGCGGTCTCGGTCCCGTTCTTGATCCTGAGCAACTACGACTGGCGATCGGTAGGGGTGTTCGGGGCGATGATCGCGTGCGCGCTACTTGGCTTCGCCGACGATTACACCAAGCTCGTGAAGCGACGCTCGCTCGGCTTGCGCGGGCGCACGAAGCTGATCGTGACGATCGCGATCTCCGTTGGCTTGTGGTGGATCGCCCAGCACGAGGCGCACCTCGCGCCGACGCTCAGACTCCGCTTCGTCGACTACCAGATCGACTTGGGGCCGTTCTACCCGCTTTTGATCTACCTCGTCGTCGCGGGAACGACGAGCGCGGTCAACCTGACCGACGGTCTCGACGGCCTCGCGGCGGGCTGCGCGGCGATCGTGCTGCTCGCCTACATCGGGATCACGTTCATCACCGGCGAGGACGACCTGGCGATGCTCGCGGGCTGCCTCGTCGGCGGCTGCATCGGCTTTCTCTGGTTCAACGCGTTCCCGGCGACGATCTTCATGGGCGACACCGGCTCGCTCGGGCTCGGCGGGGCGATTGCGGGGCTCGCGGTGATGACGAAGACCGAGCTGCTGCTGGTGCTACTGGGCGGCATCTTCGTGATCGAGGCGCTGTCGGTGCTGATCCAGGTGATCTCCTTCCAAACGACGCGCAAACGCGTCTTCCTGATGGCGCCGATTCACCACCACTTCGAGCTGCGGGCGTGGTCTGAGACGAAGATCATCTTGCGCTTCTGGATCGTCGCGGCGATCTGCTGCGCGATCGGCTTCACGATCTACCGCCAGAGCATCAGCTGAGCTGCGCGCGGCGATGGGCACGCCCTGGGACGCGCGCACGTACGACCGAACGAGCCAGCCACAGCAGGCGTGGGCGGCCGAGGTGCTGCAACGACTCGAGAACCTGAGTGAAGCGGCGAGGGTGCTTGACGTCGGATGTGGCACGGGCCGCGTGACCCAGGCGCTCGCGGCGCTCGTACCGCGCGGTGAGGTGCTGGCGATCGATTCCTCGCAGGAGATGGTGGTGCTCGCGCGTGAACGACTCGGCGAGCGCGTGCGGGTGTGGCGCGAGGACGTGCTCGATCTTGCACTCGATCGACCCGTGGACGCGATTTTCTCTACGGCGGCGCTGCATTGGGTGGGCAATCACGACCGACTCTGGCGCGTGCTCGCGCGTGCCCTGCGCCCAGGCGGGATGCTCGAGACGCAGTGTGGTGGCGAGGGCAACATCGTCCAGCTGCGCGAGGCGATCGAGCAGGTGACCCGCGACGGATTCCCCGAGCTGACGGGCTTCTCGCCGTGGGAGTTCGCCTCGCCGCAGGCGACTGAGCGGCGCCTCGGCGAGGCGGGCTTCGCCGAGATTCGCTGCTGGCTGGAGCAGCGGCCCACTTATCCCGAGGACCCCGGCATATTTGTGCGCACGTCGGTGCTCGCCGCACACCTCGAGCGGCTTGCTCCTGAGCGGCGCGAGCCGTTTGCGGCGGCGGTCGTGGAGCGAGTTCGCCTCCCGCTCGAGTACGTGCGGCTGAACGTCTCGGCACGCCGGGCCAACTCGCCCCGCGTGCTGCCGTCCTGAGCGGCCGTAGGCTTTCTCGGCGTGAAGTCTCGCCCGGAGTTGCCCGCAGGACCGTGGCTCGTCGTCGGCCTAGCCCGCTCGGGCATCGCGGCGGCTCGCGCCTTGCTGGCGCGGGAAGAGCGGGTGATTGGCCTCGACGCGGGCTCGCCGCAAGCGGCACGAGCGCTCGCCGGGGAGGGCGTGGAGCTGCATCTGGATGAACCAGACGGCGGAGCGCTGCTCGATGGGGTGGGAGCGGTGATCAAGAGTCCGGGAGTCCCGGCACAGGCTCCGGCGGTCAAAGCCGCGCGCGAGCGCGAGATTCCAGTTCTCGGCGAGCTGGAGCTGGCCTGGCGCCTGCTGTCGAACGAGTTCCTTGCGGTGACAGGCACGAACGGCAAGACCACGACGGTCGAGCTGATCGGCCATATCCACCGCAAGGCGGGGCTGCCGGTCGCGGTTGCGGGCAACGTGGGCACGGCGGTCAGCTCGCTCATGGGCACGCTCGCGCCGGATGCGACCGTCGTCTGCGAGGCCTCTTCGTTTCAGCTCGAAGACACGCTGGCGTTTGCACCCGAGGCGGCGGTGCTCTTGAACCTCACTCCCGACCATCTGGACCGGCACGGCACGCTCGCGGCCTACGCCGTCGCAAAGCTCGAAGCTTTCGCGCGTCAGGACGCGATGGACGTGGCGGTGCTCCCGCAGGACGTGGCCGAGCGCTTGGCGTGGGCGGGAGCACCCGGCGTTCCCGGCGCGGCGCGGCGCGTGAGCTTCGGTTGGGATAACGCGCAGGCCGCGCTGTATGAGCTGGACGGTGAGCTGTGGTGGCAGGGGACGCCGCTGATCTCGCTTTCGGAGATGCGCTTGAGGGGTCGCCACAATGTGGAGAACGCGATGGCCGCTGCGGCGGTGTGCCTCGCACGTGGAATCGAGCCCTATGCCGTGCGCGCGGGGCTCGCGTCCTTCCGCGGTGTGGCGCATCGCCTGGAGGAGGTCGCGGAGATCGCGGGGGTGCTGCTCGTGAACGACTCGAAGGCGACGAACGTCGCGAGCACGCTCGTAGCGCTGGAGGCATTCGCGGGCCGCCCGCTGCACCTGATCCTCGGGGGTCAGGGCAAGGGACAGGACTTCTCGATCCTGCGCGAGCCGATCGCTGCCGCTTGCGCGGGTGTTTACCTGATCGGCCAGGACACGCCGGCGATCGCGGCCGCGCTCGCGAACGTGCCGCTGCCTGTACTTGAATGCGGCGAGCTGGAGCGGGCGCTCCCCGCCGCGCTCGATGCCGCACGTGCCGAGGCGCCGGATGGGGCGGGACGAGCTCCCGACAGTCCGGTGGTGCTGCTCTCGCCGGCCTGCGCGAGCTTTGACCAGTTCACGGACTTCGAAGCGCGCGGAGAGCGCTTTCGCGAGCTGGTAGAAAAATTGCAGGGTTAGCGCGAGGCGCAGCGAAGTCAGCTCCAATGCCATCAGCGGCGGCACGGAGAGCCGGTCCCGGCGGGGCGGCTAAACCCCTGCGCGGGCGCAAGGGCGGTAGCGGCAAGGGTGCGAGGTCCAAAAGCCAGCCGCTGGAGCAGCGGATCCTACTCACCGCGACGTTGTGCCTGCTGGCGTTTGGCGCGGTGATGGTCTACAGCGCGTCTTCGGCGACCTCGTTGCTGCAGGGCCAGGGCAACGGCAGCGGCTACCTCGTTAAGTACGTGATCTACGGCGCGATCGGGCTCGTGTTGATGCGCGTGCTGGCGCGGGATGGCGTGGAGCGAATGCAAACGCTCACGGGACCGTTGCTAATCGTCTCCTTCGCGCTAGTGCTGCTCGTTCACGTGCCGCACATCGGCGTGAGCGTGAACGGCGCTCGCCGCTGGCTGGGCCCGGGGCCGTTCCAATTTCAGCCCTCGGAGCTGATGAAGATCGCGCTCGTGTTGTACGGGGCGACATTGCTCGCAAAGCGCCCGCAGCGAGTGGAGGACCTACGCGAGCTGGCACGCCCGCTGCTGCTCGTCGTGGGTGGAGCGATTTTGCTGGTCGTGACCCAACCCGACCTCGGCACGGCGATGGTGATCGCGTTCATCACGATCGCGATGCTGATCGCGGCGGGGATCCCGATGCGCAACCTCGCGATCGTCTGCGGTTGTGCGTTCGCGGCCGTGGTCCTCTACGCGATCGTAAAACCGTACGCGCGGGCCAGACTGACCTCGTTCCTCGACCCCTGGGCACACGCATCGAGCAGTGGCTTTCAGGCGGTGCAGGGACAGATCGCGATCGGCTCTGGCGGATTGTTTGGAGTGGGTCCGGGCGAGTCGGTACAGAAGATCTTCTACTTGCCCGAGGCGCCGACGGACTTCATCCTTGCGGTGATCGCGGAGGAGCTTGGCGCGGCGGGCGTGTGTGCGCTGCTGTTCCTCTATGGCCTGATCGCCTACGCGGGCCTACGCGCGGCGCGCGGCGCACGCAGCTTGCAAAGCGCGCTGATCGCGGTGGGCGTGACCTCGCTGATCGTCAGCCAGGCGCTGTTGAACGTGTTCGCGGTGCTGGGTCTCGCGCCGCTGACCGGCGTGCCGTTGCCGTTTGTCTCCTATGGCTCCAGCAGCCTGATCGTGATGCTCGCGGGGATGGGCCTGCTGATGAACGTGGCCACGGGCGGCACGGCGCACGTGCGGGCGGTCTCGACGCCGCGCCGGCGCTCGGGCGACGCCCGCGCGAGGGAATCGGCACGATGGGACCGTGAGTCAGAGCAAGCTGATCGTGATCGCGGCCGGCGGTACGGCGGGGCACGTGGTGCCGGCGCTCGCGGTGGCCGCCGCGCTGCGGGCTGACGGCGCCCGGGTCGAGTTCGTGGGCGCGGGGCGTGCCGAGGCGCGTCTGGTGCCGGCTGCGGGCTACCAGCTGTACACGCTCTCGCTGGAGGGCATCAGCCGCTCGAACCCGCTGAAGGCACTGCGGGCGATTGCCCGAGCCGCGCTCGCGGTGCCACGCGCGCGAAAGTTGCTGAAGCGCTTGCGGCCTGATGCGGTGATGGGCGGGGGCGGCTACGTCTCGGGTCCGGTCGCGCTCGCGGCGGTCTCGCTGCGGATCCCGCTCGTGCTGACCGAGGCCGACAGCCACCTGGGGCTGACGAACCGCATGCTGGCGCGCTTTGCTCGCCGGGTCTGCCTGGCGTTTGCGCTGCCCGGGCGCGAGGGGCCGCGCTACCGCGTGACGGGGCGGCCAATCCCGGCCCCGGCGCGCGACCCGCGCGGCGCGCGCGAACGTCTGGGAATCGGCGCGCAGGAGGTGTGTGTGCTCGTGTTCGGTGGCTCGCTCGGCGCGCGCTCGATCAATCTGGCGACCGCGGAGGCCTTCGCGGGCGGGCACTCGGGGGACGACGACGGCGCGACGGCGGACGACGACGCGCTGCGGGTGCTGCACATCGCAGGCGCACGTGACTACCCGGAGCTGGCGACACGCGCGCTGCCGAGCAGCTATGACCTGCGCGAGTACCTGGCCGAGCCGGACTTCGCGGACGCGCTCGCCGCGGCGGACCTGGCGGTCGCGCGGTCGGGGGGCTCGGTTTTTGAGATCGCGGCGCATGGCGTGCCCGCGGTGCTGGTGCCCTATCCGCACGCGGCGGCGGACCACCAGAGCGAGAACGCCCGCTGGATGGCGCAGGCGGGGGCGGCGGTCGTGATCCCAGACGAGGAGCTGACCGCGGAGCGACTTTTCCGGCAGGTCGGGGAGCTGTTGGCGGACCGCGAGCTGCTGGCGCGGATGGCGGATGCCTCGCGCGCGCTAGCGCGCCCCGAGGCGGCGCGTGAGGTTGCGGCGGAGCTGTTGCGGGCGGCGGAGGGATGAGCGATAGCGAGCAGCCCTGGGAGGGTCGGCGCCTTCACTTCGTGGGCGTAGGCGGCGCGGGGATGAGCGCCTATGCGCGTGCGGCCCACGCGCTGGGCGCGAGGATCAGTGGCTCTGACGCGGCCGATAGTCCATACCTAGAGCGGCTGCGCGCGGACGGGGTGCTAGAGGCGCGAGTCGGACATGACGCGGCGAACGTGCCGGCGAGCGAGGACGTCGAGCTGGTGCCTTCCTCGGCGATCCCGCTTGAGAACCCGGAGCGGGTCGCGGCGCGCGAGCGGGGTCTGCGCGAGCTCTCGCGCGCGGATCTACTGGGCGAGCTCTCCGCGCTGCGGCGCACGATCGCGGTGGCGGGCACGCACGGGAAGACGACGACCTCCTCGATGCTGGCGCATGCCCTGCGCGCGGCGGGCATGGACCCGGGCTGGCTCGTGGGAGCGCCGATCGGCGGTGGACTGGCGAATGCACATTGGAGCGAGGGGGAATGGCTTGTAATCGAGGCGGACGAGTCCGATCGCTCGATGTTGAGCCTCACGGTCGAGGTCGCGGTGCTGATGAACGTCGAGCTGGATCACCACGCCGCGTTTGCTTCGCTGCCCGAGCTGCGCGAGGCGTTCGCGGCGTTCGCGGCGCGGGCGAGCGGCGCGGTCGTGGTCTGGGAGCGGGACGAGCTGCCGGCGCTCATCCCGACGGGCACAGAGACCGTGGCGTTCGACGTGCCGAGCCCGACCTTGCTCGGTGACGGCGTGAG
>DATJOE010000301.1:0-4420 GCA_035507305.1 Solirubrobacteraceae bacterium | reverse complement strand
GACAGCCGTCCCTGCTCGAAGGCCTCGAAGTAGCGCTCGCTCGATCGCGCGGTGCGTGTGATCTCGGCCTCGATCGAGCGGCGGCGCTCATCGAGCGATGGCCGCTCCTCCCGGGCCTGCTCGCGGGCGCTGGAGAGCGCGTCGCGGATCAGCGCGCCATCGCGGTACATGCCCGTGAGCTGTCTTAGTACCGCGTCCTCAAGCTTTTGCCGGGAGAGCCGTTCCGCGCTGCAGGCCTTCGGGCCGTACTTCTGACGGGCGGTGCAGGCGTAGTAGTGGTAGATGCCACCTTTACCGCGCGCGGACATGCCGATGTAGGCACGCCCGCAGCGCCCACAGCGGATCACCCCGGAGAGCAGGAAGTCCGAGCGGTTTCCACGGCGGCGCGAGATGTCGATGCCACGCTCGGCGAGGATGGCTTGGGCCTGTTCGAAGGTCTCGCGCTCGATGAGCGGCTCGTGCGTCGAGTCGAAGTCCTGCCCGCGCCAGCGGATGCGTCCCAGATAGGTCGGGTTCGTCAGCGCGCGATGCACGGCCGGGTGGCCCCAGCCTGCTCCCGGCGCTGGCGCGTGCTCCTCCCGCAGACGATTTGCGATCGCGATCGTGCCAAGTCGCTCGCCGACGTAGAGGGAGAAGATGCGCCCCACGACGGGCGCGGCGATTGGATCGGGTAAGAGCTGCCCGTCGCTGAGTGAGTAGCCAAACGGCGGTCTGCCGCTATACCAGCGCCCTTCCTTGGCGCGGCGCTCGATCCCTGCCGTGATCCGATCGACGATCGTCGCGTGCTCGAACTCCGCGAAGACACCGAGCATCTGAAGCATCATCCGGCCCGCCGGTGAGCCGGTGTCGAAGGGCTCGGTAGCCGAGCGCAGGGACACGTCGAGCTTGTCGAGCTCCTCGGCGATGCTCGCAAGCTGGCGCACCTTGCGAGACAGGCGGTCGATGCGGTAGACGAGCAGCTGATCCACCCTGCCCTCGCGTGCCATGTCGAGCGCCGCTTGCAGGCCGGGCCGGTCGAGCTTCGTGCCCGTGGAGCGGTCTTCGTGGCGGGCGACGATCCGCCAGCCCTCCTGCACCTTGCAGAAAGCCTCCAGGCGTTCGCGCTGGGAGGTCAGCGAGGTCGGCTGGTTCTCCTCGTCGGTCGAGATGCGGGTGTAGAGGCACACGCGCGTCATGGCGTCGGCTCCGGGTGTTGATCGAGAGAGCTTGCGAGCAGAGCAGAACCCACGCCGGATCTCAACCGCTCGCCGTCGAGGACGCGCGTAGATGAGGCGCTACCGCATCGAGCACGGTCGCGAGCGCCGAGTCCGGGGACCCGCCGCTCCAAGGGGCGACGACGATCGGCGCGGCGCTCTCGGCAACTGCTGCCGCCGCCGTCTGCGCGCGCCTCGCGCTCGGGACGAGCAAAAGCACGGTCACGTCGCGCTCACGCAGGGCGCTGTAGGGCAGGTGGCGCTCGTAGTCCGCAGCCTTCTTTCGCAGCCGTGCGCTCGGCTCGCTGGCGCGGTCAAGCTCGATCAGGAGGTGGAGCTTCGCGCGACCGGGGAGCGCCAGCACGCCGTAGCCATCTGGGATCACCTTGCCCGAGAACATCTGCGAGCAGCTTCGCTCGCCGTACCACTCAGACAGCTCGCCTCCGGCTGCGCTCGCTTCTACCGAGAGCCGAGTGAACAGCTCGTTGACCTCGACGTGATGGCGGAGCTTCTGACTCGTGGCGATGCTCGCGGCGACCGAGTGCTGCCAGCCAAGCTCGTCACGATCAAGGCCCAGGTGGTCGGCTACGATCAGCGCGCCTGCCTCATCGAGTATCCAGTGGTAGGGCGCGCTGCCTTCACCCATCGGCAGAGAGGGGCGGAAGCGATCGAGCACGCGTAGCCCGTAGAGCACCTCCAAGCGAGCGGTAGCCGTTCTTGCCCCGCTGAAGTAGAGGCGAGTGATCTGGCTGCTCGTCAGCACGCGGAACTCGAAGCAGTCCTTGGCGATACGTCTGTCACGCTCGGTCAAGTGCGAAGCCAAGCGCAGCATGTCCTCGACTCCGAGCCGCCTGGGGCGCACGATCTCCTTCAACTTCTAACTGCCTCCTCTGTTGTCGGGGTTCGGTTCACGCCGCCGATCTCTGAGATTTGCTGCGATTTCTCGCCTGCGCGGGTCTCCTCTCCTAAGCAGAGGAGTGATCGGCGCAGCGGGCGGAGGATCGACCGGAGGGGCGACTGGCACGACGTGCAAGGCAGAGCGGGCACGACGCTGCCGGGCGGCGTCGAGCAGCAGAGACGCTAGGAGCGCCGTGGCCTCGCGCTGCATCGCGGGGGAGAGGCGGCTCCTCCTCGGGGTCGCCAGGTGCAGAGTGTCGGTCTCGCGTGCGGGTGCATTCATCGCCTTTCATCTAGGAAAGGTCGTTTTCCGACCCTCTAGGGCACAGGAGCACGCGAGTTTTTTGCCGAGCGCGAGCTGGCGAAGCGCGTTGTGTCTCGCGCCCGGCGACGTCTACGTTTCTTCGCCCATCTCCCGCTCGATCGCTTCCGCCGAGGTGCAGATAGCCCCGGGACCGACGCCGAGGCCAGAAGCAACCCGCACGAGCGTTGAGAAGCGCAAGTTGAACTCGCCGCGCTCGACTGCGCCGTAGTAGGCGCGGTCGATCCCGGCGTGGCGGGCGAAGCGTTCCTGGCTGTAGGCGGCCTTCACGCGCTCGGCGCGTATCGCCATGCCGAGGGCTCGCTGTGCGGGGCTGATCGGTTTCCTCTCGCGCATGACTACAGCGCTCCGCCGTAGATCTCGTCCGCGCGACGAGCAGCATGGCTCGGGAAGACGAACTCGCCGATGCGATGGATCAGCCCGGCACCTGCCAGCGCAGTGATTGCATCGACGGTGTTGTCCTCGTCAGTCGACGCGCCAAGCTCACGGGTCAGCTCGGCGACAGACCACGGCAGGCGGTCTTCAAGCAGCAAGCTCAGCGCGCGCTTCTCGGTTCTGATGCCGAGGTCCGCCGCTGTCTGCTCGTCAAGGATGGTGCACGTCCCGCTCATTGCTGCTCCTTTCGGTGCGGCACCGAAGGGGGCGCAGGCGAGCACGACCGGGCCGTGGTCAGGAGCTACGGTTCGGGCGTGGCATCGAAGCTAGTCCTTCGGTGTCCACAGGCCGGGGCGGGCGTTGACGCGCCTCGTCCCGGCCGCTTGGTGTCGATTGGCGGCAGAGCAGAGCAGAACCTGGGTGGGATCTCAAGCCGAGTCGTCAGCCGATCGCTCGATCGCACAAGCTGCTCGCGGCGGCAGGCACCAGATCGAATGCACCCGTTCCATGGTCCCCACGATTCACGCTTCGCCTGGCAATGCTGGGGACGCGCGGCGAAGACGAGAGCACGTTCATCTGGGCGCCGTTCATATTGCTCGGCAAGATCTACTGTTCGCAAGCCCGAACCGGCCGCGCGAAGCGCCATCCTAGGAGGATGACCAACACCGGTTCCTTCCACGGGCTCTTCATGGGCGTGAACAGGTACGCCTCCCCGGCGATCAATGAGCTGCGCTTTGCCGAGGCTGATGCAACGGCGCTGCACGCGTTGTTCGCCGACACGCTCGCCGGCGAATGCGAACTGCTTACGGGCGCGGCCGTCACGCGCGAGGCGCTCGAACGGCAGTTCGCTCGTCTCGCTGGCTGCGACGAGCAGGACGTCGTCGTGATCACCTTCTCCGGGCACGGCAGCGAGACGCACGAGCTGGTTACCCATGACGCACGCGTTGAGGATCTAGCCACTAGCGCGGTCCCGCTCGCCCAGCTTACGGGGTGGTTTTCCGCGATCCCCGCGCGGCACCTCGTCTGCATCCTGGATTGCTGCTTCTCGGGCGAGATGGGAGCGAAGGTCCTAACGCTCGAGGCGACGCCGCGGACCCTTGACTCCGAGGAGCGCGTGCTTGCCGAGATGGCCGGTGACGGCCGCCTAATTCTCACGGCCTCGACGGCGACACAACCTGCCTGGGAGTACGCCCGTCTTCGCCATGGCCTACTCACGCACCACCTGATCGAGTCGCTGCAGGGCGTGCCCGAGGTCGCCGAAAGCGAACGCATGCCTGTTCTTCGACTGATGGCCCATGTAACTCGGCGCGTGATCGACACGGCCGCCGCGGGCGGACGCGCGCAGCAGCCCACGCTCCGTGGGCAGCTCGACGGCGAGCTCTCCTGGCCGGTGATGCGCCGCGGCGAGACGTGGTCAGCCGCATTCCCCGAGGACTCCCCCGAGCCGGTGAGCACTGAGATCTCCTCCCTGGCCGCGCACGGCTTCCCCGAGGAGCTTCTGCAGGCGTGGCGGCTGGACGTACCTTCTTTGAACGAGCTGCAGCGCAGCGCGATCAATAACTACGGGCTGCTCGATTCTCAGCATCTACTCGTAACGGCGCCGACCTCGTCCGGGAAGACGCTGATCGGCGAG
>DATJOE010000300.1:0-6150 GCA_035507305.1 Solirubrobacteraceae bacterium | reverse complement strand
ACGGCAACCGCGTAGAGCTACAGGTTGATGCCTTCGGCGACTGGACCGCCTCAAGCGAGTGGATGCGCACGAGTACCGCGTTCAAGGCGAACCCGATCGGCGTGTTCGTTGACCCGGAGAAGATCGCCGAAGCCGCCGCTGACGACGCATCGTTCGAAGCGATCCATGCCCGTGCGATGGCGGGCGAGTTCAGCCCGAGTGAGGATGCACAATGAGGTTGTGCAGATTCGAGGTTGACGGACGGATTCGATGCGGCACGGTCGAGGGCGAGTTTGCCTTCGAGCGCGACGCGCCACACGAGCGCCACGCACTCGCCAGCGTCCGGCTTCTCGCGCCGGTAACCCCGCGCAAGTACCTCGCGATCGGCCTGAACTACAGGGACCACATTGCCGAGAGCGGGATGGAGGCGCCGGACGTACCTTTCTTCTTCAACAAGCAAGTGTCGTGCGTCGCCGGCCCCGGCGCGGACATACACATGCCGCGCGTGTCGAAGCTGCTCGACTACGAGGCCGAGCTTGCGATCGTCATCGGTAAGCGCTGCCGACATGTGCCCATCGAGAGTGCCCATGAGGTGATCGCCGGCTACACGATCGCCAACGATGTCTCGGTCCGCGACTGGCAACTGCGCACACCGACGATGACGATCGGGAAGTCCTTCGACACGCACGGACCGCTCGGCCCCTGGCTCGTGACCGCTGACGAGCTTGGCGATCCTCACGACCTCGGCATCAGGGCCTTCGTCAACGACGAACTTCGCCAGAACTCCAACACAGGCGAGATGATCTTCGACTGCTTTCAGCAGGTCAGCCATCTCTCCGAAGCGTTCACGCTAGAGCCCGGCGATGTGATCGCAGCCGGCACGCCTGCCGGCGTAGGGGCCGCGCGCCAGCCCTTTCCAGAGGGCCTACTTAAAGTCGGCGACGTCGTGAGGATCGAGATCGATCGGATCGGTGTGCTTGAGAACACGGTTATCGAGGAGCCAGATGGCTATCTCGCGCCACACGTCGAGTTCGCGTTGCCGTTGGCGGATTGAGCGTCGATCCCCCGCTTCCGCCGATCTGGACAAGCGGCATCTAGCCTGTCCCGCTAGCGACCGCTGCGACGCCTTTCTAGGTGGGCATCAGTCCCCCAGCGAGCACGACTCCTCGACTCGATGCACGATCGCTCCGCTGCGCTTGGATTCAACGGTCGCAGGATTGGGTATCAATCCCGCCCCCGCTATGCCATTAATTTGCGACCGTCCCTCGGGGCGGTCGTTTTCGTTGGATCGCTGCTTACGATCTGCTGTAGGGATTAGCGACGTAGCTCTGCTTGTAGCCGGGTGGCGAGGCGGACGGAGGCTTCGATCTCGACCTCGCGGATCGAGACGCTCTCGACGCTGAGCCCAAATGGAACTCCCACGCGCCGACAGAATGCGATGAGCTCGACGGCCGTAGCGACGGCTTGATCGTAGGACGCGTCGAGCGTGTTGTCTGCGTGGCGCAGCTCGTTCTCGATCCAATGCGGTACATCGACACCGAGCCACTGAACGAACTCCAGTGTCTTTAGCGAGCCGCAGACCGAGAACGTGAACACGATCGGTGCTGGCTTCATCTCGCGAGCGGCACACTCGTAGCGATAATCGGAGACCAGGTTCTTCGCGGCATTGACGTCATAGATGATCTGAGTGACAAAGAACGAGCAACCTGCCGCCTGCTTCGCCAGTAGACGGACATGCTCCCCGCGCCCGCGCGTGTGCCGCTCTGGGATCGCGACACCTCCGAGAAGGAGATCCGGGCGCATCTCGGTCCTGAGTTCGTAGGCTCGCGACAGAGAGGTTGCTACCGCCTTCTCACGAGAGGACGCACCTACGAACACCGACAGTGCGTGGGTTGGGGCTTGTTCGCTGAGCCACGAGCGAAGACTTTGCTCTGGATACTTGCTGACAGCGCGGTACACGATGGCCGGCACTTCCAGGCCGACGAGATGACGAGCGAGGTAGTCGGCTGGGTCCATCGTGGGTAGGAACGGGAACGGGCGTTCCTCGGGATTGCGGTCGCTCTCGTCATCGATGTCGTAGAGCACGACGCCGTCGAGGCCCACAGAGCGCAGGCGCGCGAGCGTTTTCGCGGCGATCTGGCTGGCTTGCTCCGGTTCGGTGCTCAGGCGCGGCGGGGTCAGCGCGAACAGCAAGAACTCCCCCGCCCTCTCCGCAATGCGCCGCTGCAGCTCCACGCGCCGCAGCGTAACTAAGCGCCTATGCACGATGCTGGGCATTGGCGGTTGTGAGCTTCCGGTAGCTGCAGGCGCGTTTAGGATGCACGCATGCCAAGCGTCCTGATCACCGGAGCAAGCCGCGGTATCGGCCGTGCTCTGGCTCTGCGTCTAGACGCCGCGGGATGGGATGTATACGCGACTGTTCGCCGCGCCGAGGATGCCGAGCAGTTGCTCGGCGATGCCGCCAACGGCAAAGTGAAAACGCTGAAAGTCGACGTGAGCGATCCCGAGCAGATTGCCGCGCTCGACGCGAAGCTCCCTCAGCAGCTGGATGGCGTCGTCAACAACGCGGGCATCGTCGTCGGCGGCCCGCTGGAGAGCCTGTCAGCCGAGGACCTGCGCCACCAGATGGATGTGAACGTGGTGGGGGCGGTCGGCATCACCAACGCTGTCTTGCCGAAACTGCGCGTGAGCCGCGGGAGGGTCGTGTTTGTCTCATCGTTGAGCGGGCGCGTCTCCACTCCGATGACGGGTGCATATAACGCTTCGAAGTTCGCGATCGAGGCGATTGCGGACGCGTGGCGCGTCGAGCTCGCACCCTGGGGCGTGAAGGTCATCCTTGTCGAGCCTGCGATGACAGATACCGATATGTGGCGCCAGGCACCCGCGACGCTCGAGGCTGAAACGCAGAAGATGTCCGACGAGCACCGCGACCTGTACGCGAAGCATCTAGCGGGGATGCGCAAGATGATTCCGCGGATGCAACGTATGGCCAAGCCGGTGGAGGGCGTCGCGGCTGTAATCGAGCGTGTTCTGACGGCATCGAAACCCCGGGCCCGCTATGTAGTCGGGACTGATGTCCGCATCCAGTCGGCGATGCGCGCGTTTGTCCCGACGCGCGTGCAGGACAGTGCATCCAGGCTGCTGACGGGCATCCCGAAGGACGCTTAGCCCCGACTGGCGATCGACCCGCCTGGTCCCAGGGTGCGGTCAAGGTCGATCCGGAACAGCTTCGCGAATCGCTCGAGCAGTTTCAGCTTGCCCTTCAGGATGGTGACCACGCCTTGTTCCACGGCCTGCGAGGGGGTCAGCGTGCCCGCGATCAGGTGGCGGATGTCCGGGCCGGTGGCAAACCGCAGTTCGGGCTCGCCAGCGGGCAGCGAGCCTCCGACGGGCAGTGCCGGGGGAGCGATCTGGGTTACCTTCAGCTCGCCACCGTTGACCTGCGCTCGCAACTCGACGCCGTCTATCTGGATCTGAAAATCCAGCGATGCTGACGCGAATTCTGGCCTGAACGCAGTTCGCAGGGCCATCGTCAGCGAGTCGGCCGTGATGATGGCGTCATCCTCGGGATCGCCCATCGCCTGGAATCCCCAGCGCCCGAGCGCCAGCACGATCGGCTCGAGTTCACGCCCGTAGTCCGTGACCTCATAGACCAGTCCGCAGCGCGCCAGCGGGACGCGGCGGATCACGCCGCCCTCCTGTAGCTCCTTCAGGCGGGCGGCGAGGATGTTCGTTGGAATCTTGGGCAGGCCCTGCTTCAGATCGGTGTAGCGACGCGGGCCGACGAGCAGGTCCCGGATGATGAGCAGCGCCCAGCGCTCCGTGATCAGCTCGACGGCCGTGGTGATCCCGCAGTACTGCCCGTAGCTGCGGCTGGTCACTCAGACCTGAGCGTGCTCGGCCATGTATGCCTCGGGCCCCTTTTCTACGGCCTCCGGCGCCATGTAGATGAACGCCACGACGTTGCCGTCCGGGTCCTCGATGTCACGGCTGTACATGAAGCCGAGGTCCTGCGCCGGTCGCGGCTCGGAGCCACCGGAGGCCAGACCGGCCTCGGCCACTCTGTCGACGTCCTCCCTGGAGTCGCGAGTGAAGGCGGCCTGCATCTGCGCGGTGGTTGCGGGGTCGGCCACCTGCTTGTCGGTGAAAGTGGCGAAGAACTCGCGCTTGAGCACCATCGTGTAGACGTTCTCATCCCACACGAAGCAGGCGGCGTTCTCGTCGGTGAAGAGCGGGTTGATGGTCGCTCCGAGCGCCGTGTAGAAGGTCTTGCTGCGCTCGAGGTCGGCGGTCGGATAGCTCACGAAGATGTTCGTCGACATGACGGTTGCTCCCTTGTGGGTTTTGGCTCGGTGAGACGCAATACTTGCAAAAAGCAAGTGAGCTTGTCAATAGCAAGTAACGCCCCCGGGGGCATTGGACCCTGGAGCCGGGGCACGTAAAGGCTCCGGTTCTGATTACTCGGCTGCCCGCGCTTGCCGTGCCTCCGCTCGACGTCGCGATAGGTGCCCGCGGGGCGAAGCCGCGGACACCTGTGTATCGCTTGGTGCTCCTAGTAGGCGAAGCGGTCGCTCGGGACCTTCGTCGAGGTCCCCTTGGCGTTGGTGACCCTGATGTCGACGGTTCCGACACCCGCGGGGGAGATCGCCTTGATGACGGTGCTGGATTCCACGGAGAACGAGCTGGCGGGGGTCGAGCCAAAGGACACTCCGCTCGCCGTCCCGAATTCCGAGCCCGTGATCGTCACTTCGGTGCCGCCCGAGGTGGGGCCTTCGTTGGGCGTGACGCTCGCAATCCCGGGGCACGTTCCCTGGCTCGCGCCCCAGGCGTAGGACTGTGCCCGGCCCGCGGCGATGCCTTCTATTTCTTCCAGTCCGCAGTGGACGTGTACCGGGGACTTGACGGGAAAGACGGGAGGTTCGAGCCCCAAGCCGTTGCCGAGCTGGCCTTCAAAGGCTTCGCCCCACGTCTCGACTTCGCCGGAGACGAGGGCCATGCTGTGGTTCCAGCCCGCCGCTATAGCGGTCGCGCCGGTGATGCCGCTCACGGTGACCGGCACGTCGGAGCTTACGGACGTGCCGTTGCCGAGCTGCCCGACGTTGTTGCCGCCCCAAGAGCGCAGTTCCCCGTTTTCGAGCAGCGCCAGGGCATGGGTTTCACCGGCCGAGATCGCCGTGACGCCGGTCAGGCCGCTCACCGCGACGGGCGTCGGGCTGTCGCTGGTGGCTTCGTTGCCGAGCTGGCCCACTTCACCGTTGCCCCACGCGCGCACTTCACCGTTGGCGAGCAGCGCCAGGCTGAACTGTTTGCCCGCCGCGACAGACACGACTTCCGAGAGACCTCCAACCGCGACCGGGGAGTCTTTCTCGACCGTGGTGCCGTCGCCGATCTGTCCGTGGCCGTTGCTGCCTCCCCAAGCCTCGACCGTCCCGTTTTCCAGCAGCGCGAGCACGTGGTTGCCGCGCGCCGAGATGGCGGTCACACCGCTGAGGCCGGGCACCGTGAGCGGGGTCTTGCTGCAGGCCACGCCACACGATTCAGGGCCGCTGTGCGACCCTTGGCCAAGTTGCCCTTCGCTGTTGGCCCCCCATGCCTTGACGGTGCCGTTTTCCATCAGCGCGTAGCCCGAAAGGGGGCCGGCTGTCACCTCGGTCGCGCCGCCTAGGCCAGATATGGCAGTTGGGAGCTGAACGGTCGCCGTCGCGCCGTTGCCGAGCTGGCCTTGTGATCCGGAGCCCCAGGAGTAGGCGGTGCCTGCAGAGATCGCGAGACCGAACTGTGAGCCCGCGGCGAGACTTGAGATGCTCGTCAGCGGGTTAGGGGCCGGCTGCACCGTTCGGGTGCCAAATTCGATGGTTTCGATGCCGAGGGCACCACCCCCCCACGCGAATGTGCTCGCAGCCCCCGAGATGCTTGGAAGCGCCATTGCCAGCGCGCCCATCGCTGCCACAGTAACCAGCGTCTTGCGCAACGTTCCGATCCCCACGAATAGCCCCTTTCGGTTCTTGGTCACCCGAGGATCGGGTGACACCACCAATGCGCCGGCGACTATAGTCGCTGCCGACTAGTCGGCTCAAGTCAACTAGTTCGAATCTCGCCCCGCGGCCGTCTGCGGCGTGCGGTGGCCCGGCAGGAAATCTCACCGGCAGGGGGAGGGGAGCGTACCTCGAT
>DATJOE010000299.1:0-3864 GCA_035507305.1 Solirubrobacteraceae bacterium | reverse complement strand
CGCCGGGCTGGCCGAGCGTGACTCCGCCGGAGATGCTCGCGTCCGCGCCGCCGACGAGGTCTTCAAAGGAGGAGCCCGAGGACTCTTCCATCGGCCAGAAGTGGGTCAGGCCGGTTGTGGTCTGGACTGCTTGGGCGTAGGTTTCGGCGGAAGCGTACTGCGGCGTTAGGGTGAATATGACGAGGGTGGCCACCAACGCAGCGAACGTCGCCAGGCAAAGTCGTTCAAAGCTCACCGCGGTTGCGGTAAGCGAGGTCTGTCGTGGTGCCCCTGTTTCGACGGACGCCGGCGTGCTCGACCGTAGACCGTCGGGCTGAGCGAGGCCGTCTTCTCGAGACCCATCATGCCGTCGCCAAATCATCGCTCCCCCCGAGCAAATGCGGCTATCAGTTGTTCAGATATCCGCTCGCTGCTGCGCGACGCGGTTCGCTCGCCACGCTACTGGCCGTCTGCCCAAATCTCAATAACCTGGAATTATCAAATAACGTGCAATTTGCGAGCATCAACTTGTACGCACCATCGGGCTTCTGGCCTGGTGCGGAGTAGGACCTCGTCCGAGACTTCTCCTGCCCGTAGACGGTCGTCGGCGAGCCTCTCGTGGCACGTCGAGGTGTCACTTGCCAGGGGCCGCGCGACCGATCTGGCCTTATCTTGCGCGTCCGGTCCTGCCCAGGCGCGATCGACTCAGGCGACGAGCGCTACCTGCGGCGAGGCCGCCCGCCGCGCAGCCCCGTCGCCGTCGACAAACAGCTGCTGCCAGCGCTCGAGCAGCATCAGGCTGAACAGACGCTGATCAGCCTTCTTGCCGTCGGTGCCGGCAAGCGAGAGCAGCGCTCTAACGGCTTGCGCGTCGTATTGCCCGCGCGCGAGGGCGCGCGGGTCGAGCAGTGTCTCGGTGAGCAGCGCGTCGCGGTGCACCCGCAGCCACGCGCCGAGCGCGGAGTGAAAGAAGCCACGCTTGCGCTTGTTGATGATCTCTGCGTCCACCAGCCCGCGGCTGGCCCGTTTGAGCAACTCCTTGCGCCGACCGAGCCACACCTTGCGACTGTCGGGCAGCTGCATGCAGAAGCTGACCAGCTCGGTGTCGAGGAACGGCACGCGTACCTCCAGCGACGCGGCCATCGACATCTTGTCGAAGTAGAGCAGCATGTTGTCGACGAGCGCCAGACGCGTGTCGAGCGCGAGCGTCTCTCCCAGCGCTCCGCGGGTTCCGTCCGGTAGCTGAGCGTGGATCGCGTCGCACAGCTCACGCTCCAGCGAGCTTGAGCGAAAGCCGGGAGCCAGCAGCTCGTCGCGGTCGGCGGGCTGAAGCACGCGGCTCATCGCCAACAGGCGCTCCGCGGGGTCGTCCGTCGCGATCGCTTGCAACCCGCGACTCAGCGTCGAGCCCGCGCGCGCACGGGTCGCCGCCGCGCCAAGCGCCCCACGCAGCGGACCCGGCAGATGCCCCAGCGTGGCAGCCGCCGCGGCGATCTGGTGCTTGCGATAGCCGCCTAGCAGCTCATCCGCGCCCTGGCCGGACAGCGCGACCGTGACCGACTCGCTCGCGAGCCGGCTAAGCAGCATGAAGCCGAGGAATGACACGTCCGCGATCGGCTCCTCCAGGTGCCAGAGCGCGTCGTCAAGCAGCTCGGGGTGCTCGGTCGCGCTCGTCAGCAGCTCGTGGTGATCGGTGCCAAGCCGCTCGGCCACCTTGCGCGCGTCGCCCAACTCGTTCGCGTCGGCGTCCTCGACGAAGCCGATCGAGTACGTCTTCACGGGCTGTGAGCTGTGCTCGGCCATCAGAGCCGTGATCAGCGAGGAGTCCAAGCCGCCGCTCAGCATCGCCCCGAGCGGGACGTCGCTGACCATCTGCGCATGGGTCGCCCTGCGCAGCAGATCCAACAGTCGCTCTTGGTCCTCGGCCCAGCTCGCGCGGGCCGGGCGGACCTCAGAGCCCTCGCCCAGTGACCAGTAGGCGCGCTGCTCGATCTGCTCCTGCCCTTGCCAAACCACCATCGATCCCGGCATCAGCTTCTGCACGCCTGCGAACAGCGAACGCGGCCCTGGCACGAAGCCGAACGCGAGGAAGATCTCGGCCGCGAGCGGGTCCAGCTGCGGTGTGAGTAGCCCGCCCGCGATTAGCGCCTTGGCCTCCGAGGCGAATGCCAGACCCTCGCCGCCGAGCGTGACGTACAGAGGCTTGACGCCGAGTTGGTCGCGAACGAGCACGAGCCGCCCGCGCGGGGCGTCCCACAGCGCGATTGCGAATATGCCCTCCAGGTGCCGGGCAAAGTCCAGGCCGTGCTCCTCGTAGAGGTGCACGATCACCTCGCCATCGCCGTCCGTGCGCAGACGATGGCCGCCCTTGCGCAATGACTCGCGCAGCTCGCGGAAGTTGTAGATCTCGCCGTTAAACACCGCGGCGAGACTGCCGTCCTCGTTGAGGATCGGCTGGCGGCTGCCGCCGACGTCGATGATGCTCAGCCGGCGCATTCCCAGTGCGACGCCCGGCTCGCGATGCAGCCCGCGTTCATCGGGTCCGCGGTGCACGATCGCGTCGGTCATCGCGCTCAGGCGCGCCTCATCGAGCGCCGGCGCGAAACGATCGCGCCCGGCGATGCCGCAGATGCCGCACATGTCCCCTAATGAACGGCGCGATCGGGCGCGGGCTTGCGGACGTAATGCCCCTTCCTGGACGCAAGTTGGCGTGTGGTCGGCCCGTTTTTCTGAGTGTGAAGGCAGACAGGCTGCTCGTCGTCTCGCCGGTGCACAACGAGGCCCGGCACATCGAACGCGTCGTGCGCGCGGTTGCCGCGCAGCGGCGCCGTCCCGACGCATGGATCGTCGTCGACGACGCATCCAGCGACGACACGCTCGCGCAGCTGCGCGAGCTGGAGCGTGAGTTCGACTTCCTCACAGTCCTTCAGGCACCAAAGGTCCGCGCGGGCGAGGACCGCTTGACCGATGCCGTCGAGGTGCACGCCTTCAATTACGGCCTGAACGCCGTGGACTGGCGTTCGTTCACGCACGTCGCCAAGCTCGACGGCGACATCGAGCTGCCGCCAGAGTGGTATGAGACTTTGCTCGTGCGCTTCGCCGATGACCCCCGTCTCGGCATCACCTGCGGGCAACTCTGCGAGATCCACGACGGCGTCAGCCAGACGATCCCGATCCCGCCGCACCATGTCCACGGAGCGCTGAAGCTCTACGCGATCGACTGCTTGGTACAGATCGGCGGCCTGGAGGCGCGCCTGGGCTGGGACACGATCGACGAAGCCTACGCCCGAATGCGCGGCTGGAGCACCTGCTCGTTCCCTGACCCGGTCGCGATCCATCATCGCCACCTCGCTACTCGCGGCGGCGTGCTGCGGGGTCGAGCTCGTCACGGCGCCTGCGCCTACATCACCCACCAGGGCCTGCCCTGGGTCGCGGCGCGCGCGTTCAAGGTCGGGCGCGCGCGCCCGGTCGCGATCGGCGGCGGCGCCTTTCTCTACGGCTACCTGAGAGCCGCCGTCGGCGAGACCAAGCGCGTCGAGGACCCCGCACTGAAGCGCTTTGTGCGCCGCGAGCTGCGCACGCGCGTATGGCGCGCGCTGGCACCCGCCTCCCTGGGGCAGGCGCGATGAGCGGCAACTCCGTCACGCCCGACCTCAGCGTGATCGTCGTCACCCACGGACGGCCCGAGCTCGCGCTCTCGACGCTGCGCTGCGCGCATGCTGCGGCGGAGGGCCTCTCGGTGCAGTGGCTCGTCGTGGACAGCGGCTCGAACGACGACACCCCTGAGCAGATCGAGCGCGCCTTCCCGCACGTGGAGCTGCTGCGCTGCGAGAACATCGGCTTCGCGGGCGCTAACAACCGCGCGCTGGAGCTGGCAAGGGGCCG
>DATJOE010000298.1:0-15686 GCA_035507305.1 Solirubrobacteraceae bacterium | reverse complement strand
GGCCGGCTTTGGCTGGGTGCGCGTGCGCATTTCAAGTCCAGAGTGTAACGGGGATAGCTGCCGTCAAAGCAACGATCTCTATACCGAGAGCGATGATCGCGCCTTTGACGTTTTCTGAGGCCTTCTCGAGGATGAGCTGGTTGTTCGCGTAGAGCCTGTCCATGTAGTGGGAGGCAGACGCCTGCATCTGCTCGACGTCGGCTCCGCTCTCAGTGGCGAGTTTGAGCATCTCGCCCCCCAGCAGGCCCACCTCGATGTTCTTCGGCAGTAGAGCCGCAGCGCAGGTCCACACGCATCGGAGGTATGCAAGGGCAGCGATCGCAAGCGGGATGACAGGCCACGCAGAGCCTCTCGCAATCGCGACCCCGGCGACGGGCACGACGATCGAAGCCGCCGAGAGGATGGCGGTCGCCTTGGCCCGGATCTGATTCTCGCTATCGCCCTGGCTTGCGACCGCCATCGTCGATAGTTGAAGCGCCACTTCCTCATGTGTCGTGGCCACGTTTTCGACTCTATGCCCCGGCTGGGACACAACGTGATGGCGCTGCTTGGCTACCTCTGGAGGTGTCCGATCGGGCTCGGCGCGGGACACCGTCTACGGTCCAGGGCCGGAGGCGACGCGCACAACTCCGTGGTCCTTCCCGTGGTCCCTAAGTGAGCGAATCTCAGGTGATCTCAGAACATCTCAGAGCCGCGGGCACCCCCAACGTCACCCACAACACCCCAAGGCCCTCCTTCAAGCCCAGTATCCCCCACTGGTTATTCCATTCAGGGTGTTGCGATCGTGCATCTTACGCCGGGAGCTTTGGCCAGGCGCGTGTCAAGCGTGACGAGTGTTAACTCAGTTACCTCCGCAGCCGCGACGTACGCGGCGTCGTAGACAGAGAGGTTCTGCCGAAGTTCCCAGGCGCGCTTGGCCAAGAGCTCATACGGCCATAGCTGGATGGCGAGAGCCAGCAAGTCGGCGTGTGCCTGGGCGGCTTGGTCAGTGCTGATCTCGCCGGCGAGCTCGTGCCTGCGTATGACATTGGCCGTCTCGTAAGTCACGAGAGCGGGTGCCGCGATCGGACCGGAGGCGATCGTTTGCGCGGCCCAGTCGCCGGTCTCTCCGGCATCGAGCAGCACCGCGACGATCGCGGATGCGTCACAGACGACTCCAGCACTCACCGCCGGTCAGCGTCGCGCGCGGCGAGAATTGACTCTGCGCTTACGCTGGCACCCGTCACCTCGACGCGGGATCGGGCACGGGCGATCACGTCGGCGACAGGGGCGCGTGCCGCCGAGTCGATGAGCATGCTGCGGAGGTACTCCTGGAGAGACTGGTGGGCGCGAGCGGCGCGTGCGGCAAGCTCGTCGCGGACGTCGTCTGGGACGTCGCGGACCGTGATCGCAACCGCCATGCCTGCATTTTAGCAGCATTGCAGTGATTATGCTGCTAGAAAAGCGGCTGGCGACGCGCGTATCGGTGCAACATCTCCTCGGCGCACGGACGGCGCGGTGAAGTAGGCTCGCCGCGATGCGCCGCTTCTCGATCACCTCCGCCCTCCTCGCCGTCGTCTGCTTCGCCGTGTTCGTGACCCCCGCGCTCGCGGGGACCGCCCGCTGGGCGCATCTGCGCAGCGTCACGATCACGATCGCGAACGGCTCGCTGCCCCCGCCATACGGCCGCCCCCACGTGAAGCGCTTCAAGACGGCGCACGGGCTGAAACGCGTCACCGCGGCCCTCAACGCGAACGGGATCGCCGCACGGCCGCCGGTCTCCTCGGGAGGCTGCACCGGAGGCGAGGAAGTCACGATTGCGATCTCGCGGCGGAACGGGAGCACCGTTCGTCTCAGTGCCTACCGCTGTGCGGGTCAGACCTTCGGCGGAATCGCCGGGAACCTCCCCAAATTCCTCTCGGCTGTGGGAGCTGGCACTCTCTAGGCCCCGCCATGCCGATCGCCCCAACCCAAGCTCAGCTCGAAGGCCTGCTCGCCGCGGATCTCAATGGCCCGATCGTGATGTTGAATCTGCTTCGCTTCAAGGACGAGGCTGACGGCATCGATGTGGGGGTCAGCGGCCGCGAGGCGTACCGCCGTTACGGCGAGGCGACGACCCCGTTCCTGGAGCGCGTCGGTGGTCGCTTGCTGCTCGCAGTCGACGCCAAGACGATGGTGATCGGTCCCGACGCGCTGGAGTGGGACATGGCCCTGATGGTCGAATACCCCTCCCGGGAGAAGTTCCTCGAGATGGCCTCGGACCCCGACTACCTCGCGGTGCATGAGCACCGCGCCGCGGCGCTCAGCGACTCACGCCTGATCGCCTGCCAAGCGGTCTCGGCCGTCTAGCGCGGCGCTACCGCCGCCGCCAATCCCAGCGGAACAGCAGGTCCAGCCCGGTCATCGAGTACCCGTCGACGCGCGGTTCCCCTACTCGAGTCATTGGGAACCAGCCGATCGCGATCGGCGCGCCTTCGACGATGCTTCCGACGGCTTCGCTACGGCTGAGCGGGAGGCTTCCGGGTCCGACCGCGCTGAGTGCGAGTGCATCGCTGGAGTGGATCCGGTTCTGGATCTGCTTGCTGCGTACGTCTTGCACGCGGATGTTCACGCGGCGCGTCGTGATCGCGTTTGGCTTCGGCGTGAACGCGGGCCCCACAAAGCGCGCGGTGCAGCATGTGTAGGTCCCGGGTAGGTCACGCCCACTGAACGTGTCGACGCGGCTGGAGCCCGTCAGCACGGTCACCCGCAGCGGGGCGGGGTTTGGCCCGGACTTGACCTGGATCTGACGGACCCAGCCGCTGCCGGGAACGATCGCTGTGGGCTTCAGCGAGTTGAAGTAGCCGCCGTGGCGATACGTGCACGAACTCTGATTCGTCGGCGCGAGTTCTACGCCACCGAGCGGCGCGAGCACGAGCGCGGACTCACAGCCGTAGCCCGCGTTCGCGGGGCCCGTCAGCGTGCTCCCGAACCACTGGGCCGAAGCCGCTGTGGCGAACGCCGCTAGGCCGAGCCCGATGAGGGTCGTTGTAAGGATCGCTCTGCGCGTCGCGGCCACGCGGCGATCCTCCCACATCGAGACCACGCGCTGCCGGGCACGCCCGGCGGTCGACGGCAGGTCGAGCTGTTCGCTGGTGCGACCTAGCCGGGTGGCGCCGGCAGCGGGTTGACCGTGTCGGCGTCCCAGGTGATGCGCTGGTCGTCGGGCACCGCCAGCACCTCGAGCTTCTCATCGCCGAGCAATGCCTCAACCGCCTCGCGACTGCCACCGATGTAGGTCGTCATCAGATCGATGTCGGTGCCCACGCACCATGCGTTATCGCCTGGCCACCACAGGCTGGGCGGATCGCGCAGCAGCCCTGAGCCCTCGTAGAACTCGTCGATCGCGGGGAGTGGGCCTTGCAGGAGATGCATCGTCCGGTCCGAGGCGGTGAACGACGCGCCACTCTCGAGCAGCTCTCGCCAGGCCGCGACTTCGGCAGCGTGCTCATCTCGGGCACGCTGCTTTGCATCCTCCGGGGTGCCCTCCTTGAACAGGAAGATCGCCTCCCCGGCTTCCCGCCCGTCCCAAACGCCAAAGTACCCATGGTCGGGGTCACGGGTGTGCGCGACGAGGATCGACACTAGCCGCGATGCGACCTCGCGGGGTAGCTCGCCGGTCGAAGGCGCCTGCTCCCACAATCCGGGCTGGGTCGACCTGTACTGGTACTTCCACGAGCCGGTGATCGATCCCCACTCCGCGGCCGGGTGCATCTTGCGCTCATTGGCCGCCGCTACCTCGGTCCAGCTCACCGGCACCTCACGCTTGCCCTCGCGGCGTGCGGCGGGGTGAAAGACGCGCGCATAGGCCTCGAAGGCGGGCGGCACGATCGATCCGACCGTGTGGTCGAAGTCCCGGACGGCGATCGGGATCCAGGCCGCGGAGTTGATGTTCGGCGCGCCGCTGAGCAACCCGGCTCACCGGCCCTCACAACTCCGCGCGCCGCTCAAACAGCGAGAGCGCAAACGCCCCCGCGGGATGCTCGCGCGCCCGCTGCACCATTGCCGCGGTCTCGGGTGCCATCTCCTCGGGCTGGGGCAACGTGACCCCGTACACCGGAGGCACGATCACCGCTGCCGAGAGCGAAGCGAACGTGAGGTCCGCCGCGGTGAAGCGATCACCACACAGGAACGGGCGTCCGTCGGCGAGTAGCTCGGCGGCGTAGTCGAGCTCCTGCCAGACGACGACCTCGTCCTCGCGCTCGATCCCCGGGTGGATGTCGAGCACGCGTCGGATCACGAGCCCGAGCGCGTCCCATCCGAAGTGGGTAAAGCGCTCCTCCCAGCGCGGCACGCCCTCGTTGTTAAAGCGCAGCGCCAGGCGCCGGTCGGCCAGCATGTGTACATAGATCAGCCGCCGGGCGCGCGGCCCGAGCTCGGCATCGAAGCGCGCGCACAGCCGCTCAACCTCCGCGCGCGTTTCCGCCTCCTCGGGGATCAGCCGGCGCTCGGCCTCGGTGCGCTCGTCGGCCCATTCGAGGATCTCGTGCGACTCGCCGATCGTGCGCTCGGGCGTGACGAGCACGGGCACGGTCACGCCTCCGCCCGCGCGCCGCGCCGCGATCCGATGGATCCCCTGCACGTGGCGCTCCTCGCGGTAGGGGAGCCCCGCGCGCTGCAGCCCCCAACGCGCCTTCTCGCAGTAGTGGCTGATGGGAATCGTGATCAGGCGAAGCACGCAAGGAGTATCCCGCGCCGCGCTCGCCGCCGAGGCGCGAGGCCGCCTGGCCCACTGGTCAATAGGTCTTCGGCCTCGTGTCCAAACGCTCCGCGCAGACGCTGGCCAGCTGACCCTTCTGCCAGATCATCGCGCCCGTGATATTCCCACTATGTCGCAGCCACAAGCACTCGCGGCCGAGCCCGAGATCATCGGCGGCCCCACGCCGATCCAGGCGCCGCGGCCCGGCGACACCTACCGCTGGAAGGTCCAGCACGGCACCGCTGAAAAGCACGTCTACGTGCAGATCGCGGATTCCCTGCACGCCGAGAAGTTCGAGGAGCCGCTGCGCTCGGGCATCGAGACCAAGGGCGAGTCCGTGCTCGTGCGGCTGCTCGCGCGCGGGAACGTGCCCACGCGGATCAAGATCACCTCGGCGGGGATCACCGAGGTTGGGGTGGACCGGCGAACGCGAACCTGCCTGCTCTGAGCGGGACCCGACTCAACAGGAAGTAGACGCCGAGCGTCATCCCTGCGCCCGCGACCGCGTCGAGCAGGTAGTGATTGCCTGTTGCCATCACCGCGTAAGTCGTGACGAACGGATAGACAAAAGCGATCGCGCGGAGCATTCGTCGCTCGGTCAACTGCCACATGCCGAGCGCGCTCCAAGTCGCCCAGGCGATATGCAGTGAGGGGAACGAGCAAAGCTGGTTGGAGTGCAGGGCGATCGCGCCGATCTGCCACACGGGTAGCCCGTTCGTGCGCGCGACCAGGTCGACGTAGCCGGCCGAGAGCATCCGCGGCGGTGCGACGGGAAAGCTCCAGAAGACAACGAGCGCGATCAGATTCACGATCACGAGCGTCGAGCGCAGCACGCCGAGCCGGTCGGCATGAGCCCACCACAGCCAGGCGAACACGACCAGCGTCACGACGATGTGCACGTTTTCGTACCAGAACACGACGATCTCGCTCAGCGCGTGGTGGCGCGAGAGCGAAGCGTCGAGCGCGCGCTCGGGGTCCAAGTGCAGCGAGCGCTCCAGCGAGAGCACGCCGCGGCCGTTGCTCACCGCGAGCCCCTGCCGCACGGGCGCGAGGTTGTTGACCCAGTCGAACAGCCAGCAGAGCCAGGCGACGATCAACAGGTCCACGAGCAGCCAGGCCTGTTCGCGCCGATCGCGCAGGCGCGCTGCGAGCGGGGTCATCTGCTCGATTAATGCAGACGCTACCCTGCGCGAGCATGGACGCCGCGACAATCGCCTCGCTCGCCACCGCGGGAGGCACGTTGGTGTTGGCGATCGCGACGTTCGGAGCGACGCGCTCGGCCAACCGCGCCGCGAGGATCTCCGAGCAGGCTTTGCAGGTAGGCCTGCGCCCTGTGCTGTTCAACGCTCGTCCGCAGGACCCCTCGCAGAAGGTCGGCTACGGCGATGACCACTGGGTCCTGCTGCACGATGGGCTCGCGGTTGCACAGCTCGCCGAGAACCAGAACATCTACCTCGCGATCCCGTTGCGCAACGTCGCGCAAGGGATCGCGGTGCTGCACGGCTGGTACCTCTGGCCCCGTCGCGCGGGCGTCGAGGACGAGCACCCAGAGCTGGAGAACTTTCACACGCAAACGCGCGACCTCTACGTCCCTGCGGGCGACGTCAACTTCTGGCAAGCCGCGCTGCGGGACCCGCACGAGCAGCTCTATGACCAGGTGCGCGAGGCGATCTCAACTGGCGGACCGCTCAGCCTTGACCTTCTCTACGGCGATCACGAGGGCGGGCAGCGAACGATCACTCGCTTCTACATGATCCCCCGTCACTCATCCGCGCCAGACGACGATGCCGAGCCGTGGCTGCGCATGTGCTCGGTCTCGCGACACTGGAACATCGATCGCGCCGACCCACGCTAGCACTAAATCAAGACGCCGGACCGAAACGACAGAAGCCTCCCAAGCCGCGACTAGACTCGGCGAAAAGAGTCGATCTAGGAGGAAGCGATGCGCGCGGTCGTGCTGCACGAAACCGGAGGCCCCGAGGTGCTGCACGTCGAGGAGACCGCTGCGCCCGAGCCCGAGGAGGGCGAGGTCTTGGTCCGCGTCCACGCCGCCTCGGTGAATCCGATCGACTGGAAGATCCGGCGCGGGATCAGGCCCCGGGATCTGCCGGTGATTCTGGGCAACGACTTCGCGGGCACGGTCGAGCGCTCGCGCGTGGACGGCTACGCCGAGGGTGATGCGGTGTTCGGTTTCGCCCGCGGCGGCGGCTACGCCGAACACGCGGTCGCGCCGGCGACAGGCGTGGCGAGGAAGCCCGCGGAGCTGAGCTACACGCAGGCCGCGGCGCTGCCGGTCGCGGGGCTCACGGCCTGGCAGGCGATCTTCGACCACGGAAACCTCCAGTCCGGGCAGACGCTGCTCGTGGCAGGTGCCGCGGGCGGCGTAGGTCACCTCGCGGTGCAGTTCGGCAAGCACGCGGGCGCCCGCGTGATCGGCACGGGCTCGGCGCGCAACCGCGAGTTTGTCCTGGGCTTGGGCGTGGACGAGTACGTCGACTACACCTCTCAGGACGTGGCCGAGACTGTGAAGGACGCCGACGTCGCGTTTGACACAGTAGGTGGCGAGACAACGAAGACACTCATCCCGACCCTCCGCGAGGGCGGCGTGCTCGTGACGATCGCCGCGGAACCTCCCGAGCAAGAGGCGGCTGCAAAGGGCGCGCTTGCCACTGCCTTCTCCGCGTCCCCAAAGCCCGATCAACTTGCCGAGATCGCGGGGCTAGTCGCGTCGGGCGAGGTGAACGTGGAGATCGCGCAGACCTTTCCGCTCGACCAGGTCGTCCAAGCGCACGAACTGAGCGAGGCGGGGCATACCCGTGGCAAGCTGGTCCTCGAGATCTAGGGCGCGGATCGTGCCGGGCGGGACCGCCTAAGGCGAGAAGGGCAGCGGGCGCGTGCTCGACTGCCAGGCGGCACGGTCGGCGCTCGGGTCATACGCGCCTTCCTCGTCGTAAAAGAAGCCATAGCCCCACCAGATCCCCGCGCCGTTCACGCGGGCGCCCGCGCCGAGCGCGGCGGACAGCGCGTTCGTGGCGGTCGAGATCTTCTCGACGCTCGGGTCGTGCCAGCGGTTCGCGGAGTAGGCCGGGAGGATCGGCACGATCCGCGCGCCCGACACCGCGTTCGCGCTGTAGTAGGCGAGGCTTTCGCGCATCCATGCTTCGTACTCGGGGATCGTCCCGATTTCGCTGTCGTAGTAGAGGGGATCGAGCTGGGTGACGAGCGCGGAGACGGCTTTCAGGTATGAGGGCGACCAGCGCGCGACGCTCGCGGGCGCCGCGACCGAGAAGCGACCATGGAAGCCGACGCGCGCGAACATCGCGTCGAGTTCTTCGAGCAGCGCGAGGTAGCCGGGGTTCGTGGGGTAGGGCTCGAAGTCGAGCTGCACGCCCGCGAGACCTAGCCTAAGTCCAAACGCGGCTTCGATTCCCGCGACGATCTGCCCACGGATCGACGCGCTTTCGAGATCTGTTCCACCGCCTTTGACGCCTTTGACCTTCGCAGGAACGACGAGCGTCACGCTGAGCGCGGCGCCATGTTCGGCGTCATACGCCGAAGCTCGGCTACTCCACAGCGCGAGCATCGCGCGATTGCGCTTAGGGATCTTCACCGCGCCGGTTTTTGCGGAGACTTTCGGCGTCGCGAATACGAGCTGACCCAGGCCGAACGAGTCGGCTTCCGCGAGCGCTTCATCGACGAATTCGGCGGAGTGCGGCGAGTGGATCAGGCCGTAGGGCATATAGACGAGTCCATCGGCCTCATCAAGCGTCGCTCCCGCCGACGAAGGCAAGGCAAGGAGTACGAGTAGCGCGAACAGCGTGAGCGTCTTCGCTCCGGTCCGCCCCCGTCCTGCTCCCCCCGTGACCATGACGGGACTGTACCGCTGTGTCTCAGGCGATGTGCGTAGTGGGTTCGCTCGCGGAGCGCTGATCGGGCAAGTTGATGTCCACCCCCGAAGGCGGATCGACGTGCCCGGCGAGCAGCGGGTCCTGGGTCTGCTCCATCCACGCTTGCAGGCGCGAGCGCAGGTCGGCGAGCACTTCTGAGTAGCGGGGATCGTCGATCAGGTTGTTCGCCTCGTTCGGGTCGAACACGAGGTCGTAGAGCTGCTCTTTCGGAATCTCCCGCTCGGCCCAGCCTTCGCGCAGCAAGAGCTCCTTGCTGGGCCCGTCGTCGGTGTTCGCGAGCACGGGTGTCGCGCGATCCCCCCAGCGACGGATGTACTTATGCCTGCGGGTGCGCACCGCGCGCTGGGGCTCGTAGGCAGCGTGCCAGGTCGAGCCCGCGAAGATCTCCTCGCGTACCTCGCGGGCCTCGCCGCGCAGCAGCGGCAGCAAAGAGACGCCCTGCAAGAAGGGGGGCCGCTCGATCCCGAGGTGCTCGCAAAGCGTGGGGTAGAGGTCGATGTGCGAGACGAGCTCGTCGAGCACCCGTCCGCCGCCGAAGGGCTCGGGCCCGCGCAGGATCAGATCGACTCCGAGCCCGCGGTCGTACAACGTGGCCTTCGCTCCCGGGAACGGCATCCCATGGTCGGTCGTAAAGATGATCAGCGTGTTCTCGCCGAGGTGTCCGGCATCGAGCTCGTTCAGCACCATCCCGACGCCGTGGTCGAGCGAGCGGGCGCTGGCCTTGAATGCCGCGACGTCCGCGCGCACCTCGGGCGCGTCGGGAAGGTTGTTGGGCGGCTTTGAGAACTGCACGTCGCGCAGTGAGCCTGGGCCGAGGAATTCGCGATGAGTCTCAAAGAAGCCGACCGACAGGAACAACGGCTGCTCGCGCTCGCGGCGGAGCACTTCCATCGCGAGGGGGGCGACGGACTCGACGTGCGTAGTCGGCACCTTGACGACCTCGTCATAGCCGATCGCTTGCGGGTCCTTGGAGATGTGCTGCTCACCGATCAGCGTCGAGGTGTAGCCGACTTTTCGCAGGGTATGCACGATGTGATGGCTGTAGTCGCGCAGCGACCACCCGCGATGGGCGAGACCGAGCATCCCATTGCTCTGACCGTACTGCCCGGTCAGCAGACAGGCGCGGCTCGCCGAGCACGTGGGAGCGGCGCAGAACGCCTGGCGAAACAGCACGCCTTGGTCCGCGAGCGCCTGCACGTTCGGCATCGGGACCTGCTCGCCGTAGGGCTGGAGGTAGCGCCCCGTGTCGTGTGAGTGCAGATAGAGGATGTTCGGCAGCTGAGCGGTCATCTTTTTTATTGATTAATTAAAACCCGACAAACACGACTGGTTGACTGAGTAATCTTCTTTCGCGCGATGAAGCCAATGCTGTCCTACCTCGTTTGCGCGACGCCACGAAGCGGCAGCACCCTACTCTGCCACGAGCTCGACCAGACGGGTCTGGCGGGGCACCCGCAGGAGTACTTCGAGGCGCTGCGCCGCTCGGGCGTGCCGCGCCGCCCGCACGAGTACTTCGATCCCGACCGCCACCCGAACATCGTCGAGCGGCTCGCGTTCCGCGAGATGCTCGAGGACGCGCCGACGCCGAACCCGCTGTGGCATCCGGAGACCTACGACCAGTACCTGGACTGGGCACTAGGAGAGGGCGCGACCGCAAACGGGGTGTTCGGCGCGAAGCTGATGTGGGGCTACCTCGGGGACTTCGCCGAGCTCCTGCGGGGGATCGAGGGTAACGCGGGTCGCTCATTGCCCGAGCTGCTCTCGCGCACTTTCCCGGGCCTGCGCTACGTGCAGATCACGCGCGAAGACAAGGTCCGCCAAGCGGTCTCACTGTGGAAGGCGGTGCAGACGCAGAAGTGGCGGCGCGACGCGGGCGATGACGGCGGCGAGGCACGCGCGGGCGAGCCCGTGTTCTCGTTCCGCGCGATCAACTACCTGATGCGCCAGCTCACAGCGCATGATGCCTCGTGGGACGCCTACTTCCTTGGCCTGGGCTATGAGCCGTTGAAGGTCACATACGAGGAATTGGCTGAGAGTACCGACGCGGTTGTGCGCAGCGTGCTCGACTTCCTCGGGATCGCCGCGCCCGCGGACCTGCAGATCGGCGCGCCGCGCCTGTCGGTGCAGGCGGACGCGGTCTCCGAGGAATGGGTCGCCCGCGTGCTTGAGCACCTGCAGGCGCTCGAGGAGCCCGAGCCCGTATGAGCCGCTAGGCTGCCCGCGATGCGCGCCCTGCACGTCCACGTTGAGCACGACTTTGCAAAGCCGCCCGAGCGGGTCTTCGCACACCTCGCCGAGCACGAGAACCTCGCGGAGGTATTCGGCGCGAAGGTCAAGCGGCTGCGCGACGGGGAGGGCGAGCGCAACGGAGTTGGCTCGATGCGCGAGCTGCGCGTCGGCCCGCTGCCTCCTTTCGAGGAGACCGTCACGGAGTTCGTGCCGGGCGAGCGGATCGTCTACCGCATCACGAAGGGCAGCCCGCTGAAAGGGCACGTCGGCGTAATGACCTTCGCGCGCACGCCGAGCGGCGGGACCCGCTTCGTCTATGACATCCGGATCGGCTCCGCGATCCCGGGCGTCGCGCCGCTCGTGCGCGCCTCGCTCACTCGCTCGATCGAGCGCTCGCTCGCGGGCGTCGAGCGAGCCGCCTAGCCGTCCGCGCCAACTCTCGCGCGCGCTCAGCCTCCACGAGACCCGGGTTCCCGCGCTGGAGACCCAGGGTTCCCGCGCTGTCACCTCGCGTGCGGGATACTTCCTCCGCGATGGATCGGCACGCGGCCTATGAGGAGGCCCGGAGCGTTCGCAAGGGGGACTCCACGGCGATTGCCGCGATGGCGGAGGCTCTCGCGCGCGCGTTCTACGACGACCCCGTGTTCAGCTGGGTGCTGCGCCACGACAAACGCCGCATGAAGATCCTGCGTCGCGGTTTCGCCCTCTTCCTGCGTCGCGTATGGCTCGATCACGAGGAGACGTACACGACCGCGGGCGCGGTGGGCGCCGCGGTATGGGAGCCACCCGGGATGTGGAAGCCGAGCCTCGGCTTGCAGGTCGCGCTACTGCCCTCGATGCTGAGCGTGTTCGCTCGTCACAGCCCCCGCGTCTTGCGCTCGCTTGCCGTGCTCGAAGGCCATCACCCCGCGGAGCCCGCGCACCCGCCTCACTACTACCTCGCGTTCCTTGGCGTCGACCCCGTGTGGCAGGGACGAGGAATCGGGGCAGCGCTGCTTGCCCCCGTGTTCGAGCGCTGCGATTCAGAGCACGTGCCCGCGTTCTTGGAGGCGTCCACGCCCCGCAACCGAGCGCTCTACGAACGCCACGGCTTCGAGGTGATGGAGGAATTCAAGCTTGGACGCAGCGCTCCACCGCAGTGGCGTATGTGGCGCGAGCCGCGGGGCGCCGGCACCGCATAGCGTCCGCCTCGCGCTCGGCCATGGCCGCCCGAGTGGGCTTTTTGCCCATGAGTCACGTTGTCAGAGATGTAACCAACACACTCGGATTATTTGACAAGCGGGACTACGACGATTAGCTTCCGGCCCGGACGAGCGCTGGAGGGCAGAGTGTCGGGTTGGGGGGCTACGCGCCGCGGCGCGGCGCTCGACTCGGGCGTGCGTCCGATGGGATCCCTTGGAGGGGATTAGAGGAGCCCGGAGCTTGGCCCTGGGCGAGAGGACAACAATTGGAGACGAGATGACCGGAAGGATTCCTGCGAGGATGGCGCGGCTTGCCGTCTCGCTCGTAGTCATTGGTGCCGTCTTCGCCGCAATCGCGGGGGCTGCGAGCGCGGCGACGGTGGTCTACAGCAACATGCCCAAGCCGCTACCCGGCAACGTGCAGTCCGTCGGGTTCCAGGCAACCTCGACCGCTGAGTTCGGCGGTCAGGTCGAAGCTACGTCCGCGGTCAAAAACCCGACCGTGACCGTAGGTATGAGTAGCTGGGCCTGCCAAAGCGGCAGCGCGTTTGAAGACAGCTGCACCACGACCCCCGGGGCTACGTTCAATGTGCCGATCACGCTGAACGTCTACTCGGTCGGTCCCGAAAACAGCGTGGGGACGAAGCTCGTCACGGTGACGCAGAACTTCACCGTGCCTTATCGGCCCTCGGCCGACACCACGCACTGCGCCGGCAACGGTGGTTGGTACAAGGGCGGCAAAAACGGCGGCTGCTTCCACGGCAAGCTGTTCAAGCTGAACTTCGCCAAACTCGGCAACGCGAAATCGCCGGTGACGCTTCCGGCGAAGTCGATCATCAGCGTGGCGTACAACACGTTCACCCACGGCTACGCGCCCACGGGCGTCGAAGGGCCGGTTGACTCGCTGAACGTGGCCCTCACCGAAGGCCCGGTCGAAGGTAAAGAAGTCCCGCCGTCGATCGGCATTGACCCCGCACCGTCGGGCATCTACCAGAACAGCACCTGGACAGGCGCCTACTGCGACAACGGCGCGGGTGGTACGGGCACGTTCCGCTTTGACTCGCCCTGCTGGACCGGCGAGCAGCCGCTCATTCAGGTGAAGTCGAGCTAGTCAGTCGTCGCGACGCGACAGGACGTCGCATCGTCGACGCCGTCGCATCAACGCAGCGCCCGGAGGCCCCGCATCGCGGGGTCTCCGTGTTTTTGCGACCTCTCGCACGCCGCACTCGCGCCTATCCTCGATACGTATGTGCGGTCGCTACACAAACACCGCCGGTGTGCAGGAACTGAACGAACGCTTCAAGGTCCCCTTCCCGGGCGAGGAGGGCACGCACCGGTACAACATCGCTCCCACCGAGGAGGTGCTGACGATCGTCGCGCCCAAGGGCGAGCCGCAAGCCGAGCTGATGCGCTGGGGCCTGGTCCCCTCCTGGGCCGATGACCTCGCGATCGGCAACCGGATGATCAATGCCCGGATGGAGACCGTTACAAGTAAGCCCGCCTATCGCCG
The DNA here is from genome assembly GCA_035507305.1 of Solirubrobacteraceae bacterium. GTDB lineage: Bacteria > Actinomycetota > Thermoleophilia > Solirubrobacterales > Solirubrobacteraceae > Palsa-744. The sequence goes on along the minus strand of DATJOE010000298.1, from coordinate 2,141 downwards.
GCTGATCCCCCGAGGTGCCCGACGCGCGCTGCAGATCGCCGACGGCTATTACGAGTGGCTGAAACCCGAGCGCAAAGGCGAGCCGCGCCAGCCATTCCTCTTCCAGGTCGACGGCGGCGTGCCGTTTGCCTTCGCCGGGCTGTGGACGCCCGCGAAAGTGAAGGGCGAGTGGGTGCACAGCTGCACGCTCTTGACCTGCGACTCCGCGTCGAACAGGGTCGCGGCCGCGATCCACGATCGGATGCCGGTCATCCTCGCCGATGTCGACGCCCAACGCGCTTGGCTCGACGGCGAAGTCGGGGCTGAGGAAGCGCTCGCGCTGTGCGGGCCGCTTCCTGAAGCGCGACTCTCCGCAACGCCCGCGAACCCCGCGTTGAACAAGCCGGGCGCCGCGGAGGAGGGTCCCGAGCTACTCCGCGCTCCCGCGTAAGGCTCGCCGTCTACCCGGCCCCATCGCAGCGGCCGTCTAGGCGTTCTCAGATCTGCGGCAAACGGTACTTGCGCGTGCGCGGGCAGCGCTCGAGCAGGCCGACCTCCACGAGTGTGAGCGCATAGCGGTGCGCGGTGCTCGGGCTCATGCCCAGCTCCTCCGCGAGCTCGACGATTCCGCGCGCCTCGCCGTCGGGGCCGAAGCCCGTCAGCAACGAGAGGCCACGTAGCAGCGAGCGCGACATCCTAGGGTCCGCGGATGCGGGCATGTACCCGCGCACCAGCGCCGCGCGTCGCGCGCTCGCCTTCCTCGATGAGCGCGATGAGCGAGTCGAGTCGCCGTTTCCGGCCAGCGGCTCGGCGAGCGAGTCCGCGATCAGCGTCGAGATGCTTGGGGCGCGCCCACGCGCTGCGGCGCGTACGACGTCGTCTACCTGGGTGGGGGAGAGGGCGATCGTGATCGCCTCGGGCTCATGGTCAGACATATGAGTCTCTTTCGCATATTCAGACAGTTGTCGGCAAGAATGTTTAGCAGACTACTGTCTGCAGCGGCGGCACGGATGAGGCGAGCCCGCGCGGGTGGATAGCCTCCAGCGCTGAGATGACGCTCAAGATCACACTCCCCGACGGCACGCCGCTGGAGCTGCAAGACGGCGCGACAGGCGCGGACGCCGCGGCTGCGATCGGACCGGGCCTCGCGCGCGCGGCCCTCGCCGTAGCGGTCAGCCATCCCGAGGCGGACGAAGGGCCGCAGACGCGCGACCTCTCGCGGCCGTTGCCCGACGGCGCTCATCTCTCGGTGCTCACAAAGAAGAGTGGCTCCGAGGCGCTAGAGCTGATCCGCCACGACGCGGCCCACGTGCTCGCGGAGGCGGTGCTCGAGCTGTACCCAGGCGTGAAGATTTCGATTGGGCCGCCGATCGCCGACGGCTTTTACTACGACTTCGAGTTCCCGGATGGGGTGACGATCTCCGAGGCTGACTTTCCCGCGATCGAAGAGCGTATGCGCGCGCACGTGAAGGCCGAGGAGCCGTTTGAGCGTCGCGATGTGACCCCGGGCGAGGCTCGCGAGCGTTTCGCCCGCGAGGGGCAGGACTACAAGGTCGAGCTGATCGACGACCTGGTCGCGGCGGCCGAGCACGCGCACCCGCCGCGCACGCTGGAGACGGTCTCGCTGTACACGAACGGTCCGTTCACCGACCTCTGCCGCGGCCCCCATGCGCCAAGCACAAAGACCGTGGGCGCCTTCAAGCTGCAGTCGGTCGCGGGCGCGTACTGGCGCGGGGATTCATCGCGCACGATGCTCACGCGCATCTACGGGACCGCGTTCTTCACCCAAGCCGAACTGGACGAGCACCTCGAGCGCCTGGAGCAGGCGCGGGCGCGCGATCACCGCAAGCTCGGTCGCGAGCTGGGTTTGTTCACCTTCTCGGATGTATCGCCGGGTTCCGCGTTCTGGTTGCCTGCAGGGACCACGGTGTTCAACACGCTGGTCGGCGTCTCGCGCGAGATGGTGGGAGTGCGTGGCTACAGCGAGGTGAAGACACCGCAGATCTACGATGCTGAGCTGTGGAAGACCTCGGGCCACTGGGGTAAGTACCGCGAGAACATGTTCACGCTCGACGTCGAGGAGCGCGACATGGGTGTGAAGCCGATGAACTGTCCGGGGCACGCGCACCTGTTCGGTTCCACGCGTCACTCATATCGCGAAC
>DATJOE010000297.1:0-2282 GCA_035507305.1 Solirubrobacteraceae bacterium | reverse complement strand
CGAGAGCGATGCCATCGCGGGCACCATCTCGCTCGTCACGAGGCCGGCTTGATCGGTTAGTTCATCGACGATCTCGAAGGACTCGGCAATCCGCTCGGGCGTATCGACGATGATCGTGACGATCGGCACGTGGCGGCGGAGCTGCAGCAGCCGATCACCGTGCGGAGCATGGTCGCCGTGGAACCCCCAGATCCCGCGCAGGCAGGTCGCACCGCTTGCTCCACTCTCGCGCAGGCGTCGGACCAGAGCGAGGTGCAGCGGGGTACGTCCATGCCGTGCCTGCTCCGACCCGTACACCATCAGCTTCTGCCAGATCGCCAGCCCGTGTTGGTCGGCCTCCGGCAGCGCGCGTGGTCGCGACAGCAGCTCCCCATCGCGCTTGCACACGCGTACGCGTTCGAGCGTCAGCAGGGGCCGGCGGAGAAGACCGCCCAACTCGGGCAGCACCCGGGCAATCTGCTGACCCGAGCCGACCGCAATGATCATCATCGGCACATCTTGGTTGCGTCCGAAAAAACGCGCGCGCTCACGAACTCCGTGGGCCGTTCCGTCAACCCCGAGGAGCACGGTGGCTCCCGCGATTTCACGCCGATGCAGCAGATCGCAAACGGCGAGGAATGCGGGCAGGCCGTACACCCGCTCCTGGCGCCCGACGTAAATCGTCAACTTTGTCGCCTCGTCAAGCTCCTCCGGCAACGCGACGGGGTGGATGTCGCCGCTCAGCATTCGGGCTCGCTCCAAGGTGATCAGCCCGTGGCGTTTGATCGCGACGACCTCGTCGAGGAGGCTCTCGATGCGAAGCCTCGTGTCCACCGCGACCGATACGAGGGGCAAATCCTCAGACAAGGTGAGGATCCGGTCGGTGCGCAGCCGATGCTTGAGGCCGAAGCCCTCGGCCCCGCGAAGCATGACGCTGACCTCGACCTTCTTGCGTCCATATAGATCGAGCAGCGCGTCGGCGACGAACTCGTCCTCGGTTCGGTGACGTTCTCCGAAGTAGGTCGTGAGCTTGAGGCAATCCGAGTTCATAGATGGATACCGATCGTGCGACCCACAGCCGCCGCGCCGACACCCACGGCAAGGCTGACCAGGATGTTGCCTAGCGCGATTGCGAGCTCGCCGTCCTCGACCAGCCGCTGCGTCTCGAGCATCCAAGTCGAGAACGTGGTGTAGGCGCCGAGCGTCGCGGTTCCGGCCAGCAGGAGCCGGTCGCCCGTGAACCCGAGTCCGACGAGCAATCCGAGGATCGTCGCCCCGGTGATGTTGATGACGAAGGTGCCCACCGGAAGGTCCCGTCCGACCCGCGCGGCGATCAGGCCGTCGAAGAGAAATCGAGCCAGTGCGCCTGTCCCGCCGAGCAGCGCGACGCCGACCCACACCACCAGGCTCACGCCAGCGTCCTAGCTCGCCGTACGAACATCGTCGCGAGGTGAACGCTGCCGTATCCGAGTGTGACGCTGGCGGCCGCGTAGGCGGCTGCGAGCCCGTAGCGGTGCGCATCGAGCATCGTCACCAGCTCAAGCTGCATGGTCGAGAAAGTGGTGAACGCTCCGCAGAAGCCAGTCCCGAGCAGCGGACGGCGATACGCTGACAGTGGCAGGCGCTCCTGCAGCCTTGTAGCAAAGTATCCGAGCAGAAACGTGCCGAGGATGTTGACCACAAAAATCGTCCACGGCCACCGCGGCGCCGTCTCTGGGCTGATCTGGAGCAGCGTCACCCGGAGCAGCGCGCCTACCATGCCACCGGCGAAGATCGCAGCAAGCTCACGTGTGTCCCGTCCCGGCACGGCGTCGGACGCTATTGCTCGCGCGCCGTTTGGGGCTCACGAAAACGGCCTGGCGGCGGCACGGTGCGGCCGGCGCCGACGTCCTGTCCGAAGATCCTCCGGTACGAATCCTCGCCATAGCTCGTCGGCAGCGGTTCGCCCTCAGAGATCGTGAATGGGCGTGCCCCCTCGGCGCCTCTCTCGGCGCGCAGGAACAGCATTGTGGAGTCTCGGTCGCGGTAGAAGCTGCTGGCGAGGTCGAACATGTGTGTCACAAACACTACCTTGATGCCAGCTTCCAGTAGCGCGGTCACTACCTGGCGGGCGATCTGTGAGCCTTCTCGCTCGTTCGTGCTGGCGAACGACTCGTTGCACAGCAGCATGGAGTTCGAGCTGATGTGATCTGCGATCTGGCTCATCCGGGCGAGCTCCTCGTCGAGCTTCCCGCTCTCCATCGTTTCGTCCTCCTCGCGTTTGTAGTGAGTGAAGACACCATCCGACACGTTCACTCGCAGCG
>DATJOE010000296.1:0-15790 GCA_035507305.1 Solirubrobacteraceae bacterium | reverse complement strand
CTTCACCGTCGATGACGCGCGACGGCGTGCGATGAACTTCTATGTCTGGGAATCCGCGGACGCCGCCGACGCGTTCTTCTCGGAGGAGATGCGTGAGCGTGTGGCGAGCCTGTACGGCGTGGAGCCCGCGATCGAGGTTATGGAGATCGCTCAGCTCGTAGACAATGCTGGTGCGTACACCCAGCAGCCGGACTAGAGATCAGGCTGCTGGCCCACCGGCGCGTCCAGAGCTCGGTCCTGTCGTCGAACGTCTGACGCTTGCAGCGCGGCGGAGATCCACATTCAGCATCGACCGACCGCTTGCCGTGAAACCTGCCTACGTGCAGGGTCCCGGGATGGGCGAAACTGCTCGGCGCGCAAACCACGTGCTGCTGGCCGCACCGCTCTCCGTCGTCGGCTGACGGGCGCGGCCACTCGCTGGCCGCTTGTTGATCGTCCGCCGCTCGAACGCGGGCCACGGGAGCGGCTGCCGCGCGCGGTGTCCGGTTGTCGACCCAACGCCGCAGGACGCGAGGCCCGGCCACAGCCTCGCCTTTGGTCTAGTGACCGTTCGGAAGGGGCAGCATGCCGCCCTCTTGGATAGCGACGTTGGGATCCTGCTCCAATGCCTCGACCAACTCGTCGATGCTCGGCTTACTGTCGTCTTCCTCGATGACCTGTGCCCCTGCGGTCTGGATGCGGCGGGCCACCGCACGCGCCTGCTCCTCGTTGAGCGAAGGGACGTCATTGACCAGCTCGGCGAGCTGCTTCTCGTTCAGGACGTGTCGGTAAGCCATAGGTCTTAGTGTACGACGATCCCGAGCGAGTAGCGCGAGTGCATGAGGCGAATGCTTGTGCCATTCAAAGGCTTCCGTCGGTCAACCTACGTCCCTGACGAGCTCCCAACATCCAGCCACGCTCCGGCCGGTCACCGTGCTTGGAGCAAGGAGCGCGGAGCCGGGGTAGGTCAGCTTGTACTGCACTTCGCAAACGCGGCCGCCGGGCTTGGACGGCCGCGCCCGGATAAGGAAGCGTCCGGCACGGATAGGCGTGCTGAGCGTCGTCCGGCCAGAGCGGCCCCTGTTGAACGACAATATGGCAGCGACCGTGCCCGAGGCACGGCCGTCGAGCCGCCCCCGGATCACCATCCGGCCGCCGGTACCAATGCGCAGGCTGGTCACCTGCAACTCACTGGATGACTTGCGCTTGCACTTGGTCGACCCGGTGCCGCAACGTGGCTTTGTGGGTGGGGGCAGCACCGCGGCCGTGACGAGGCCGGACGCCTCGAGCACGAGTGCTGCGAGCATCAGGCTGAATATCCACCGAATGCGCAGCAGACCACGGAGGTTCCGCGCAACCTGGTTGCTGACGTACGTAGCGAGCGCAAGTTGGAATGTTTTGTCGTCGCCAAGAACCTGGGCGAGAGTCTCATTCTTGCTGAGCGCCTCGGCGTTGAAGCTCAGCTTGAGATCGCGTCTCGGCTCGAGCAGAACCAGCACGCTGCATACCAATACGGCGCCGGCACCGACAGCACCGAGCAGTGCGAAGCGCGTCTGCCACGTGCCGGGTGCACCGAAGGCGGGTTTCACGAGGGCCGCGGCGATCGCCGCGGCGGCGGCGCTCACTGGCGCAACTGCGCCGCGGGCACGATCCACCGTCGCCCGCTGTTGAGCGATCGCGTCGATCGCGATCTCATAGAGCCGATCCGCGGACGTCGACATTGTGCGCCTAATTCACGTCAGATCGGGTGGCACACGAACCAGCCGCGCCTACCAAGGGGTGCGCAACCTCGGAGGCACTGCGGCACGCCGACTGCGGTGCTTGGCACCACGCGTTGAAGTCATCCCGGCCCCCTCAGGCGGACTCATCAGGTCCGTGCGCTCGGTTCGGCAGATCTCTCTTGTCCAAGGCTAGCTGAGAAAATTCGGATATGCGGTGTGGGTCAGCGATACTAATTCGGGCTGTCGTGCCGGGAACAGCGGGTCGTTCACCAAACATCCCGATCTCATCGCCGAGCCCCAGGAAACAGGCGCGGCGAGATGCTGCCCACCTAGCGCGTTGGCGCGCCCGGCGGTTTGCGCACCGACAAGTTCAATGGAGCTAGTCGGGCTCGAACCGACGACCTCCCGGCTGCCAGCCGGACGCTCTCCCAACTGAGCTATAGCCCCGAGATCAGACGAGCCAAGTCTAGCTGTCCGTACGTTTGCTCGACCGATCAGGCCGATTCCTGAGCCGTCGAATCATCGACTCCAGCTCATAGTCAGTTGCCCACTTCACGCCTCGTGCTTGGTTGTTGCCGCACGGGGCCAGCCGTAGATGCACACCTCGTCTGCCTGTGACCTCGTCGATCGGGAGCAGGAAGCAGCGTTTCAGCTCGACCGAGTATGCGCAGACCGCGTCTATCTCGTCCGCCGAATAGCTGGTGTACACATAGCCTCCGGGCGTGTATCGGGAGGTTTGGAGCCGAATAGCCAGCACTCCGTCGAGCCTTTTCGCGAGCTTGCACTGCACCCGTAGCAATCTCGGCTCCAGGTCCACGATCAAGTCGTATCGCCGACCCTCGCAGAGTGGGCGAGCTACCGTCAAACCGAGCTGAATCACTGCAGCGGTGATCGCTGCCTCGGCCGCGGCGCCCTTCTGACTCGGCGTGAGGTCGCGCATTCACCGAGGCTAATCCTGGCTTGGGACGCAACTGTTTGTCTGCGACCCGCCCAAGGCACACGGCCGATGGCTGCCGGGCCTCACTCCGGTGGGATGAACTCCGGCACGTCGAGGTCTTCCTCGGGCTCCTCGCCCGCCCGCGAGCGGCTCGAAGCCGGCCCCGAGCTTCCGCTCGGCCCCGCCTGGTCCAGTCGCGCGGTCATGCTCCCGTGCGCGAGGCGCACGTCGCGCAGCAGTCGCTCCGCGTTGTTACGCAGCGAGACCGAGAGCTCGCGCAGGTTGCGCGACAGCTCGGTCCCCTCGCGCAACACCTCGCGCGCCGCGCTGTGCGCTTCGCCCACGATCTCGCGCGCGTCCTCGCGCGCCTTCGCGCGCACGCCCTGCGCCTGCTCCTGTGCGTCCGCGCGCAGCTTCTCCAGGTCCTCGCCGCCCGCCGCCCGCGCGCGCTCCGCCTCCGCCTGACCCTCCGCCAGCAGCTCGCCCGCCTGCCCGCGTGCCTCCGCCACGATTCGCTCGGCCTCCGCGCGTGCGCCCGCGAGCGTGGCCTCGGTTCGTTCGCGCACGTCCGAGCGCTCCAGCTCAGTGTCCGCTCGCGCGCTCTCACGCTCTTGGGTCGCTTCGGCCCTCGCGCTCTCACGCTCGTGCTCGGACTCGCGCTGGGCAGCCGCTCGCAACTGTTCCGCCTCGGCTTGCGCCTCCACGCGCACTCGGTCGGCCTCCGCATGGATCGTTCCCACCGCCGAGACCGCCTCGTTTCGCGCCGCCTCCGCCTGGGCGCGCGCGTCACGCAGCAGCTCCTCCGCCTCTTCCTCGGCCGCCGCCACCCGGTTCGCCGCGGCCCGGTCCGCCTCTGCGATCCGCTCTCGCGCTCGCGCCTCCGCCCGCTCGCGCAGCTGCTCCGCCGTCCGTTCCGCCGCCTCGACGATCTCCGCGACCCGCGCCGACGCGCTCCCCAGTGCGACTGGTTCCTCGCCGTGCCCTGAGACCCCACGCTCGCGCGGCTCCATCCCGACCATGCTACCCCCGCGCCGGCGCCGAGCATGCAGCCTCGCTGGCACGGTCGATGGCAGAAACTGTTGGATATCGGTCCTTGCAGACGGAGTCCGTCTAGGCGATCATCGCGCCATGGCCAACCGCCCCGTACCCCGTCAGATCGCGATCCTCGTCTTCCCCGGGGTTCAGAGCCTCGACGTCAGCGGGCCCCTCGAGGTCTTCTTCGGCGCGCAGCGATTGATCGGACGCCGGGCGATCGAGCGCGGCCCGGAGGAGGGGAGGCGCGGCTACGAGATCCGCACGCTCAGCGCCTGCGGTGAGCCCGTGCGCACCTCGAGCGGGCTCACGATCGTCCCCGACGGCTCGCTCGCCGAGGCTCCCATCCCGCTCGACACGCTGATCGTGCCCGGTGGCGACGGCACGCGCTTTGCCGTCCGCGACGAGGAGCTCGTGCGCTGGATCGCCGACGCCTCGCGCCGCGCGCGGCGCACCACCTCTGTCTGCACCGGAGCCTTCCTGCTCGCTGCCGCCGGGCTGCTCGACGGGCGCCGCGCCACTACCCACTGGGCCTCGGCCGAAGCGCTCGCCCGACGCCACCCCGACGTCGAGGTCGATCCCGAGCCGATCTTCATCCGCGACCGCGATATCTGGACCTCCGCGGGCGTTACCGCTGGGATGGACCTTGCCCTCGCGCTCGTCGAGGACGACCACGATCGCGAGCTTGCGCTCACCATCGCGCGCCACCTCGTCCTGTTCCTGCGCCGTCCCGGCAACCAGTCGCAGTTCAGCGCAACGCTCGCTGCTCAGCAGCCCGAGCGCGAGCCGCTGCGCGAAGTTCAGCGCGAAGTCATCGAGGACATTGCTGGCGATCACTCCGTCGAGGCCCTCGCCGCGCGCGCCCACATGAGCCCGCGCCACTTCGCCCGCGCCTTCCGCGCCGAGACCGGCATCACTCCTGCCCGCTGGGTCGAGCGCGTGCGCTTGGAGGCCGCGCGACGGCGCTTGGAGGACACAGCCGAGCCGATCGCCGCCGTCGCCGCCGCGTGCGGCTTTGGCACCGCCGAGACGATGCGCCGCCTCTTCCTGCGCGCGCTCGAGGTCGGACCCGCCGAGTATCGCCGCCGCTTCCAAGCAGCCGGCGTCCGCTATCTGAACGCCCAGCATCGCCGCACGCATGGCCGTCATCAATCGATCATCAAAAAGGAGACCAGCAGATGAACACCGCGATCTTGCTGTACGACGGCTTTACCGCGCTCGACGCCATCGGCCCTTATGAGGTGCTGAGCCGTTTGCCGGGTGGAAGTGCCACTTTCATCGCCGCCGAGGCCGGCCCGGTCCGTACTGACAACGGCATGCTCACACTGCTCGCTGAGCGTTCCATCCAGGAAGTGCCCGCGCCCGAGATCGTGCTCGTGCCCGGCGGTCCCGGCGAGGTCGCCGCCCGCGCCGGTGGGCCCGCACTTGACTGGCTGCGTGCCGCTCATGAGACCAGCATCTGGACGACCTCTGTCTGCACCGGCTCACTCATCCTCGCTGCCGCCGGACTGCTCCACGAAAAGCGCGCCACCGGGCACTGGCTCGCGATGGAAAAGCTCCGCGACCTCGGCGCCCAAGCCGTCGAGGAGCGCGTCGTCTTCGACGGCAAGCTCGTCAGCGCCGCCGGGGTCTCCGCCGGGATCGACATGGCGCTCACGCTCGTGGCTCGGGTCGCCGGCGATCAGGTAGCGCAGGCGATTCAGCTCGGAATCGAGTACGACCCGCAGCCCCCGTTCGACGCTGGCGCTCCGCAGAAGGCGCCTACCGAGATCGTCGAGCTGCTGCGCTCGCGCAGCCGCTTCGTCGTCGGCGAGGATGCTCTCGCGCCGGCCTCCTGATTCAATCCGGCCTCACCTATTGACGCGGACGGCCGCGGCCTGATCGAATCGGGCAAACCAACAAGGGGGTTTGCAATGGCCGTGATGGTAGTGCTCACGCTCGAAGGTGATCCCGACCGCATCCAGCAGGCGCTTAACAGCGATCCCGAGCGCCTGCAGGCCGTCTCCGATCGGGCGAGGGGAAAAGGCGCCCTGCACCACGCCTTCTACGGAAACGTCGACGGCAGCGGGGTTGTCGTCGTCGACGAATGGGAGACCGCCGAGGCCTTCCAGCAGTTCTTCGCCGAAAGCCAGGAGATCGGCCAGATGATGGGTGAGGCCGGGGTCACCAACCAGCCCGTCCCCACCTTCTGGAACAAGCTCGACACGCCCGACGCGTTCTAGCGACACCGCTTACGGCCGGCGCGCAGGAGTCTTCCCGCGCGCCGGCCCGCCTCGCGGCTTTGCGTCTCCGCCGCTCTGAGGCCGCCCGCTAATCTGCGACCTCCCATGACCGAGCACGCCGAGCCCGTTTACAACCCGCGCGACGTCGAGTCGCGCTGGCAGCGCGTGTGGGCCGACGAGCGCACTTGGGAGGTTTCCAACGAGCTCGACGCCGGCGGACGCGACAACGCCTACGTACTCGAGATGCTGCCCTACCCCAGCGGCGAGCCGCACATCGGGCACCTGAAGTGTTACGCGCTAGGAGACGCGATCGCCCACTTCAACCGCCGTCTCGGTAGGCGTGTGCTGCACCCCATGGGCTACGACGCATTCGGCCTACCCGCCGAGAACCACGCGATCAAAACCGGCGAGCATCCCCGCGACTCCACCGCTGCCTCGATTGCTTCCTTCCAGCGCCAATTCCGTTCCTGGGGGATCTCGATCGACTGGTCGCGCGAGCTCGCCACGCACGAACCCTCCTACTACCGCTGGACTCAATGGATCTTCTTGGAGCTGTTCCGCGCCGGGCTCGCCTATCGCAAGGAGGCCGCCGTCAAGTGGTGCCCTCACGACCAGACCGTGCTCGCCAACGAGCAGGTCGACGCCGACGGGCGATGCGAGCGCTGCGGCAACCTTGTCGAAGTCCGCCAGCTTGAGCAATGGTTCCTGCGCATCACCGACTTCGCCGAGCGGCTGCTCGGGGATCTCGACACGATCGACTGGCCCGCGAACGTCAAGACCATGCAGCGCAACTGGATCGGCCGCTCCGAGGGCGCCGAGGTCGCGTTTCGCTGCGAGGAGCTCGGGATCGACTACCCCGTCTTCACCACTCGGCCCGACACCCTGTTCGGAGCGACGTTCTTCGTCATGGCCCCCGAGCATCCCGACGTGCTGCGGCTCGCCGAGGGCACCGAGCGCGAGCACGAAGTGCGTGAGTACGTCAACGTCGCCCTGAATGAGACCAATGAGGAACGCGGCAACGTCGAGAAGCCTAAGACCGGCGTGCCGCTCGGGCGCACCGTCACCAACCCCGTCAACGGCGAGCAGATCCCCATGTACGTCGCCGACTATGTACTCATGGAGTACGGCACCGGCGCGATCATGGCCGTGCCCGCCCACGACGAGCGCGACCACGCTTTCGCTACCGCGTTTGGCCTGCCGATCCGCCGCGTGATCGAGCCCGCCGGGGGCAGCGATGCCGCCGACGAAGACGTGCTCCCTTACACCGGCGACGGCGTGCTCGTCGGCTGTGGCGCCGAGTTCGATGGGATCGCCAACCGCGACGCGCTCACCGAGATCGTGCGCTGGCTCGACCGCGAGGGCAAGGGTCACGCCTCGGTCAACTACAAGCTGCGCGACTGGCTCGTCTCTCGCCAGCGCTACTGGGGCACGCCGATCCCGATCGTGCACTGCGAGCGTTGCGGCATCGTGCCGGTCCCCGAGGAGCAGTTGCCTGTCGAGCTGCCCGACATCGAGGACTACACCCCCAAGGGCCGCTCGCCGCTCGCTGCCGCCGAGGACTGGGTCAACACCACCTGTCCCGAATGCTCCGGCGTCGCCACGCGCGAGACGGACACCATGGACACGTTCGTCGATTCCTCTTGGTACTACCTGCGCTATTGCGACCCCCACAACGGCGGCGCCGCTTGGGACCCCGAGGCGCTGCGCGAGTGGATGCCCGTCGACCAGTACATCGGCGGGGTCGAGCACGCGATCCTGCACCTGATGTACGCGCGCTTCTTCTGCAAGGCGCTCGCCGACCTCGGCCACCTCGATTTTCAGGAGCCCTTCGCCGCGCTGTTCACCCAGGGCATGGTCACCAAGGACGGGGCCAAGATGAGCAAGTCCAAGGGCAACGTCGTCTCGCCCGCCTCGATCGTCGAGCGCGTCGGCGCCGATACCGCTCGCTGCTACATCCTCTTCGTCGGCCCTCCCGACCAAGACGCCGACTGGTCTGACGCCGGCGTCGAGGGCGTACACCGCTTCCTCGGTCGCCTCTGGCGCCTGTCCGCCGAGACCGCCGAGCGCACCGGCGCTGCGGGTGAGGACTTCGACGTCTCCGCCGAGCTGCAGGGCGAGGATCTCATCCTCCTGCGCAAGACCCACTGGGCGATCGACAAGGTCAGCGGCGATCTACGGCGCTTCGCCTTCAATACCGCGATCGCCGCCGTGATGGAGCTGCTCAACGACTGCTCGCGCCTGCGCGACTCCGTCGGGGACGAGACCATGCGCTTCGCGCTCGCCACCGGCGCTTCCTTGCTGTTCCCCTTCGCGCCTCATGTATCCGCCGACGTGTATGAGCGCCTCACCGGCGCGCGCGTCTGGGAAGCCGGCTGGCCCGACGCCCAGGAGGAGCTGCTCGAGTCCGACGCCTACGAGCTCGTCTGCCAGGTCAACGGCAAGCTGCGCGACCGCGTCCAGGCATCCACGGGCGCGGGTCCCGACGAGCTGAAGGAGCTTTGCAAGCTCGCCCCCAACGTACAGGCCCACCTCGACGGCAAGGAGATCGTCAAGGAGATCGTCGTGCCGGGGAAGCTTGTGAATCTTGTCGTCAAGTAGCGCATCGGCGTGGGCGCCTAGACTCGACGCGTGCCCGAGCTCAAGCCCGCATATCTGATCCACGGTGACGATCATGGCGCCGTGGCCGAGCGGCGCGCGGGGCTGCGTGCGCTCGCCGAAGCGCCTGGCGCCGAAGCCAACGTCGAGTTGCTCGAAGGCGACGGGGCCTCGCCCGCGGGAGTCGCCGTCGCGCTCGCCGCGATGACACTTGCGGTCGGGCGGCGCGTGATCATCGTCGAAGGGGTCGAGCGCTGGCGCGAGGCCGATGTCGAGAGCCAGCTGGCCGGGGCGATGGGGGAGATGCCGCCCGGCACCACGCTCGCGCTGTTCGCGCGCGAGGAAGGACGCGCCAAGGCGCCGGACGCGCTACACAAGGTCGTCAAGCGCGCCGGGGGCCAGATCGTCGCGCAGATGACCGTCAAGCCCTGGGAGCTGCCGAAGTGGGCGCGCGAGCAAGCCGGCAAACTCGGCATCGCGCTCGATGCCGGTGGGGCGAAGGCGCTCGTCGCGCAGGTCGGCGAGCGCCAACAGCGCCTGCTGCGCGAGCTTGAGAAGCTTGCTCTCGAACGGGACGCCATCGCTGGTGGCGAGGGTGGCACTGGCGAGGGCGCCGGCGGGGACTCAACCGGTTCCGTGAGCGCCGAAGAGATCGAGCAGCGCGCCGCGCACTCCGCGGAGTTCCGTGCGTTCGCGCTCGCCGACGCGCTCGTCGGGGCCGACGCGCGTGAAGCCACCCTGTTCTACATGCGCCTGCGCGAGCAGGGCGAGCGCCTCTCGGGCCTGATCTATCTGATGGCCTCGCGCTTGCGCGAGGCCCTTGCCGTCTCGGTGCGGCTGCAGGCGGGCGAGTCCGAGGCGAACGTTAAGCGCGGCCTGCGCATGCCTGCCCGCGCCGCGACACGCTTCGTCGCGGACGTCGCGCGCAGCGACCCCGCGAGGCTTCGCGCCGCGCTCGGCGCGCTCGCGGACCTAGAGCTGGACTCACGTGGAGGGGCGCCGATCGCCGCTGATCGCGACCCGTTCGCCGCGCTCGGCGAGGACACCGTTGCAGTCTGGACGATCGAGAAGATCTGTAACTGAGGGCGTACCAGGAGAGCGTCGAGCCGGACAGAAGACAAGCGATCCAAGGACGCAGGGGAGCGTGGCGTGCTTCGCACGCGAGCGACTGAGGACGCCGGAGCGCGCCGTCTACTGACCGGCTCGAAGGCGGGCTGCTCGCGCCTTCTTGTGAGCACCGTTGTTCCGGTGCAGCGCGCCGCGCTTCACGGCCTTGTCGATCGTGCTCATCAGCTCGCGGTGCGTGGCGTCGGCGCCAGCGTCATCGCCGCCCTGCACGAGCGACTCCAGTTTGCGGAAGTGGGTCTTGATCGCGGAGGTGTACTGACGGTTCTCGATCCGCTCGCGCTCCGAGCGCAGGATCCGCTTCTTCTGAGAGTGGATGTTGGCCATGACTGAAGCCGCGGCGCCCGGCATTGAAAGGCCCGGGCGCGCCGCGGAGCGCCGTACTATAGCGGCCTTGTCTGCCACCGGCGAAGTTCCGGCGGAGGAGCCGACTGCCCCGGTGCCACCGGGCAGTGGCCGGGTCGCCCGCAACACCGCGATCTTCTCGATCGCCACGGGGATCTCGCGCATCGTCGGGCTCGCGCGCGAAATCGTCGCGGCGAGCTTCTTCGGTACGAAGGGACCGGCCTCGGCGTTCACGCTCGCCTTCCAGGTGCCGAATCTGTTCGCGAACCTGTTCGCGAACGCGGCGCTCTCGGCGGCATTCGTGCCCGTGTTCACCGAATTGCTGCAACGCGGGCGCAAGAAAGAGGCTTTCCGGCTGGCCTCGACGTTGTTCTGGATTCTCTTGATCGTGCTGGGGGCAGTGACCGCGATCTTCATCCTCGGCGCGGGGGTGATCATGCCGCTGTTCACAGGCACGACGTTCAAAGCGCCGCTGGATGACCTCACGGTAAGCCTTTCGCGAATTCTGTTCCCGGTCATCCTGCTGCTGGGGTTGACGGGCTTGCTCGTGGCGGTGCTGCAGTCCTACGACCACTTCACGATCCCGGCGATCTCGCCCGCGGTGTGGAACATCGTGATCCTGATTCTGCTCGTCGTCCTGCGCCCTCACTACTCGGGCGGATACGAACATGGCAACCAGCTCCACGCCTATGCGATCGCGGTGCTCGTGGCGACCTTCGTGCAGTTGCTGCTGGCGGTGGGAGCGCTCGGGCGGATTGACTTCCGATTGCAGTTCCACATCGACTGGGATGACCCGCGGATCAAGCAGGTGTTCACGCTGATGCTGCCGGTGACGATCGGGCTGGGGATCGTGAACCTCGACCAGCTGATCAACTCGGCTTTCGGCACGCTGGTCTCCGACGAAGCTCCGCGCGCGATCGACAACGCGTTCCGCGTGTACATGCTGCCCCAGGGCCTGTTCAGCGTCGCGGTCGCGACGGTGCTGTTCCCGACGCTGAGCCGTATGGCAGCGGACCGCGACGTGCGCTCGATGCGCCGGACGGTGGGCATCGGCATGCGTCAGATCAACCTGCTGCTGATCCCGGCGACGGCGTTCATGCTCGTATTGCCGAACCCGATCGTGCGGCTCCTGTTCCAGCGCGGGGAATTCGATCCCCACTCGACACACATCGTGTCGGTCGCTCTGTTCTGGTACGCGCTCAGCCTGCCGTTCGGCGGGTTGAACCTGTTGCTGACCCGCGCGTTCTTCGCGGTGCAACGCCCCTGGATCCCGACGCGTTTGGCGGCGCTCAACATCGTGGTCGACATCATCGTGAGCATCGGCCTCTACAAGCCCTTCGGCATCGCGGGTCTGATCATCGGCACGGTCGCGGCGAACGCGGTGATGACGTTCCTGCAGACTCAGCGTTTGCGGGTCGGCTTCAACGGCAGCCTGGAAGGCGCGCAGACGACGATGATCACGGCCCGGATCCTGCTCGCCTCTGTGCTGCTCGCCGGCGTCTCGTGGCTGGTGTGGCGCCTCCTCGACGATTTGCTCGGCACCTCGCTGATCGCGCAGATCATCAGCGTCGGGGGCGCGGGCCTCGCGGGCCTGTTCGTCTACGCGCGCGCGGTGCTGGCGATGCACGTGCCGGAGGCTCATCAGGTGCACAAACTGGTGGTGAACCAGCTCGCCCGCCGGCCCGACACGCCCGAGACCGCTTGAGGGGATACGGGGTCACGAGTTGGTTGTTGCGATAGCCATAGCTATCGCAACCCCAAATCGAGGAGCCCATCCTCGCCCGCTCGGCCCTAGCTCGGCCCTACCTAGAAGTGCGATTGGGCGAAATGCGGCCGGGCGAACCCTTAGGCCCGCCCGGCCACCCGGACTTGGATCGCCACTAACTGCATACGTCCCAGGACTTAGTGTCGTGGCCTGGGCGGCGTGACACTCCCGACACCCTGGACAGGCCGCCGGCCCGAGGGCCGGCGCGTTGCCGCGGGTGGGTCCCGCCGCCCGAAGGGGTGGGTCCCGTTGCCGAGTGGGCGATCCGCCGTGCGGCTAAGGCTATCGAGCCCTCTACCCTGTATCCGCCCATGGATCAAGCCCACATCCGAAACTTCTCGATCATCGCGCACATCGACCACGGCAAGTCGACGCTGGCGGACCGAATCCTCGAGCTGACGCATACGGTGGAGGAGCGCGAGATGCGTGCGCAGCTGCTGGACTCGATGGACCTGGAGCGCGAGCGGGGGATCACGATCAAGGCCCAGGCGGTACGGGTGTTCTACACGGCGCGCGACGGCGAGACCTACCAGCTGCACCTGATCGACACGCCGGGACACGTGGACTTCACGTATGAGGTCTCACGCTCGCTGGCGGCGTGCGAGGGGGCGCTGCTGGTGGTGGACGCAGCCCAAGGGGTGGAGGCGCAGACGGTGGCGAACACGTACCTCGCGGTGGAGTCGGGCCTGGAGCTGATCCCGTGCCTGAACAAGATCGACCTGCCGGGGGCGGAACCGGAGCGGGTGGCGGGCGAAGTGAGCGAGCTGATCGGCGAGGAGCCGGAATCGATCTTGAAGATCAGCGGCAAGACGGGCGAGGGCGTGGCGGAGGTGCTGGAGGAGCTGATCGCACGCGTGCCGCCGCCGGATGGCGAGCCGGATGGCCCGCCGCGGGCGCTGATCTTCGACTCGGAGTTCGACCAGTACCGCGGGGTGATTGCGTACATCCGGGTGGTGGACGGGACGTTCAAGAAGGGAGAAGCGATCCGCGCGATGGCGGCGGGGACGGAGGCGGACATCGACGACATCGGGGTGTTCAGCCCGCAGATGATGCCGACGGACGAGCTGGCGGCGGGCGAGGTGGGCTACCTGATCACGGGGCTGAAGGACGTGACGCAGCTGCGCGTAGGAGACACGCTGACGGTAAGCGCGCGTGGCTCGGCGGGCGGGGTGAAGTCGGCGAGTGAGCCGCTCCCGGGCTATCGCGACGTGAAGCCGATGGTGTTCTGCGGGATGTTCCCGATCGACTCCGACGACTACCCGGACTTGCGCGACGCGCTGGAGAAGCTGACGCTGAACGACGCGGCGCTGTCGTGGGAGCCGGAGACTTCGGACGCGCTTGGCTTCGGCTTTCGCTGCGGCTTCCTTGGCCTGCTGCACATGGACATCGTGCGCGAGCGCCTGGAGCGCGAGTACGACCTGGAGCTGCTAGCGACGATGCCCTCGGTGGAGTTCGACGTGACGTTGACGAACGGGGAAGAGCTGG
Source organism: Solirubrobacteraceae bacterium (assembly GCA_035507305.1). Classification (GTDB taxonomy): domain Bacteria; phylum Actinomycetota; class Thermoleophilia; order Solirubrobacterales; family Solirubrobacteraceae; genus Palsa-744. Next base: position 2,584 of record DATJOE010000296.1, on the reverse strand, counting down.
AGGTGCACAACCCGTCGGACATGCCGGACCCGGGCACGATCGCGGAGATCCGCGAGCCGTTTATCAAAGCCTCGATCATCGCTCCGCGCGAGTACGTGGGAGCGGTGATGGAGCTGTGTCAGGAACGTCGCGGCGAGCACTCTGGGATGACGTACCTGTCTCCGGAGCGCGTGCAGCTGAACTACGACCTGCCGCTGGCGGAAATCGTGCTGGATTTCTTCGATCAGCTGAAGTCGCGCACGCGCGGCTACGCGTCGCTGGACTACGAGCTGAGCGGGATGAAGCCGAGCGACCTGGTGAAGCTGGACGTGCTGCTGGCGGGCGACACGGTGGACGCGCTGTCGATGATCGTGCACCGCGAGAAGGCGTATGAGATGGGCCGCACGCTGACGGAGAAGCTGCGCAAGCGGATCCCGCGCCAGCAGTACGACGTCCCGATCCAGGCGGCGATCGGCTCGCACGTGATCGCGCGTGAGACGGTGAAAGCGTTCCGTAAGGACGTGATCTCGGGCTGCTATGGCGGCGACATCACGCGCAAGAAAAAGCTCCTGGCAAAACAGAAGGAAGGCAAGAAACGGATGAAGCAGGTGGGCAGGGTGGAGGTGCCGCAGGAGGCGTTCCTCGCGGTGCTGGAGCTGGGCGACGAGGACTAGTTGCGCGTCCTGTTCGTGTGCCTTGGCAACATCTGCCGCTCGCCGACGGCGGAGGGCACGATGCGCGCGCTGGTCCGCGAGGCGGGCCTTGAGGATCAGATCGAGCTGGACTCAGCGGGCACGGGCGGCTGGCACGTGGGCAGCCCGCCGGATGAGCGCGCGAGCGCGGCGGCGGCGGCCCGGGGTATCGTGCTCGACGGGGCGGCCCGCAGGGTTCGGATCGAGGATTTTGATGATTTTGATCTGATGATCGCGATGGACGCTGCGAACCACCGCGACCTGTCTGAACTGGCGCGCGGGGAGGAGCAGCGGGCGAAGGTCCGCATGCTGCGAGAGTTCGACCCGGCGAGCGCGGGAAGCGGTGACCTCGACGTGCCGGACCCTTACTACGGCGAGGGCGACGGCTTCGAGCGGGTGCTCGACATGGTGGATGCCTCCTGCCGCGGCCTGCTGGCGCAGATCGAGGCGGGCGAGCTTCGGTGACGCTGCCGCCGGGCGCGAGCGAGGCGCGGCCGGTAGGCGGGGGCGACATCAACGAAGCGTTCCACGTCGTGCTGGCGGACGGGCGCGAGGCGTTTGTGAAGACCCGTGCGGACGCGGCCCAGGGCGAGTACGCGAGCGAGGCGGCGGGCCTGGAATGGCTGGCGGAGCCGGGCGCGCTGCGAGTCCCGGGGGTGCTCGCGGTGGACGACGGCTACCTGGCATTGGACTGGGTCGAGCCGGGTGGGTTGGGTGCGGCGGGCGAGGAAGAGCTGGGCCGGGGACTCGCGACGCTGCACGGCGCGGGAGCGCCGGGCTTCGGCGCGTTCTCCGAGGACGAGGACGACCGGGCGTGGCTGGGCTCGCTGCGCGTGCCGAACGCTCGGACTGATGACTGGCCGACGTTCTACGCACAGCGCCGCCTGCAACCGCTTTCGCGACTGGCGAGCGAACGAGGCGCGCTGGGCGCGGGGGGCTGGCGCGCGGTGGAGCGCGTGTGCGAGCGCCTGCCGGAGCTGTGCGGTCCGGCAGAGCCACCGGCTCGGCTGCACGGCGACTTGTGGTCGGGCAACGTGCTGGGCGACGAGCAGGGCCGACCGTGGCTGATCGACCCCTCGGCGTATGGCGGGCACCGCGAGGTGGACCTGGCGATGCTGGCGCTGTTCGGCGACGCGACGCGCACGATCGCGGCGTACGAGGAGGCGACCCCGCTCGCGGACGGCTGGCGCGAGCGGGTGGGGCTGTACCAGCTGCTGCCGCTGCTGGTGCACGCGGCGCTGTTCGGCGGCTCCTACGTGCAGTCGGCGGAACGCATGGCCCATCGCTACAGCTGAGCGCGCTCGCCCGTCCCGCGTGGGCGATCCCGGTCGGAATAGAAGGTGTGCGCGAGGCGACGACCGACACGCGGCGGCGGCTGTATCTGACGGCGCGGGTGGTGATCCAGCGCCACTACCGCGAACCGCTGACGCTGCGCATGATCGCGGGGGCAGTATCCAGCTCGCCCCGTAGCTTGCAGCGCGCATACGCGCAGTTCAGCGAGACGAGCTTCAGCGAGGACCTTCACGCGCGGCGGATATCAGTGGCGGCGCAGCTGCTCGCAGAGCAGCCGGCGATCCCGGTTCGCGATGTGGCGCGGCTGGTGGGCTATCGCCAGGTGCCCTCGTTCGCGAAGGCGTTCCGTCGACGCTTCGGCGTGCCCCCGGCGCGGTTTCGCGCCCAGGCGCGAGCACATCGTGCGCATCAGACGAAGCTGCGCTCGGCCTCGGCGCCTAGATCTGGCTCGCCGGCAACGGTCTCGGCGCGGGCGAGGCGCAGGCGCATGAGCGTGCCGCCGTCGGGCGCGGGTTCGGCGGAGACGGATCCGCCCTGCTGGTCGGCGACCTGTCGCACGATCGCGAGCCCGAGCCCGGAGCCGGGCAGGCCGCGCGCCTCGGCGCCCCGGTAGAAGCGGT
>DATJOE010000295.1:0-3643 GCA_035507305.1 Solirubrobacteraceae bacterium | reverse complement strand
GCCCGCACGGCAACGGCCGCGGCTCCTTCAACCGGACAGGCTACGCCGGCCCGCGCCCCGCGCCCCGCGCCCCGTGCCCGGGCATGGGCCGCATCACTACGTGTTCCAGCTCAACGCCCTCTCAGGCCGGCTCGGGAGGGTTGATCGCGCTCTTGCGCGCGGGCTGACAGCTCCTGCGACGCGGCTGCACGCTTGTCAGTGGTTGGGCACCGTCCACCAGGGTCCTCGTCGCACAGGTGGGCTAGACCCTGACAAACCTGCTTCCCTGGGGATCTCGCCTAAAAGCAAGAAGGAGTCCTACTATCTGCCGCGACGAGGCTAATATCAGGGCGATGTCGGACATCGGCGGATTGGAGTGGGCCGAGCACGCCCGCGCTGTGCTCGATCAGGCGGGGCATCGCAAAGGCGGTGCGCGCGACGCGATCATCGACCTCCTCGCAAACCAATCGTGCGCACTGAGCGCGCTGGAGATCGAAGATCGGCTTCGCGCCGGCGACCGTCGTCGCGTGGCGCGCGCGAGCATCTACCGCATCCTGGAGCTGTTGCAAGAGCGGGGGCTGGTGGCGCGCCTGGATCTGGGTGCCGGCATGACCCGTTACGAGCTGATCGACCCCGCCGGCGCTCATCATCATCACCTTCTGTGCGATTCCTGCGGGAGCCTGATGCCTTTCGATGACCGTGATCTGGAGCGTTCCATCGACCGGCTCTCGCGTCGCCTGGGGTTCGATACGCACGCTCACGAGGTCATCCTTCGTGGCGATTGCGCAGCCTGCCAGACCTAGTCACGTAGTCGACCGGTCGTCAAACGAACAGACGTCGTCGCATTCCGGCGGGTGGCGCTGCTGGACACCACGAGCGCAGCGGATGGAGTGGGCGGCAGCTCGCGCTGGCTCACCCGGCCACGCTCCCTGGGTGCGGGACCCCGCGCTCCTCTCAAGAAAGAGACCGAGACTCAATATGCTGTTATGGTCCTCCCGGCCGGCCTGCCGAGGTGCGGCGAGTCCCGTCCACCTTCTTGATCGAGGTTGCCAATGAAGACCACACCACGCAACGCGCCCCGTCCCGCCCTGCTCGCCGCGCCTGCGGCGGTGCTGCTACTCGTGCTCGCGCTCGCGGGATGCGGAGGGAGCTCCTCGGCCTCCTCGAGCGGGAGCGCCACGATCAACGCGGTCGGGGCCGAGAACGAGTACGCCAACGTGATCGAACAGATCGGGGGCAAGTACGTGAAGGCCACCGCGATCGAGAGCGACCCGAATACCGACCCGCATACCTTCGAGGCGAGTCCGAGCGTCGCGCAGGCGGTCAGCGCGGCGAGTCTGCTGATCGAAAACGGCGTTGGCTATGACACCTACATGGAAAAGATCGAGTCCGCGTCGCCGAGCTCTTCGCGGAAGGTCATAAACGTCCAGCATCTGCTGGGTCTCCCCGACTCCACCCCGAACCCGCACCTCTGGTACAAACCGGAAACGATGCCGGCGGTGGCCAAGGCGCTGGTACGCGACCTATCGGCGCTGCAGCCCGAGCACGCGGCGTACTTCCAGGAAAACGCCGAGAAGTTCGAAGAATCGCTGAAGTCGTGGTACGCGGCCATCACGAAGTTCAAGGCCGCCTACCCGTACACGCCGGTCGCTACGACCGAGCCGGTCGGCGACTACATGCTCGAAGCCGCCGGGACGAAGAACATGACGCCGTTCACGCTGCAGGCCTCGATCATGAACGGCACCGACCCGGCCCCGCAGAACGTGACCTTGCAGAACGCCCTGTTCTCAGGACACCAGGTGAAGGTGTTCGTCTACAACCAGCAGGTGACAGACTCGCTGACCGAGTCCTTCAAAGAAGCCGCCAAGCGCGCCGGGATTCCGGTGGTCGGGGTGTACGAGACGATGCCGACCCCAGGCTATGACTACCAATCCTGGATGCTGGCGGAGGTCAAGGCGCTGGAAAAGGCCGTCGCGCAGGGTGTGTCGACTGAAAAGCTGTGAGCTCGGACGGCGCATCGGTGAGCGGGGATGTCCTCGCGGTGCAGGGGGTGAGCGTGCGGCTCTCCGGGCGTACGATCCTCGATCGGGTCAGCTTCGAGATCGCGCCGGGCGAGTTCACGGGGCTGATCGGATCAAACGGCGCGGGAAAGACGACCCTCTTCCGGGTGATCCTCGGCCTGCAGGCGACGAGCGCGGGGCGCGTGCTCGTCGAAGGCCGCGAGCACGGACGCCGACATCGCCTGATCGGCTACGTGCCGCAGAAGTTCCTGCTCGACCCCGACGTTCCGCTGCGCGCGCGAGATCTCGTCGGGCTCGGTATCGATGCCCACCGTCTCGGGATGCCAGTGCCCTCCCGGACCAGACGGGCGCTCGTCGAGGAGATGCTGCACGCGGTTGACGCCGAGCGTTTCGCCGACACGCGAGTAGGCCAGCTCTCCGGCGGGGAGCAGCAGCGAATCCTGATCGCGCACGCGCTCATCGCCCGTCCGCGTCTGCTGCTCCTCGATGAGCCGCTCGCCAATCTCGACCTGGGAGGAGCCCAGGAGGTGGTGGCGCTGCTCGCGCGCATCACCCGCGAGCAGCAGGTCGCGGTGTTGATCTCCGCGCACGAGATCAACCCGCTGCTCCCTGTTATGGATCGCATCGTCTACCTCGCCGCCGGGCGCGCGGTCAGCGGCACCACCGAGGAGGTCGTCCGAGCGGACGTGCTCAGCGAGCTCTACGGCCGCCACGTCGACGTCCTGGACGTCCACGGTCGCGTGCTGATCGTCGCCGGCGCTGGCGAGGACACCGATCTGGCGGGCCATGAGGGCGCCTTCCCCGGCGCGGGCATCCCCGGGTGAGCAACTTCCTCTCACCGATCTTCGCCTCGGGCTTCTTCGAAAGCGAAGCCGTGCACATCGCCCTCGCCGTCGGTGCACTCGTCGCCATCGTCACCGGGGTGGTGGGCGTGTTCACCGTCATACGCGGTCAGTCCTTCGCGGGCGAGGCGTTCGGGGACCTCGGGACCACCGGCGGCGCGGGAGCGTATCTGGTGGGAGTCGGCACGCTGTGGGGATTCGTGATCGGCAACCTGATCGCGGCAGGCGCGATGGAGGCGATCGGGGTGCAGCGCGCACGTGGGCGGGATCTCGCCACCGGGATCGTGCTCGGCGCCGGGATCGGCCTCGCAGCTCTGTTCCTGTATCTGTACACCAGCGAACACAGCACCACCGGCGCGACGGTCACGATCCTGTTCGGCTCGGTGTTCGCGATCTCCAGCGCGACGATTCCGCTGATCCTGCTGCTGAGCGCCGTCGTGCTGGCGATCACGCTCACCCTCTACCGTCCGCTGATGCTCAGCTCCGTCAGTGCCGAGATGGCGTCGGCCCGCGGGATCCCCGTACGGCTCGTGGGCGCACTTCACCTGGTCGCGCTCGCGCTCGCGGCAGCGCTGGCGGCGATCACGATCGGGACGATCCTCTCAACGGCGCTGCTGGTCGGACCAGCGGCGAGCGCGCTGCGACTGACCAGACGCCCGCTCACCGCGCTACTGACTGCGGCGGGCATCGGGGTCGGCGCGATGTGGGTCGGCATCGTCCTCGCCTACGACAGCTACCACTGGCCGCCGCACGGCACGATCTGGCCCGTGAGCTTCTTCGTCGTGATGATCGTGTTCGTCA
>DATJOE010000294.1:0-4753 GCA_035507305.1 Solirubrobacteraceae bacterium | reverse complement strand
GACGGACTGCGAGGAGCCCATCCGCGCCGCGACAACTGCCTGGGAGAGGCCCTGGGCGAGGCGCGCCGCCGTCAGCTCGCGCAGCACCCTTCGCGCCTCGAGGGCCTGCTCGACCATCGCCGGGAAGGCCGGGTTGGCAGCAGTTCGATCGGCGATCAGCTCGTCGAGATCGTCGCACCTAAGCATGCTCATCACCTCGCTGTTATGCTGTATTGAGCATAGCTCAGCTCTGCGAGGCCCGGCGGCGCCAGTCGGCGAGGCGCCTCGTGGCGAGCTCGATCGCCTGGGGCGGTGTGCGCTGGGTCTTCTTCGAGAAGGCGTGCAGGCCGAGCAGCACACGGCCCTTGGTGCCCTCCTCGGCAAAGAGCAGCCTGTAGGAAGCGCTCGCCGCCTCGGCACGCACCTCGTAGATCTCGCCGCGCAGATGGCGCGCCGCGACGAGGCCGTTCTCGCGCACGTCGAGCATCGCCGCGGCGAGCGCGGCGGCGTCCGCGTCGCTGAGCGAGGCGATGAGGTCCTTCACCGGCTGTCGACCCGCCGGGGTCGCGTAGAAGCGCCAACGGCGTCGCAGGCTTCGTGTCGGAGCCATCGCGGCAGAGCTTCGCGCTCGGCCGACCAGGGCTCGCGGACCTCCCCGGCGCCAAGGCGCTATCGTGCGCCCCGCTCTGCCGGGTGGCAGGCGGCGTGGACCTGGCGCAGCTTGGCAATTGACACACGCGTGTACAGTTGCGTGGTTTCGAGCTTCACATGGCCCAGCAATTCATTGACGTATCTCACGTCGGCCCCGTTGTCGAGCATGAGTGTCGCCGTCGAGTGCCGGAAGAGGTGGCAACTTCCCTTCCGCCCCGGCGCGCCGGCCCGGACGTAGGCGGTGACGGTCCTGCTCACGACGTCGGGGGCGAGGCGCCCGCCGGTGGAGGACAAGAAGAGCGTCTCGGTTCCGATGCGCCCGAGCAGCTGCGGGCGGGAGTCGTCGAGGTAGCGGCGAAGCCAGGACACCGCCCGCGATCCGACCGGGACGTGGCGGTCGCGCCCGCCCTTGCCCTGGCGGACGAACAAGGTCCCCCGGGCGAAGTCGACGTCGTGGACCCGGAGGGCGATCAGCTCGGCGCGCCGGATCGCCGAGGAGTAGAACACCTCGAGCATCGCCCGGTCACGAAGCCCGAGCACCGTCGTCGTGTCGGGGACGGCGAGCACGGCCTCTGCCTCCTCGGCCGAGAGCACGCCCTCTGGCAGGCGGTGCTCGGCCTTCGGGAGCACGATCGAAGCCGCCAGGTCATAGGGCGTCGCCCCCTCCGCCGCGAGGTGGGCGAAGAAGCCCTTCAGCGCGATCAGGCGCTGGGCCTGGGTGCGGAACGAGAGCGGCGCGCCCGAGGCGCTGCGGTGCAGGAACAGGTGGCGCTGGTAGGAGTACAGGAGCGCCGGGCTCACCTGCTCGATCTCGGTCACGTCGCGGTCGGCGAGGAACGCGGAGAGCTCGGCGAGGTGGTAGCGGCGTGCGGTGATCGTTGTCGTCGCGTAGCCGTGCGTCGCCAGGTGCTCGAGGTAGGAGGCGACCGCCTCGCAGGTGGCGGTCATCGCCGTCCCCGCCTTCGCGTCATCGTGCCACCGGCAATGGGCATGGCGAAGCTCATCTGGCCGGAGCCGTCCGCGTCTACGTCTTCATCTACGTCGTCCTCGCACGCGTCGTGTGCTCGCGACGAAGCGGCGAGGTGGGCGAACTGAGAGCTTCTCCCTCCTCGCGGCGCCTGCGAGGTTCGCCCTGCGGGAGGGCGAACCGAGGGCGAACTCGAGGTTGTTCCGGCCACCTGCACCCGGGAAGGTCGCTCCGGTCCGCTCGCCTCGAACGACTCGACGAGGCGGTAGCGGCGCAGCCGTCCGCGACCGCCGGGAGTGCTCACCAGGTGCTCGAGGCGGACGAGGCGGTCGGTGGCGGAGCGTACCTGCTTGTCGGACCAGCCGAGCAGCCCTCGAAGCTCGCGACGGGTCACGCCGACCTCGTACAGCTCACAGCCGGACTGCTCGGCGACGGTGCGGGCATGCTCGGTGATCGCCTCGCACAGGCGCGCCTCGGCCGGTGCCAGCTCGGCGGCGCGGGAGAACAGCACCGAGCGCGCCAGCTCGATCCCGCGCTCGACGTCGGTGGCGCTCGCCTCGAGGTAGGAGACGGCGGCCTCGCCGGCACCGGCGGTCCTCTGCTCGCGCTGGTGCTGATGAAGGATCGTGATCGCAGCGATCATCGAGAGCGCCTTTTGATGGTCGCGCCGGTGTCGCAGCGCGCTCGACGGGAGGCCGAGCGCGACGCCGGGTGGCAGGACGATGGGGAAGGGTTGAAGCAGCCGCTGGGCGTTGCGATGCAGTCGCACGAGCTGCTCGCGCCGGCGGCGGGCGACGAGCGCGTCGAGGGTCATCGCGCTCATCTGGGCGGCCTGGATCGCGGCGGTCGTTGCGGCGGATTCGTCGGTCGAGAGCGTGACGAGGCGGTTCTCGAGCTCGGGGTCGAGCTCGGCATCCGTCGCCGTCATGAGCACGCTCACGGGCCCGGCGACCTCGTAGCTGCGCGTCGAGAGCCGTCCCGAGGCGCGCTCCTTGCCCGTGGCGGCGATGGAGAGCCGTCCCTCGGACAGCAAGAGCTTGAGGGCGTAGCCGGCACGGCTCGCCCCGTGCTCTTCGGCAAGGACGAGCACCTTGTGACAAAGCGCGCCGGCGGCGAGGTAGTAGAGGGCCTGGGCGGTGATCGCCGAGAGGTTGACAAGGTCCTCCTCGGGCACGAGCGAGCAGACCGCCTCGAGCACGCTCGACTTGCCCGAGGACGACGCCGAGGCGACGACGGCGCCGAAGGGACGCTCGCAGAGCCGTGAGATCGCCGCCAGGTAGCAACAGGAAAGCGTCGTCTCCTCACCGACGACGCCGAGCGAACCGAGGTCCGCCACGACGCGGGACAACAGCTCGGGTGTGCGCAGGAGCCCGAGCGCCTCCTCGCGCTCGGCGGCGGTCATCTCCGCCCGCCCGGCGACCGGTCGCGCCAGCTCTTCGCGGGCGGACTCGACCGCGGCGATCACCTCGTTCAGCTCCGGTGCGAGCTCGCCGACACCGACGCGAAGCTCGCCCGCTGCGGCCTCGAGGAAGCCGTGTCGCGCTCGTGCCGAGTAGAGGTCGCAGCCGTCGAGGTGGAAGCGGCCCGTTGCCGCGTCGCTCACCTGCAGCGCCACCTTCAAGCTGTCGGCCCCGCGCCCCGCGCCCACCCCGCGCACGCGCCAGTGGCGGGAGGCAAAGGCGACGTTCACGAGGCCGGCCTCGGCGTCGAACTCGACGAGAGGCGCCGCTTCACCCGGGCTGCGCTCACCGGAACCCGACGCCGGCGCGGCCGCGGCTTGGTTGCCTGCTCGGTCCTCGCCGAGCCGGCTCGCCGACTCGATGAGCGCGCCGACAGCAGACGATGCCGAGGCGGTGCCGGAGACGAGCTCGGCGAGGCAGAGCGTCGTCTCGATCACGCCCACCGCTGCGCCCGCCTCGGCGAGGCGGTGCGCCAGGCGCTCGTCTCCGCACGCCACGACGAGCTCGCGCCCTGAGGCAGCGATGCGCCGAAGGTCGCCGGTGTCGAACCCGCCGGCGCGCGCCGGGCCGAGCGCGTCGAAGCCGGCACCGATCGCCACGAGTACGTCGGCGATGGACGAGGCGACGAGGACCGGGCCGGTGCCGGAGGCGAGACAGCCCTCGTTGAACACTCCGCCCGGCAGCCCCTCGGCATAGAGCTGTTCTGCTGGGCGCTCGAGACGCAGACCGACGAGGGCGACGATCGCCCCGTCGTGGTCGCGCACCGGAACGACGAGACAGCCGACGAGGTGCTCGTGACCCGAGGCGCGATACAGGCCGAGGGAGCAAAGCCGGTCGCGGATCGCGTCGCCTGCGCCGCTGCGGCGCTTTGGCAGGCGAAGTCCGAGGCTGCGGTCAGAAAGCCCGATCGCGTAGGCGTCGGCGAGCTGACCCGAGACACCGAGTGCTCCGAGCGCCTCTCGCGCCGCAAGAGAGGCTGCGCGACGGGCGCGGTAATGCTCGAGCACGCCAGCGAGGATCGCCTGGTCGTCGTCGTTCGAGTCGATGCCGAGTGGCTGAACGGATTCCGGGTCCTCCATCTGCAACTACCCCCTCCCAGCGCGTCGGACCTCGTTATCGTGCTAATATGCGTGTCTTAGTTTACTAGATCAGGTCACCGGAAGGGAGGGCGTGCCGTGGAGCTTCCCGAGCGCCTCGTCGCCGCACGGCGCGGCGCGGGGCTCACCCAGTCCGAGCTCGCCGAGCGTGCCGGGGTGCACCTCACCCAGCTCAACCGCTACGAGGCAGGGACCTCCGAGCCGACGCTTCGCGTCGTGCGCCGGCTCTGTGTCACCCTCGGGCTCTCCGCCGACGAGCTCGTCTTCGGCGAGCAGAGCGCGGCCGACGACGACGGCGAGTTGGGGCGTGCCTTCGAGGCGGCGCGGGGCCTCGACGCACAATCTCGAGCTGCCCTCGTGCTGCTCGTGAGCGGCCTCGTCGCGCTCGACAACGCGAAGCGCCGTGTCCGAGGGGCGCGACGGCCGCGCTGAGCATCGCGCCTCGCGGCGGGCGGTTCTCGAGCGAAGGGTCGATCGAAGGGCGCGCGAGATCAAGGCAGCTCTCCTCTCCTGGCGAGGCGCGCCGAGGGCGCGCCCGCGCATGGGGTCGTGTTCTCCGCCGGCAAGGATGCGCCGGCCGGATCACTGCGAGAGGGTGT
>DATJOE010000293.1:0-3624 GCA_035507305.1 Solirubrobacteraceae bacterium | reverse complement strand
GAATCGACGCGCCGACGCCGTCGAAGCTGAGCTTGTACTCGTCGTAGATCGCGGTCGTGAAAGTCTGAAAGCGCAGCATCGCGAAGGCGCCGAACTCCGAGAGCAGATGGATCGCGACGAGCAGCATTCCCCCGAGCAGGGCGATGCGCGTCTGCGGCAGCGTTACCCGGAAGAACGTGCGCCAAGGCCCGTAGCCGAGCGATCGCGCACACTCTTCGAGGGCCGGGTCCATACCCCGCAGCACCGCGGCGACGGGGAGGTAGACCAGCGGGTAGTAGGCCAGCGTCACGATGCCCGTCGCCCCCCAGAAGCCCTGCACCGCCGGGGTGATCGAGACCCAGCTGTAGCTCGTCACGAACGCGGGCACCGTGATCGGGAGCGCCGCGAGAACCGCCCAGACACGTCGACCGGGGAGATCGGTGCGCTCGATCAGCCAGGCGATTCCTACGCCGAGGATGCTGCACGCGGCGGTGCCGACCAGGATCAGCAGGGCAGTGTTGGTCAGCAGCCGGCCGACGAACGGCCGGAACAGCAGTCGCTGCACTTCCGACCAGCCGCTCGCGGTCGTCTGGTCGAGCAGGAAGCCGACGGGCGCCAGGGCCAGCAGCGCGATCGCTGCCGAGAGCGCAAGCAGAACCGCGGGCGGGCGCCCTCGGCCCAAGCGCTTCCACCGCAGGCGCGGGGAGACGGTCACCCGCTGCGTGGCGCCCGCTGACTGCATCGGCTAGAGCAAGCCCACGGTCTGCATCAGCTGCAGCGGCGCCGACCCATCACCGAGATCCGCTGGCCCGACCTGGGGCGGTTCGAGGCTGGAGAAGGGCTTGACCCCCGGCGGCGCTGGGACTTCGGCGTTCAGCGGGTACTCCCAGTCCCCGCTCTTTGTCATCGCCACCTGTCCTTGCTTACTGACCATGTAGGCGAGAAATTCCTGAGCCAGCTTCTGATCGTGGCTTCCGGCGAGAACGCCCGCGCCCGAGATATTCACCAGTGCTCCTGGGTCTTGGTTGCCGAAGTAGTGAAGCTTTGAGGGCACCTTGCTCTTGCCCTGCTCGGCGATCGCCTCGAACCAGTAGTAGTGGTTGATGATCCCGGCGGCGATCTGGCCGGAGTCTACGGCGGCCATGATCCCCTCGTTGTCGTTGTAGTGCTTGGCGTTGCTCGAGAACCCTTCGAGCCACGCCTTCGCGGCCCCTTCTCCATCCAGCTTCTCGATCGCGCTGACGATCGGTACGAAGTCCGGCTCGGAGGGGGCGATCGCGAGCTTGCCCTTCCATGCGGACTTCGCGAGGTCAAGGATCGAAGCGGGAAGTTCAGACGCCGAGATCAGATTCGGGTTGTAGACCATCACTGTCTCGCGGGCCGCTACTCCCACCCATTCGCCCTTCGCGGAGTTGTACTGCGCCGGGACTTTGGCGAGCGTCGAGGAGTCGACTTTCGAGAGCATGCTTTTCGCCGAGAGCGCTTCCAGCGGCGGGGTGTTCTCCGTCAGCACCACGTCCGCCGGAGAGGAACTGCCTTCCTGCTCGATCTGACCGGCAAGGCCCTCATCCTCGCCGTAGCGGACTTTCACTTTGATGCTGTGCTGCGCTTCAAACCCCTTCACGAAGGCCTTGGTCATTGCTTCGTGCTGGGCGCTATAGAGCGTTAGCGAGCCCGAGCTCGGGGAGGAGCTGCTGGCGCAGCCGATCGCGATGAGCGCCGCCGCGGCTATGCCTATTGACGCCGGCAAGAATCTGACTGCGCGAAACTGCACCAAGGGCCTCCTTGTTACTTCGGGGTTTGTTCGGGGAGTGCGGGACAGCGATTAGGGTTACCTAATTTGGCTACCCTAATACATCATCGACCGATTGGGCCCGCTAGAGAACCCTGCTCTCATCTGACGTTCATCTTTCTCGGAGAGCGTGTAGCTGTGTACGTCTTGGTAGTCGAGGACGAAGTGAAGATGGCGGCGTTGCTACGCCGAGGCCTAACCGAGCAGGGGCTGAGCGTGGACGTGGCCCCCACTGGCGAGAAGGCGGAGCTGATGGCAGGCGTCAACGGCTACGACGCGATAGTGCTCGACGTCCTGCTCCCCGGCATAGACGGTTTTGAGACCTGCCGGCGGCTTCGGGTCAACGGAGTCTGGACGCCGGTCCTGATGCTGACCGCCCGCGGTGCTCTCGCCGATCGCGTCGCGGGACTCGACGGCGGCGCGGATGACTTCCTAACCAAGCCCTTCTCCTTCGCTGAGCTGCTGGCTCGACTGCGTGCACTGGTTCGTCGTGGCCAGGCCGAGAGGCCAACGATTCTGGAGGTCGGCGATTTGCGACTGGACCCCGCTACTAGGCAGGTTCGGCGCGGGAAGGTCGAGATCGCTCTCTCCACTAAGGAATTCACGTTGCTCGAGCTGTTCATGCGTAATCCCGGACATGTCCTGACACGCACCCAACTGCTCGAACAGGCATGGGAGTACGATTTTCAGCATCGCTCCAACGTGATCGAGGTCTACGTCCGCTACCTGCGCCGGAAGATCGACTACCCGTTCGACGTCACCTCGCTTGAGACCGTGCGAGGCGCCGGCTACCGGCTACGAAAGGACGGAGGCTGCTAAGCCGTCCTTCCTTGAGTCGCCTTTCGATACGCCTACGCGTGACGCTCGTGTTCGCCGCTGTGATGGTGCTCGTGCTGGGCGCGATCGGCGTGTTCGTCTACCTGCGCTTCAAGGCCGAGCTCGACAGCGCGATCAACTCCGGTCTGCGCTCGCGAGCAGCGGATCTCGTCGTCCTGGTTCGCGAGGCGGACTCGGGCCTGCGCGACGGGCGCGGGAATCTCGTGGGACGAGCTGAGAGCTTCGCCGAGGTCCTGAGGGCGGACGGGAGCGTCGTCGATTCCTCGGCGGCGATCGGCAATCAGGTTCTACTGTCTCGAGCTCAACTGCGCGATGCTCTGCGTCGTCCGGTCCTGCTCAGCCGAGGATCGATGCCTGCACCAGAGGGCGCGTCGCGTCTGCTGGCGACCCCCGTCACAGCTCACGGCCGCAGCTGGGTCGTCGTCGTTGGAACGTCGACCGGGTCGCGAGATGAGGCGCTCACCGACCTCTTGCAATTGTTGCTGATCGGAGGCCCGGTCGCGCTGCTGCTCGCGTCGCTCGCCGCCTATTGGGTAGCCGCAGCCGCCTTGCACCCGGTCGAGGCAATGCGCGCCAGGGCCAGTGAGATCTCGGCGGCCCAGCCAGACAGGCGCCTTCCGGTGCCGCCATCCGATGATGAGGTGGCGCGTCTCGGGCGCACCCTGAACGAGATGCTCGAGCGACTGGGGGAGGCCCTAGAGCACGAGCGCGCGTTCGTCGCCGATGCAAGTCATGAGCTGCGCACGCCGCTCGCGATTCTCCGCACTGAGCTCGAGCTCGCACTTGCCGAGGGCCGCACGGTGCAGGAACTGCGCGAGGCGATCTCCTCGGTCTCCGCAGAGGCCGATCGTCTGACGCAGCTCTCCGAGGATCTGCTGACGATTGCTCAAACCGAGCGGGGCGAGCTGCCGCTTCGGCGCACCCGCGTCGATCTTCGCCAGGTCCTCGAAAGCGTGCGCAGGCGCTTCGCGCGCAGGGCGCAGGACGAAGGCAGAGCGATCGAGATCGTCGGGCCG
>DATJOE010000292.1:0-6411 GCA_035507305.1 Solirubrobacteraceae bacterium | reverse complement strand
AGCTTTCAGCCAGCCCGCTCCTGTCGGGCGCCTCGGGACGACTGTGGATCGCCAAGGACGGACGCGCTCGTTTGGAGTTGCAGGCCGAAAAGGGCGATACCCAGGTGCTCTACGACGGCCACACGCTCAGCGTCTACGACGCCTCCTCGAACACCCTCTACGAGCTCAAGCCGTCCGCCGACGAAAACGAAGGCCCGACTGCGGAAGGTCCGACTGCGAAGACCAAAGAGGGCTCCGAGCACCAGGTCCCCAGCGTCGCCAAGATCGAAGAAGGGATCGCGAAGCTCGAACACGTCGACGTCTCACCCGCGACCCCCGCGAACGTCGCTGGCCAACCCGCCTACACCGAGCGGATCACGCCCAAGGAAGGCGGCAGCCTGATCGGCGGCGCCGAGCTCTCCTGGGACGCCGCGCACGGCGTGCCGTTGCGCGCCGCCCTCTATTCCTCAACAAGCTCGAACCCCGTGCTCGAACTCGCCGCGAGCGCGATCTCCTACGGACCCGTTCCCGACTCGGTATTCGACGTCAACGTGCCCCCCAGCGCCAAGGTCGAAGAAATCACGCTGCCCAACCCGAATGACGCCAAGGGCCACGCGCACGAAGACAGCACGGGTAGCGAACACCCGAACGTGACCGTGCACGGCAAAGGCATCACCGGTATCGCGGTGCTCGAAAGCAAGGCAAAGCCAGGTGAGAAAGCCGCGCAGCTGCCCGAAGGACTGCCCAAGGTCAAGATCGGCAGCACCACCGCCGGCGAGCTTCAGACCCCACTCGGCACGCTGCTCGGCTTCGAGCGCGACGGCGTGCGTTACCTGCTCGCCGGGGCGCTCGACCCCAGCGCCATTGAGGCCGTCGCCCGAGGCCTCTAGCGTGAGCGACGAAGCTGCGCCCGTCAGGGCGCGCGGGCTAGTTAAGCGCTACAAGGAGGTCCTCGCGGTCGATCACATCGACCTCAATGTCCGTGCCGGCGATGTCTACGGCTTCCTCGGCCCCAACGGCGCAGGAAAGACGACCACGCTACGTATGGCGCTCGGGCTGATCATGCCGAGCGAGGGTCGCGTCGAGCTGTTCGGGCGCGATCCCATGCGCGAAGGCGCCAGAGCGCTGGAGGGCGTCGCTGGTTTCGTCGAGGCGCCCCGCTTCTACCCCTACCTCAGCGCCCGCAAGAATCTCGAACTGCTCGCCGCGCTCGACGGAGAGAACGCGCGCGGGCGGATCGACGAGGTGCTGGAGACCGTCGAGCTCACGCCCCGCGCCGCACATCGAGTGCGGGGATATTCGCACGGCATGCGCCAACGGCTTGGCATCGCCGCCGCGCTGTTGCGACGTCCGCGCCTGCTGGTCCTCGACGAGCCTGCCACCGGCCTCGATCCCGCGGGCATGCGCGACATGCGCCTGTTGATCCGCCGCCTCGCCGAGCAGGGGATCACCGTGCTGCTCTCAAGCCACCAGCTACCCGAGGTGCAGGAACTGTGCGACCGCGTCGCGATCGTCGACTCCGGCCGCGTCGTCTACGAGGGAGCGCTCAGCGACCTGCGTCGCCAAGGCGGCGCCGGTTATCGCCTGTGCACCACCGACGACGCGCGAGCGCTTTCGGTGCTTGAGCGTCAGGTCGGCGTCGAGCACGCCGTCTCCGGCGAGGCGGGACTTAGCTTCCAGGCCGAGGAACGAGTCGTCGGCGAGCTCTCGCTTGCGCTCGCCCAAGCGGGGATCGGCATCCTCGCTTTGACGCCCGAGCTCGCGACACTCGAGGACCTGTTCTTCCGTCTCACCGAGGGCGCCGAGGCGACCGGATTGCCCGCAAGCAACGGCCGGACGGAGATCGGGACCTCGCGCGTGGAGGTCGCATGAGCGCTACGAGCGCTGCTCCTCCCGCCGGCGCGGCCGCCGCTCCTCGCGCACGCTCTCGTCGTCCCGGCACGCGGACCGTCTGGCGCTGGGAGCTACGCAAGCTCGTCTCCCAGAAGCGCACCTACCTCGGGCTCGGGCTCGCCGTCGCGCTGCCGCTGATCTTCGTGATCGTGCAGAACCTGCGCAACCCACAGAACCACGGGCACAACGACAGCATCTTCGCCGCCCAGATCACGCAGTCCGGGCTCGCTACCCCCGTGCTGATGCTGCTGTTCCTCTCGGTCTTCATGCTGCCCTTGATCTCGGCGCTTGTCGCCGGCGACATCGTCGCAAACGAGGACGGCAACGGCACCCTGAAGACGATCCTGACGCGATCTGTCGATCGCGGGCAGGTGTTCGCCGCCAAGGCGCTCGCCGCGATGCTCTACGCCGCGATTGCCACATTCCTCGCTGCCGCCGTCGCCACCGTCGCCGGCATCGCGTCGTGGGGATTTCACAGCATCACCACATTCTCCGGGACTGTCGTTTCAGCCCCCGAAGGACTGCTGCTCGTGTTCGCCTCAAACGCCTGTTACCTGATCCCACTGCTCGCCGTCACCAGTATCGGCGTGCTGCTCTCGACGACCACGCGCAACAGCGCCGCCTCAGTCGTCGGCACCGTCGGCGTCGTGATCTTGCTCTTCATAGTCGCCCAGATCCCCGGCCTCGAAGGGATTCGCCCCTATCTGCTCACCGAACAGTTCGAGAACTGGCACGGGCTGCTGCGCACGCCAACCGACTGGGCACCGATCGGGCACTCTGCCTGGGTCTGCGCGCTTTATGCCGTGCCCGCCCTCGCCGCGGCGTATCTCGTCTTCCTGCGACGCGACGTCGCCGGGGGATGAGCGCTAGCTGACCTGCGCGGGCTGTCCGACCGAGGTCAGCTCGACGTCGCCCATCAGTCGCCGCGCCTCGCGCGGGTCGATTAGGCCCGCTTCAAGGCGGGCCGTGGACTCCGCGCCGCAGGCCACGCCCAAGCGCAGACAATGATCGGGTGGGCGGCCCTCGTAGCGAGCTGCTATGTAGCCCGCTAGAAATGCATCGCCTGAGCCGCGCCTCGCGATTGGCTCGCGCTGCTCGATCCGCGCCCGTTTTGTCTGCGGGTGGCCGTCCACGAGCACCTGTGCGATGCAGCCGTCCGGCAGCGTCATGATCGCCTCGCGCGGACCAACCGCCGCGATCTCGCGCACCACCTGCAACCGCTCCTCCTCGCCCGCGAACTCGTGGCCCACCAGTTCCTCCGCCTCGAGCACGTTCGGCGAGACCACGTCCGGCTCCGCGCGCGCCGCCTGGCGCAGGGGCTCCCCGTCAGTGTCGATTACCGTCGTTACCTCCAAGCGCTCCAGGTCTGCGATCAGTCCTGCGTAAAGGTCTGGCTCCACGCCCCGCGGCAATGAGCCCGCGAATACCACGATCGCCGCTCCGCGCGCCAGGTAGAGCAGCTTGTCGCGGAACAGTTCTACCTCGCGCTCGGAGACCGCCGGCCCGCGTTCGTTGATCTCCGTCTGCTCGCCCGTCGTCGGATCAAGCACTGAGGTATTCGTGCGCGACTCCTCGCGGATCCGCACGAAGTCATTGAGGATCGACTCCTCGGTCAGCTGCTCCACGATGTGCGTGCCCGTCGCGCCACCCGCGAAGCCAGTCGCGATCACTGGCTGGCCAAGCGCCTTTAGCGTGCGCGCGATATTCACGCCCTTACCGCCCGCCATTGTGCGCTGCTCGACCGTGCGGTGACGCCGACCTAGCTGGAAGTTCGGTACCGAGAGCGACTTGTCAATCGCGGCGTTCAGCGTGACCGTGATGATCATCGTGGCTCCCTTCCTGCTTCCCAACGGCCCCATGGCGCCCGCCACGGGGCGCACCACAGGCTAGCGGACCGCCGCCTCATCCACGCCTTTAGGCCGGGATTGCAGACAGCTCCCAGGCCGTCTCGCGCAATCGCTCCGCCTCGGCTCGTGCAGCCTGCGCCGGGCTCGCCGCCAAAGCGCCCTCGCCCTGCAGATACGCGCCCACGATGCTGCGCGAGGCCGACACCAGCCCGCCCGCGCGGCCCGGAGCGAAAGCCGGTGCCAAGTCCTCCACCCGCCCGCCCTGTGCGCCCACGCCTGGGAGCAGAAAGACCGCATTTCCCATTAGCTCGCGCGCCCTACGCAGGTGGTCAGGTTCGGTCGCGCCCATCACTGCCCCCACGTCACTGATCCCCCGCTCGCCCACGCCCGAATCGCCCAACTCGTGCACCAGCTGCGCCACCCGCTCCCAGACAGCCTCCCCGTCGCGCAGGCGCAGATCCTCCACGTCGGCCGCGCCCGGGTTAGAGGTGCGCACCAGTACGAGCACGCCTGCGCCCGCCGCGCGCGCTCTCGACACGAACGGCTCGATCGCATCGACCCCCATCAGCGGGTTGACCGTCGCCAGGTCCGCCCCCAGGCCCCCCAGTTCGCCAAACGGGGTCTGCACGCCGCCGAACAGCGCCCCCGCGTAGGCGCTAGCCGTCACGTCGATATCGCCCCGCTTGCCATCTGCGATCACCAGCAGCCCCCGCTCTTGCGCGTATCGAACCACGTTTTCAAGCACTGCCCAGCCCGCCGAGCCCAGCTGCTCGAAGCGCGCGAGCTGGGGCTTGACCGCCACGCACGCCTCACCCGCCGCGTCGATCACCGCGCGGCAGTGACGCTCCACCGCCGCCGCCGCGCGCTCTGCCGGGGTCACGCCGAGATCGGCCGCGGGACCCGGGCCATCCTCGGGCCACAGCCTCCCTGGGTCGGGGTCGAGGCCGAGCACGATCTGCGACTCGCGCTCGGCGACCCGAGCGACCAGCACGTCCGCGAACCGCTGCTCCAGGCTCAGCGGCCCTTCACCGCACTCTTCAGACCACTGCCCGCCGTGAAGCGCGGTACCCGGCTCGCCGCAATTTCGATCCGCTCCCCTGTGCGCGGGTTCACACCCATGCGCGCGCCACGGTCGCTTACGTGGAACTTCCCGAATCCCGCCACCGTGACCTCGCTGCCACGGCGCAGCGCGTCCTCCACCGTCGCCAGCACCGCGTCCACCGCGCGCCCGGCCTCCTGCTTGGTCAGATCGGCGCGATCCGCCACCTGGTCGACCAGCTCGGCCTTCGTCACTTGGACCTCCTCATTCGGATACCGAAGCTTTCTGACGCTAACACGCTGCACGGATGCGTGGCAGGCTCTCGCGCGAGAGCAGCGAAGCGAGTAGCCGCCAGGCGATCCGCCACAATGCCCGCATGAGCGTGACCCGCGTCGCCTGGCTCGTCACCGTGCTCATCGCGCTGCTCACCGGCCTATTGCTGCTGCTCGCCGGCTATAACGGCTACGCCGGGCTCGGACTCGCCGTGGCGATCGCCGCCGCGATCAACTTGCGCTAGCGCCACCGCACGGCGAAATAGGCGCGCTCAGGCGTTATCGCGGCCACTAAGCCACTCGAACAGCGCCCGCGCCGCGCGCCCTCGGTGGCTGATCGCATCCTTCTGCTCATCGCTTAGCTCGGCCATCGTCAGACCCTCCGGGCCTTCCCGCGCCAGGAACGCCGGGTCATAGCCAAAGCCACGCTCCCCGCGCGGGCGCTCTGCCAACGTGCCCGCGCAGCGACCCTCGAACAGGCGCTCCTCGCCATTCGCCGGATCGACGACTGCGATCGCGCACACGTATTCCAAATCGCTGCCCACCGGCGCCTCGCGCAGCAGCTTCGCCAGGTTTTCCTCGTCGCTTGCGTGCTCGCCCGCGTAGCGCGCCGAGCGCACGCCCGGCGCACCACCAAGCGCCGCCGCCGCAATCCCCGAGTCATCCGCGATGCTCACGCGTCCCGTCGCCCGCGCCGCCGCACGCGCCTTGCCTAGCGCGTTCTCCGCGAATGTCTCGCCGTCCTCCGGGGGCAGCTCCACCTCGTCCGGTAGCACGTCCAGCTGCCATGAAGCATCCGGCAACAGGCGCGCGAACTCGCGGCGCTTATGCTCGTTATGCGTCGAGAGCAGCAGCCTCACGACGAGGAGGCCATGCCTGCGATCGCACGCTGCTGGGCCTCCTGAAGCTGCTCAATCCCCACCGCCGCCAGCGCCAGCAGCTCGTCCAGGTGCGCGCGAGAGAGCGGCGTCCGCTCCGCCGTCGCCTGCACCTCCACCAAGCCGCCCTCGCCTGTCATCACCACGTTCGCGTCCACCTCAGCCGTCGAGTCCTCCGAGTAATCGAGGTCAAGCAGCGCGCGCCCGTCCACCATCCCACATGAGACCGCCGCCACCGAGCCAGTTAGCGGCGAGCGCTCCACGAGCTCCCGCTCACGCAGCCGCGCGCACGCGAGCGCCAGCGCCACGTAGGCGCCCGTGATCGAAGCGCAGCGCGTCCCCCCGTCTGCTTGCAGCACATCGCAGTCCAGATAAATCGTTCGTTCGCCCAGCGCCTTGAAGTCCACCACCCCACGCAGCGAGCGGCCGATCAGGCGCTGGATCTCCACCGTGCGTCCGTCTTGGCGCCCCCGCGTCGCGTCGCGCTGCTTGCGCTGACCCGT
>DATJOE010000291.1:0-7745 GCA_035507305.1 Solirubrobacteraceae bacterium | reverse complement strand
CCCTGGACGAGGCTCGTATACCTTCCGCGCGGATCGCGCGAGTCGCCTGCCTCGTGCTCCCCGCGTCTGTCGGCTGTCAGAGCAGAGCACTACTCCGTTGCGACATCGGAGCGCGGCGATCAGCGTCACCGCTGGACAGCGCCGTCAAGCAGGTCTGTCGAACACGGAGTTGACGACAAACTCGGGGTATTCGGTGTGAATGCACTCCAGTAGCTCCCCGAAACCGGCCCTCGAGACGAACCGCTTGAGCTCGAACAGCTCCCGTGCCGCGCCCAGCAGACCCTCATCGGCCATCCGCCGCAGGATCTTCTTTGCTTGATCGAACATTGCATCGGTGGGCTTGTATAGGGACCAGCTAGCTCCTCTGACGGGCACAAGCTCGAACTGCCCATCTTCAGCGAGACGATCGAGCTCCACGTCTAGCTCGTCGCTGACCGGGCCGTAGAGGTCGGGCTTGAATACATACTTCGACCACAACGGCACATCGGGACACCGCGAGAAAAGGAACAGTCCCTGCTGGAGGCGGACAGGATCAAGCCCGGCGGGCGCCCCGCCGAATGCGGCGAACAGGATTAGCCAGTCGCTACGCGCAACCTTCTCGTGCTCTGCGAGCCGAAGACCATGGGCATCAGTGGACGCGCGAGCGGGCTCGACGTGGACCGACCTCTTGCTGACAAAGCGCAACATACGGCCATCATGACATTCCGTTCGGCCGTTGCACTGCTCGGTCCGCACCTGCAACCGTCCTGGCCTCCCCCGGGAAGTGACAAGCCGCCCAGTGCCGCGGCTCGTGCTCAACCAGCGGCGGGCGCTCCCCCTTGCAGACATCCCGCCCCCGCCCTACAGGACAACGAGGCTCGAACGGGCATCCCTTGGGCCGGTCGACGACCGAGCTGACTTCGCCGATCGGCTGCGCCCGCTTGGCACGGCGCGAGCGACCCCCGGCCTGCGGCACGGGTACGGCCGAGAGCAGCGAGACCGAGTAGGGGTGCAGCGGCTTGCCGAACAGCGCCTCGCGGTCGGCCAGCTCCATCACTTGTCCCAGGTAGAGGACAGCGACACGATCGCAGAAGTACTCGGCGACGGCGAGGTCGTGGGAGATGAACACGTAGGTCAGCCCGAGCTGAGTCTGCAGCCGCCGCAGCAGGTTGAGCACCTGCGCCTGCACGGAGACGTCGAGCGCGGAGATCGGCTCGTCGAGGATCACGACGTCGGGACGCAGCACAAACGCACGGGCGATGCCGATTCGCTGGCGCTGGCCGCCGGAGAACGCGTGCGGGCGCCGTCCCGCCTGCTCCTCGGTGAGACCGACGTCCGCGAGCATCTCGAATGTCGCGGCGCGGCGCTCGGCACTGTTGCCGATCTCGTGCACGAGCAGCGGCTCCTCGACGATCTGCCCCGCGGTCATCCGTGGGTCCAACGAAGCGAACGGGTCCTGGAAGACGAACTGCATCCGTCGGCGCATCGCGCGCAGCTCTTCGCGGTCGAGCTCCGCGAGGTCCTGGCCCTCGAACAGAACCCGGCCCGCAGTCGGCTCGAGTAGGCGCAGCAAGCAGCGCGCGAGCGTCGACTTGCCACAGCCGGACTCGCCGACGAGCCCAAAACTCTCGCCCTTACGCACCGCGAGCGAGATGTCATCGAGCACCGTCACCGGTACCTTGCGCCCGAAGCGCTCCTCGCTGCGGATCTCGAACGCCTTGACGAGCCGTTCGGCCTCAAGCACGGGTGGCGCGGCGCCGTTGCTCGCCGCGAGCGCCGTGGGGGCGGACGTCATCTCGGTGCCGCTCGTGCCAGGACTCGGCTTGGGATCTTCCGCGCTCACACCTTTACCTGCCCGATCCGCTGATCGGCGAAGTGGCACTCGACGCTCGCGGCGCCCGACGGCCCCTCGACAGTGTGTGGCTGCGGCGTCTGACCCTGGCACTCTGGGATGTCTTTGCCCACCGGACAGCGCGGCTGAAACGAGCAACCCGTGGGCAGCTGCGCGAGGTCGGGTGGGAAGCCGGTAATCGCCGGCAGCGGACCCTCCGCGAGCCGTTCGGGGTTCGGCACGCACTTCAGCAGCGCCTCGCTATAGGGGTGGGTGGGGCTGAGGAAGATGTGATCGACGCCCGAGGTCTCGACGAAGCGCCCCGCGTACATCACCGCTACCGCGTCGCAGAAGTCCGAGACGATCCCGAGGTTGTGCGTGATCAGGATCACCGCGGTGCCGTGCTGCTCCACGAGCCTGTCGAGCAGCGCGAGTACCTGAGACTGCGTGGTCACGTCGAGCGCAGTCGTCGGCTCGTCAGCGATCAGCACACTGGGGTTATGAGCGATCGCCATCGCGATCGCGACTCGCTGGCGCATTCCGCCGGAGTACTGGTGCGGATAGTCGTCGAGCCGGCGCTCGGCCTGAGGTATGTCCACTTCGCCCAGCAACTCGGCCGCGCGCTTGCGCGCCGCCGAGCGACGCAGCTCTCCTTCGTGCGCGGCAATTGCCTCGATCACCTGATAGCCGATCGTCTTCACGGGGTCCAGCGCGCTCATCGGGTCTTGCAGCACGAGCGCGATGTCCTTGCCGCGCACCGCGCCCAAAGAGCGATCGGAGAGCTTTGAGATGTCACGGCCACCGAGCATGATCTCGCCGCCGACGACCCGCCCTGGCGGCTCGATCAAGCCGAGGATCGAGAGCGCGAGCGCGGACTTGCCCGACCCGGACTCGCCGACGACGCCGAGCCGTTCGGTCGGGCGCATGTCGAAGCTGACATCGCGCACGGCGTGCACGGTGCGCTGTGGGCTCTCGAACACCGTGCTCAAGTTGCGCACCGACAGCGCGGGCGCGGGTACGCTGCCGTTCGCCGCGGACTCGCCGCTTACCGTCGGCTCGCTCATGCCGTCGCCACCACGGGTATGCGCACGCGCGGGTCGATCACCGCATAGAGCAGGTCGACGATCAGGTTCACGAGCACGAACATCACGGCCGCGAGCAGGATGAACGTTTGCACAACCGCATAGTCCTGCTTGACGATCGCGTCGAACACGAGCGAGCCGATCCCGGGCCAGTTAAAGACCCGTTCGATCAGCACGCTGCCCGCGAGGAATTCGCCGAGCACGAGCCCACCCGCAGTGAGCGTGGGTAGGAACGCGTTCGGGAGCGCGTGGCGGCGGAACGCTGTCCAGCGCCGAAGTCCCTTGCCGCGCGCGACCGTGAGGAACGGCTCGCGCGAGATCTCGAGTAGGTTCGCGCGCAGCAGCCGGACGATGAACGAGAACGAGGAGAGCCCCAGCGCGATCCCCGGCAAAATCAGGTGTTCGATCGAGGACCAGAACGTGCCGAATTTCCCGGCGATCAGCGCATCGATCGTGTACAGGTGGGTGACGGTCGGCGGCGGGTTGGCCTGAAGCCCAAGCCGACCCTCCGGCCCCGGCAGCCAGTGCAGGGACTTGAAGAAGACGATCAGCAGGATCAGCGCGACGAAGAACGGCGGCGTGCCGAAGCCGAGGTAGGCGACGCCGCGCAGGATGCGATCGGCGATCGGCCGGCGGCGGTAGGTGACCAGCAGCGCGAACACGACCGCGCAGAGCATCGTGATCGCAAACGAGAACAGCGCCAGCTCGATCGTCGCGCCAAGCCGTTCGCCGATCAGCGAGCTGACCGACTTGCCGTCGGCGTAGGAGTAGCCCCAGTTGCCTTCGAAGAAGTGTGAGATGTAGAGCCAGTATTGGGTGAAGATCGGCTTGTCCAGGCCGATCTCGTGGCGCACCGAGGCGACGGCATGGGGCGTGGCGAGCGGGCCGACGATCAGCCGCGCGGGGTTGCCGGGCAGCGCGCGCATGATGATGAAGGCGAGGACAGTCGCGCCGAAGATCGCTCCAATGGAGCCCACGATCCGCCTGGCGATAACCGCGCCCATCGCCTACAACCTCGCGTACTCGCCGCGGGGGTCGAGTAGGTCGCGCATGCGGTCAGAGAGCATGCTCGCAGCGGTCACGGTGACCAGCAGCCCTACGCCGGGGAAGATGCTTATCCACCACTGACCGGTGAGCGAGTAGGAGAGACCTTCGGTGATCATCGCCCCCCACTCCGGCGTCGGCACCTGCGCGCCGAGGCCGACGAAGCTGAGCGAGGCCAAACCCAGCACGGCGTAGCCGAATGCGGCGGCCATCTGGATGAAGAGCACCGGCAGCATGTGCGGGATCACGTGCCGGGAGATCACGCGCGAGCGCTTCATTCCGATCGCGTAAGAGGCTTCGATGAACGGCAGCGAGCGGATCCGCAGCGCCTCACTGCGCAGCAGCCGCGCGTACCAGGGCACCGACACGAGCGCGACGCCGATCGCCGCGGTGTTCAGGCCGATGCCGAGCCCGACGGTCACAGCCATCGCCAGGATCAGCGGCGGGAACGCGAGGATCGCGTCCATCAAGCGCATCATCACGCCGTCGGAGATGCCGCCGATCGTGCCGGCGAGGAGGCCGATCAGCCCGCCGACGAGCGCTCCCGCGACCGTCACGATCGTGGCGACGATCAGCGAGATGCGCGCGCCGTCGGCGACGCGCGCGAACACGTCGCGGCCGAGCTGGTCGGTGCCCATCGGATGCGTGAACGACGGCGCATCGAGTGAATTGATCAGGTCCTGCTTGTTCGGGCCGTAGGTCCAGAAGATCGGCACGAAGATCGCGAACAGCACGAGCAGGACGATCACGCCGAGCGGGACGGCGATCTTGCGATCGGCGATCACCGTGCGCGTTGCACGCCGAGCACGGTCGGCGACGCTTGCGCCCGAAGGCTCGAGCGGACTCTCCGGTCGCAGCGAAGACGCCTCCTCGGCGCCGAGGATCAGCGGCCCGGAGCTCATGCGCTAGATCCTTCCTTCCGTTCGATCTGTAATACCCTCGTTCGGTATATTACTGGCGCAGCCCGCGGCCACGCCGCGTTCGACGGGAGCGAGGGGAGCCCACTGTGGTTTGTCACGCAATGCAAGACTGGCCTTCGTCATGAGCGATCCGGCGATGCTCACCTGCGCGGTGGCAGGCGGCGTTATTACCGGCAACCCTAACCAGCCGGCGACGCGGGATCAGGTGATCGAGCAAGCGGTCGGCGCCGCGCACGCGGGAGCAAGCATCGTGCACATCCACGCGCGCACTGCCGACGGGGAGATGACGCAAGCGCCCGAGGACTACGAGGCGATCAAGCAGGGTGTACGCGAGCACGCCGACGTGGTGCTCAACTTCACGACCGGCGGCAAACTCGGCTCGGCCCCGGAGGAGCGTCGCCGCTCGCTGCAAGCCCAGCCCGAGCTCGCCTCGCTGAACTGCGGCAGCATCAACTTCGGCCCCGACGACGTCATTTTCCTGAACCCGAAGTCGCTGATCGAGGAACTCGCCGATGAGATGGCCGATCGCGGCATCGTGCCCGAGTACGAGTGCTTTGACATGGGTATGGCGGTGACGGCCGCCCGCCTGGCGCAGACCGCGCGTGGCGCGCCCGGCTTCATGCACATGGTGCTCGGCGTGATCGGCGGCGCCCCGCCTACCGTCGAGACAATCCAGCTGTTCGCCCGCTCGGTGCCTGCGGGGCTGCCGTGGATGGTCACAGCAATCGGTCGTCACAACTTCCCCATGATGGCTGCGACGCTCTCGCTCGGCGGCCACGTCCGCACGGGCCTTGAGGACGTCGTCTACGTCGCCCCAGGCGAGTACGCGGAGTCCAACGCGCAGCTTGTCAACCGCGCGAAGACCCTGTGCGAAGCAATCGGGCGACCGGTGGCGACTCCCGCGCAGGCGCGAGAGATCCTGGGGATCGGCTGATGGGCGGCGCGGCGGTCGGCTCTGCGGCGACCCATCCGCGCGCACGCAGCGCCCGAGCGGTCCGCCGCAAGACCCATCCCCAAGGGGCCGAAGCGGTCGAAAAGATGACATATCGATCAGTCGGTTTGGAACGTAGTCTTCTCCCGAGTCATTGTCAAGCGACAGTCGGCCAAGGGATTTCGACACGTGTCGAAGGAGCGCGGGAAGTCTTGGAGCGCGGGTCCTTGACGCTGTCGTTTGCGAGGGGTAGGTTGCATATCGACTGATCGTCATCAAACCACCAGATGCGCTCGGCGGTCGAATACGGGGGTGTACGTCCGGCGGGCGCGCCTCGGGCTGTGGCTCGAGGAGCAAGCGCACTGCCGAGTGTCCCAGCTGTCGAGTAAGTTCGGCAATACGGGAAAGCCGGCGATGGAGGCGCCCCCGAGAACCGCACTAAGCGATGGAGGCCCGATGACCCCGCACCAACCAGGAGGCACGATGAAACCCACGAGAAGGTCCCTCGCCCGAGTGAGGCGCCTCGTCCTCGTCGCAAGCGCGGCGATCGCAGCCGTGCTTCTGCTCGCGGCGTGCGGTTCCAGCTCGAGCAGTTCCAGCTCTTCGAGCTCATCCTCCGGAGGCAGCTCAGGCGCACTTAGCAAGTCCGCCAGCAATCCGAACGCGACGCTGATCGTCAACAACGCGGTGCCGATCGCGACGCTCGACCCGAACTTCACCACCAACGACCAGGACCCGGGCTTCGACGGGGCGATGTACTCGACGCTGACTCAGGTTGACCACGAACCCGGGAAAGTCGACGGCACCGAACAGCAGAACCTCGGCGTCAGCGCGGTCAAACCGTACCTGGCGCAGTCCTACGCCTTCAGCGACGGCAACAAGACGCTGACCTTCCACCTTCGCCCGGGGCTGAAGTTCCCCAGCGGCGACCCGGTCGACGCAAAAGCCGTGGTGTGGTCGTTGAACCGCGTGATCAAGGCCGGCGTGGGCGGCTACTCGGTACTCGAGGAAACCGACTACACCCCGCCGCTGATCACCTCGATCAAAGAACAGGGTCCGCTCACGGTGGTCATCAAATACAAGCGCCCAGCGCCGAACCAGCTTCAGGTGCTTTCTACGCCGACGGCGGGTGCGATCTACGACCCGAAACTGGTCGAAGAACACGGCGGGCAAGCGAAGGAAAAGCCGAACGAATGGCTCGCGAGCCACTCGGCCGGATATGGCCCCTACCTGCTTAAGAGCTATCAGCCCAACCATCAGATGGTGCTGGAAGCGAACCCGGACTTCTTCGAAAAGCCGAAGACGAAGAAGATCATCCTGAACATGATCCCCGACAACGAAACGCTGCTGCTCGACGCGCAGTCGGGCGCGGCGGACATCACGCTGGGGCTCACCAACCAAGCGGCGCACAGCCTCGTCAGCAACAACTGCTGCGTGGTCGCGTCGTTCAAGTCACGCCAGGCCGAGACGGTGCAGATGCCGCAGAGCGTCGAGAAGCCCTGGAATACGGGGAAGAACGCTTTCTTCAACAACCAGGACTTCCGACAGGCGCTGAGCTACGCCTTCCCCTACGAAGCGGTCCTGCAGAAGGTCGCCTATGGCTACGGGAAGCTGTACTTCGGCGAGTGGATGCCGTCGTACTCCTGGTATGACCCGAAGGTCGGCGCGCCTCGTCCGACGGACCTGAATAAAGCCAAAGAACTGCTGACCAAGTCAGGGATCAAAACGCCGGTTAGCTTCACGATCTACGTCGGTCAGGGCGACAACATCGGCAAGGAAATCGCGACCGCCGCGGCGGGCGCCTGGCAGCAACTGAACGTGAACGCCAAGGTCCAGGTCGTCTCGCCCTCGGCGTTCCTCGAAGTCGTCTACACCAACCACGACGGTTCGACCGTGTTCCTCGACGGACCCCAGGTCGTCGCGCCCGACTACCACTGGGCGTATGACCTGCAGTGCCC
>DATJOE010000290.1:0-22419 GCA_035507305.1 Solirubrobacteraceae bacterium | reverse complement strand
AGGCTCCACCGGAAGCTGAAACTGGGCGACCGTGTCGATCGTCAGCGTCGCGGCCTCGACCTTGATCACCTCGGGGTCGTACATATAGCGATCGGCCAATTTGCGAATCGGCGGCGGCATCGTCGCGCTGAACAGCGCCGTCTGGCGACTGGAAGGCGTGAGCGAGAGTATTTTCTCGACGTCCTCCAGGAAACCGAGGTCGAGCATCTCATCCGCCTCGTCGAGCACAAGGAAGCGACAGTCGTGCAGCACGAGCGAGTGACGCGAGATCAGGTCGAGCACGCGCCCAACCGTCCCGACCACGACGTGCCCGCCGGCCCGTAGCTGCGCCTGCTGGGTGCGGATCGGCGCGCCGCCGAACACTGCGACCACGTCGATGCCCCCACGCGAGCCGTAGGCCCGCAGCGCCTGGGTCACCTGGATGCACAGCTCGCGCGTCGGGGTCAGCACGAGCGCCTGCACCTCGGAGTTCTCGGGGTCCACGTACTCCATGATCGGCAGGCCGAACGCAGCCGTCTTGCCCGTGCCCGTCTGGGCCTGGCCGATCACGTCGCGTCCCGCCAACAGCGAGGGGATCGCCTGCTCTTGGATCGGGCTCGGCGACTCGTAGCCTACGTCGGCTAGCGATTGCAGTGTGGGCTCGGAGAGGCCGAGATCGGCGAAGGACTTTGGCATCGCTAGGGGGTCAGCAGCTTACGCGTCGTGGGACAGGAGGCGAAGACGGTGTGTCGTGCGCTCATGCCGCGGGGTCGAGCAACAGCTTGCCGGTCGTGCGTCGCTCGCGCAGGTCAATATGCGCTTGCGCGGCCTCTGCGAGGGGGTAGGTCGCGCCGATTACCGTGCGCAGCTCGCCCCGCGCGGCCCGCGCGAACAGGTCGGCGAGCGCGTCCGAGAACATCCCCGGGCGCTCGAGCGTGTGAAACAGGTAGAAGCCCACGACCGAGCGGGAGTGACGCAGCAGCGAGCCCGTGCGCACCTCGTTCGGTTCCTGCGTCGCAATCCCGCACACAACGATCCTCCCGAAGTGGCCAAGCGCCGCGTAGGAGGCGTCAAATGCGGCCCCTCCTGCCATGTCGAACACCACGTCCACCGGGTTGCCTTCGTTGGCCTCGACCAAGCGCTCGGTGAGCCCGTCGGGCTCGGAGTCCACCGCGACGTCGGCTCCAAGCTCCAGCGCGAGCGCGCGCTTCTCGGAGCTTGAGGCCGTCGCGATCACCCGTCCCGCGCCAAGCGCGTGGCCGAGCTGGACCGCGAGCGAGCCGACCCCGCCTGCGGCCGAATGTACGACCACGCTCTCTCCCTCCCGCACGTTCGCGGCGGTCCGAAGCAGATGCCAAGCCGTCATCCCCTGGATCACGATCGCCAGCGCGGCGCCGTCCTCGAGTGGATCGGGGATCGGGTAGATCAGGTGGCTGGGGGCAAGCGCGTACTCGGCGTAGCCGCCGTCGCCTACGAGCGCCACCACCCGCTCACCTGTGTCCTCGCGCACGCCCGCGACCTCGCCCCCCGGCACGAGTGGCAGCGTCGCCTTGCGCACGTAGGAGTTTGTTCGGGTGTGCGTGTCCGCGAAGTTCAGCCCAGCCCGGGCGACCTTGATCAGTACCTCCTCAGGCCCAGGCTCGGGCGTCGGCAGCTCGACGAGCCGCAACACCTCCGGCCCGCCGAACTCGGTCATCTGGATCGCTCGCATGTCGGCGGTCAGGCTAGCGAAGGGCCTGGGACGCAATGTTGCTCTAAGGTGCCCGCCCATGTCGATCACGGTGGTGGGCTCGATTGCCTATGACACGGTCAAGACGCCCTTTGGCGAGCGCGAGCGCATGCTCGGGGGCGCGGCGACCCATTTCGCGCTTGCGGCTTCGTTCTTCGAGCAGGTGAGGGCCGTCGGTCCGGTGGGGGATGACTTCGGCGAGCGCGAGCTAGAGGTGCTCGGCACCCGCGGGACCGACCTCTCGGATGTCGAGCGTGTCGTAGGCGGCAAGACTTTCTTCTGGCACGGCGAGTACGGCTGGGACCTGAACTCACGCGAGACGCTCGACACGCAGCTCGGCGTATTCGAGGGCTTCCAACCCAAGCTCTCGGAGGGCTCGCGCGCGAGCGAGGTGCTGTTCCTCGCGAACATCCAGCCCGACCTGCAACGCGAGGTCCGTACGCAGCTACCCCAGGCGCGGTTCGTCGCGCTCGACTCAATGAACCTGTGGATCGAAATAGCGCGCGACTCGCTGCTTAGTGCGGTTGAGGGGGTCGACTGCCTGATCCTCAACGACGCCGAGCTGCGCCAGCTAACCGAGAAGCCGAACCTCCTCTCCGCTGCGCGGGAGATCCTCTCCTGGGGACCGAGCGTGATTGTCGCCAAGCAGGGCGAGTACGGGGCCGCGCTGATAACTAGCGCTGGCTTCTTCGCGCTGCCCGCCTATCCGCTTGAGACCGTCGTCGATCCGACCGGCGCGGGCGACACGTTCGCGGGCGGCTTCGTCGGCTACATCGCCGCGAGCCTGCGCGATGGCAGCGAGCTGTCCGACGGGCTCCTGCGCCGGGCAATGGCCCATGCGACCGTGCTCGCCTCCTTCAACGTCGAGGAGTTCGGCACTGAGCGCGTACAGCGCCTGACGCGCGAGGAGATCGACGCTCGCCTCGGCGAGCTGCACGCGATCACGCAGTTCAGCGGCGTCGCCTGAGCGCTCGCTTCTCTTTCGCGAGCGGACGTCCAAACGCGGACAGCGGACCGCCCGGGCGGGTTGCGCGCCTGTCACTGAGGGTATGATCGCCTTGTGACCACGTGGACGTTCATCTGGCTGATGTTCCTGCTGAAGATCCCGATCGTTGCGCTGTTCCTGCTGGTCCGCTGGGCGGTGCGCCAGACGCCCGAGCCCGCGTCCGGCGGCGACGGTGGGATCGGCCCACGCAGCCGCCCGCGCCACCCCCACCGCCCGCACTCGCGGGGGCCCCGTCCGCGCGTGCGCGGCCCGCACGGCGAGGCGCCGCCGCCTTCGCCCGCAAGGGTGCGGAGCTTCGTCTCGCGCACCAGCCTGCCGCAGCGCTGAGCGCCCCGGCGTCCCGCTCTGAGACCGTGCCGATCGGGCCAATGCCGGATCGGGCGCGCGCTTGACTCATAATTGAGGAGAACTCCCCCAACTGCCCGATCCCGTCGATAGGAGACACGCATGAGCACAGAGACCGAGGCTGAGACGACGGGCCAGGTCGCAGCGACGTCCACGAACGGCGCGGCCGCCACGAAGGACACGCTGACGATCACCGACAACCGCACGGGACGCTCGTATGAGGTGCCGATCACAGACAGCACGGTGCGCGCGACCGACCTGCGCCAGATCAAGGTGCAGGAGGATGAATTCGGGCTGATGTCCTACGACCCAGCGTTCATGAACACGGCGTCGTGCCGCAGCGCGATCACCTACATCGACGGCGAGAAGGGCATCTTGCAGCACCGCGGTTACTCGATCGAGCAGCTGTGCGAGCACTCGAGCTACCTCGAGGTGGCCTACCTGCTGATCAACGGGCGCCTGCCCAACAAGGTCGAGCTCGATGGCTGGATAGACGAGATCACGATCCACACGTTCGTGCACGAGAACGTCAAGGACTTCATGCAGGGCTTCCGCTATGACGCGAACCCCATGGGCATGCTCGTGGCCTCGGTCGGCGCGCTCTCCACCTTCTACCCAGACGCGAACAAGATCAAAGAGGAGCGCGTGCGTGCGATCCAGATCATCCGCCTGCTCGCGAAGATGCCCACGCTCGCGGCGTTCGCCTTCCGCCACAACATGGGCCAGCCCTACATGTACCCCGACAACGAGCTCGATTACTCGAGCAACTTCCTCGGGATGATGTACAAAATGACCGAGCTCAAATACCAGCCGGACCCGCGGCTGGCACGGGCACTCGACGTGCTTTTCATCCTGCACGCCGACCACGAACAGAACGCCTCCACGAGCGCTGTTCGCTCGGTCGGCTCGACTCACGTGGACCCATATTCGGCCGTTGCCGCAGGCGTCGCGGCGCTGTACGGACCGCTACACGGCGGTGCGAACGAGGCCGCGCTGCGGATGCTGAAACGGATCGAGACCGTCGAGAACATCCCCGACTTCCTCGAGGGCGTAAAGGCCGGCAACGAGCGGCTGATGGGCTTCGGCCACCGCGTCTACAAGAACTACGACCCGCGCGCGCGGATCATCCGCAAATACCTCGATGACGTGTTCGAGGTGCGCGGCAAGAGCCCGCTGCTCGACGTCGCCACCGAGCTTGAGAAGCGCGCGCTCGACGACGATTACTTCACCTCGCGCAAGCTCTACCCGAACGTGGACTTCTACTCGGGCCTGATCTACGAGGCGCTCGGCCTGCCCGTCGCGATGTTCCCGGTGATGTTCGCGATCGGGCGCACCAGTGGCTGGATCGCCCAGTGGAAGGAGATGGTCGAGGACGAGGAGCAGAAGATCGCCCGCCCGCGCCAGATCTACACGGGCGAGCGGGATCTGACGTACGTGCCGATCGACCAGCGGCGCTAAAGCACGAGGGTCGCGCCGTTCAGGCGCAGCCACTCCCGGTCCTCGCGGTACTCGGGCCAGTAGCCCTCGAGCAATGACCAGAACCGCGGGGAGTGGTCGAGCACCTGCAAGTGGCAGACCTCATGCCAGACGACATAGTCGAGCACTCGCTCAGGCGCGAGCAGCAGTCGCCAGTTAAAGCTCATCGCGCCACTCGCCGAGCAGGAGGCCCAGCGCGTGCGCTGCGCGCGGATCGACAAGCCCGTGTAGCGGGTGCCTGAGAGCCGCGTCGCGCGATCCAGGCGCGGCGCGATCTCCTCGCGCGCCGCGCGCCGGTACCAGCGCTCGATCGCGGGGCGGGGATCGCCGTCGGGCACGAGCAACTGCGCGCCCGCGCGATGCACGCGCGTGCGCCCTGGTTCCGCGACCAGCGTCAGCGACTCGCCCAGGTAGGGCAGGGTCCCAGCCCTGGCCGCGACCCGCGCGAGCGCCTCGCGTGCCTCGGCGAGCCGTCGCTCGATCCACGGTCGTAGCTCGCTGATCGCCGCTGCTGCTGCTCGCTCGGGGGCGCGCGCCGGCAGCACGACCTCGACCTGCGCGTGCGCATGCACATTCACGCGCACGCGGCGCGCACGCGCGGAACGGCGCACCGTGTAGGCGATCGTGCCTGAGGAGCGGAGGGGGGCCGGTTGCTTGCGCGCGCTCATCCCGGGCAGAGTACGGATCCCACCGGGTGCATAATCCGCTCGCGATGAGCAAATCAACCGTCAGGCTGCCCAGCGGGGTGCGCGAGCCCTACCAGGTCTATCTCAACGGCGTGCCGCAACGACTGGGTAGCGACTACTCCGTGCGCGACGGCGCGCTTGTCTTCGAGCGCGACCTGCGCAAGGACAAGATCAGCGGCTGGCGCTGGCTGCTCGGCGCATGGGGGGTCGGCACCTACCGTCAGAACGACTCAGTCGACGTGCGCTACGAGGCGCCCGACGGCTCGCCGCGTGTCGCCGAGGGGCTGGAGATCGAGGCCGGGTAGATCGCCCGCTCCCAAGGGCGGGTCAGCTTCAGCGCGCTGAGGATCGCGCGCGTCGCCGGCGAGCGGTTCAGCGTGTAGAAGTGAATGCCCGGAGCGCCCGCCGCCAGCAGCTCCGCACATTGCAACGTCGCGTAGGCGACGCCGAAATCGAGCACCGCCTCCGCGTCCTCAGCCCGCGCATGCAGCTCGCGGCTCAGCCCCTCGGGGATTGCCGAGCCGCACAGCTCCGCCATCCGCTCAACCTGGCCCACGCGGGTGATTGGCATCACACCCGGAATGATCGGCACCTGCACGCCCGCAGCACGGGCGCGTGCGACGAAGTCAAAGTAGTACTCGTTCTCGAAGAACATCTGGGTGATCAGGAAGTCCACGCCCGCGCCGACCTTCTCGGTTAGGAAGTGCAGGTCGGTTTCGGGGCTCGCGGCGTGGATGTGCGTCTCCGGGAAGCAGGCCGCGCCGATCGCGAACTCGTAGTCCGCCCCGATCAGCTCAACCAGTTCGCGCGAATACTCAAGACCTCCGTCGGTCTTGACCCACTCCTCGTGGCCCTCGGGCGGGTCGCCCCGCAACGCGAGCACGTTGTCGATCCCGGCTTGGCGCATCTCATCAAGCGTCTCGCGCAACTCCGGCACTGTCGCCCCGACGCAGGTGAAGTGCGCCATCGCCTCCAGCCCGAACTCGTCCTTGATCTGCTTGACGATCCCGATCGTCTTCTCGCGGCTGGACCCCCCCGCGCCGTAGGTCACCGAGACGAACGAGGGTTCGAGCGGCTTTAGATCGTGCAGAGCCGAGTACAGATTCTGCTCGCCCTGCTCGGTCTTTGGCGGGAAGAACTCGAAAGAGAACACCGGCTGCTCGGCGGCGAGGATCTCGCTGATGTGCATCTACTGATTATGCAGTCCAGCGCTCGGGCTCACCGGGGATCGGGCTCGCCTGCCCCAGCGCCTGTAGATGCGTCAGGTAGCTGAGGATCTTCGACAGCAACCAGTGGGCGTTCTGCTGGGAGAGCGTGTCTCCGTAAACGCGAGGCACGATCTCAAACGCGCTCAGCGGACCCTCCCCGAGCGCCCGCGCCACGCTGTCGAGCCGTTCGTGCACGAGCTTGCGGTTGCCTTCGATGTGCGCGTGCACGTCCGCGAACGTGCGCCCGTGCCCCGGCAGACACAGGCGCGCGCCGAGTCGCTCCACGACGTCGAGCGAGTGCAGGAACTCGCCCACGGGGTCAGGCGAGTGCCCGTACTCGAAATACAGCGAGATTCGTCCGAGCAGGTGGTCGCCTGAGATCAGCAGGCGGCGCTCGGGCTGGAACAGGCAGACGTGCGAGGGAGCGTGCCCCGGCGTCTCATATGCCGTCCATGGGCCGAGGTCCGTTTCGACTGTCACGCCCGTGAGCAGCTCCTTCGCGGGCTCGATCGTGCCCGCGAAGCCGCTACTTGTACGCGGTTTGTTCTCCGCCGCGTATCGCTCCAATGGCTCACGTGGCACGCCGCTCTGGCGGGCCACCTCCAGGCGGCGCAGGAACACCGCTTCGGGGTCCTCGACCATGTCGTTGAGCAGCTCATGGCTCGGGTGCATCCAGATCTCGCAGCCCGCACGCTCGGCGATCAGCGGCGCCTGCCCACAGTGGTCAGAGTGCGCGTGGGTGCAGACGATCAGACGTGTGTCCTCGATCCGCAGCGAACACATGCCGAGCGCGCGTTCTAGGTTCTCAATCGAATCAGGGTCGTTCATCCCGGTGTCGAACAGCACGAAGCCGTCCCCGGACTTGACCGCCCACGCGTTGCAATGCGGCACGCCCGGCCAGGGCAGCGGCAGGCGCAGGCGGTAGATCCCCGGGAACACTCGCTCCCCCCTGCCCAGCTCGCGCTTGCGGTCCCTGCGTTGAGGAGCCTGCGCGGCGCTGGGGTTGCTCGCCTCGGCCACGCGCCGGAGACTAGACTAAGCGCCCAGAGCAGCGTCCGCAGCGGGGTGCAAAAGGAGGATCGATTCATGGCCGATCAGCAGAGCGACGAGGCAGACGGGGCAGCGACCAAGGTCGAGCAGGCCGCGGCGAATGTGCGCCAGGCGCGCAGCCCGCGCCGCCGGATCACGAAGACCGATCCCGAAGCGATCGCGCGTCGCTACTTCGACGCGATCGCCGCGCGCGACCTCGACACCGCGGTCGGCCTGTGGGCCGAGGGCGGGCGCGAGAACGTCCGGGGCCAGGTCGACGTGCTTGCGCCCGAGGGCGTGCGCGCGTTCCTCGGCGAGCTACTCGGCGCCGTTCCTGACCTTCAGTTCGAGGTCCTCTCCACGACCGCGCAGGACGATCGCTGCGCCGTCCAATGGCAGCTAAGCGGAACCTTCGCGGGCCCGGGGCCGCTCAATGGGATCGAGCCCACGGGCGACCGCGTGACGATGGAGGGCATCGACCTACTCACCGTCCGCGACGGTTTGATCCAGAGCAACGACGCCTTCCCTGACTCGATCGCGCTGCCACGCCAGCTCGGGATGATGCCCGCGCAGGGATCGAGCGCCGAGCTGCGCTTGACCGGCGCATTCAACGCTCGCACCCGGCTCGGCTCGCGCCTGGCCGGCGGCGAGGCCCAGCTCGTCGCCGAGGGCGTCTGGGTCGTCCAGGGCCAGCCCGCCCGCTGCAACGTCTACCTGATCGAGGACGATGGCGGCGTGACGCTGTTCGACGCGGGCGCGCGGACGATGACTCGCGCGCTTGCCCGGGCCGGGGCCAAGCTTGGCGGCATCCGTCGAATCGTGCTCGGCCACGGCCACACCGATCACCGCGGCGCAGCTCCCGGCCTCGGTGCGCCGGTCTACTGCCACGAGGCCGAGGTGCAGGACGCCGAAGGTAGTGGCGGCTTTCGCTACTGGCCCGAGGGGCTGCAAGGGCTGCCCTTCCCTCATCGCCAAGTGCAGCGCCTGATGCACCGCTACGCCTGGGATGGCGGCCCCGTGCACATCACGGGCACCGTCGCCGAGGGCGACGAGGTCGCGGGCTTCAAGGTCATCGACATACCCGGGCACGCACCCGGACAAATCGCGCTGTGGCGCGAGTCCGATCGGCTCGCGCTGAGCAGCGACTGCTTCTATACGCTCGATACCTGGGGCCGCGACTCAGAGCCGCACCTGCCCTTCCCCGTCTACAACTACGACACCGAGCAGGCTCGGGCGAGCATGCTGAAGCTCGCCGCGCTCGAGCCCGCCGCGGCGTGGCCGGGACACGCAAAGCCGCTCACGGGCGACGTGCGCGGGGCGCTCGAGCGCGCCGCGGCTCAGCAGTAGCGCCGGTCCGGCGCAGCACGGCCCGGCGCGCTCGATGCGGGCACGCGCGCCGCGGGGCGGGCTCGGCCCGCGTCGGCGATGACCCTTCGACAGGCGGCGCACTTTCGATGAGTCTCAGCGTCCCCCGCCGTCTGTACCTGCATAACCCCAAGCACAGGAGGCACGATGAGGATCGTGATGGTTCGCTATCGCGTCAAGCCCGATCGGGTGCAGGAGAACGAGGGACTCGTGCGCGGTGTCTACGAACAGCTCGCGCAGGAGCGTCCAGAGGGCTTCCGCTATGCGACGTTCAAGCTCGATGACGGAACGAGCTTTATGCACCTCGCCGCGCAGGAGGATGGCATCGAGAACCCGCTGCCCGCGCTCGCGGCGTTCGCGAGCTTCCAGCAAGACATCGCCGGTCGCTGCGAGGAGCCGCCGGTTGTCACTCAGCTCAGTGAGGTCGGGTCCTACCGCATGCTGGGAGGCGCCGCCTAAGCTGCACTCGCATGGGAAAGCGCAATCGCAGCCGCGAGCGCCTACAAGCGCCGAGCAGCGACTACGCCGACGCGGAGGGCAACGTACTCACGCTGCGCGGCTCGTTCACGCCCGCTTCGCGGCTGGAGTATGCCGAGACCCTCGCGGGACGGGTGGGTAGCAGCTCGCGAGCAGCCGCAACGCAGGAGGACGCCTGGCAGCGTGCGGTCGAGCTGCTGTTCGAGCGCCTCGCCGTGCGCTGGACGATCGCGGGCGCCCCGCTTGAGCGCCAGCGCGAGCTGCTCGCCCGCTTCCGCGCCGCGAGCCCGCAGGAGCGCGCATGGGTGCGGGAGACGCTGCGGGAGCACTGCGCCGAGCACTTCCCCGACGTGCAGGCGCCTTAACCCGTCCCCGCCGCCGAGTCCGGGCCCAGCTCCAGCCGCGGGCCCTGAGCGCTGCCCGCCGACACGAACCGCGCGGTCGCGGGGCTGAGCACAAACTCATAGCTCTCCCCTCCCTCCCCGCGTACGCGCAGGCGGCGACCTTCTTCGTCAACGGAGACGATCGAGCCGCGCTCGTAGTCGCCGCCGAAGTGCGCGATTCGCACCGGCGCTCCAATTCGCGGCAGCGGGCGCGAGGGACCGAGCATGCGCTGATGCTAGGCGGGCTCGGCGGGGCGTTGCAAGCGCGCCCACAGCCCAGCGTGTGAAGCGATCGCTCGATACCTTGAGTTCCGATGCGTCGTACGAAGATCGTCGCCACTATCGGACCCGCCTCGCGCGAGCCGCAGACGCTGCTGCGCATGGTTCAGGCAGGCATGGACGTCGCGCGCCTGAACTACTCGCACGGGACACTCGAGGAGCACGCAGAGACCGTGCGCAGGGTCCGCGACGCCGCCGGCCAGGTCGGACGCCCCGTCGCGATCCTCCAGGACCTGCCGGGACCGAAGCTGCGAATCGGCGCTCTGAGCGAGGACATCGTCGAGCTGAAGCCCGGCGAGCACCTGACATTCACCGTCGACGGCGACGAAACGCCGGGCGACGCGCGCCACATGAGCGTCTCCTGGGAGGGCATGGCCGACGCGCTCCAGAAGGACGCCGTGCTGTACCTGGCTGACGGCTCTGTGCGCCTGCGCGTGACCGAGGCGCGCCCCGCCGCACATGAGGTAGAGACAGTGATCGAGGTCGGCGGCGCCGTCGCCTCGCGTCAGGGGCTGAACATCCCCGGCGAGGTCGAGTCGCTGCCCGCGGTGCCCGAGGAGGACTTCGAGCTACTGCGCCACGGCGAGTCGATCGGCGTGGACATGGTCGCGCTCTCGTTCGTGCAGCGCCCGGAGGACGTCGAGGCCGTACGCGAGCACACGCGCCTGCCGCTGATCGCCAAGATGGAGAAGCCGCAGGCTGTGCAGCGCGCGGCCGAGGTGCTCAAAGCCGCGGACTGCCTGATGGTCGCGCGCGGAGACCTCGGCATCGAGCTGCCGATCGAGCGCGTGCCGATTGTGCAGAAGCAGTTGCTCGAGCTGGCCGGGTGGATGGCGCGGCCCTCGATCACTGCTACGCAGATGCTCGACTCAATGGTCGTCTCCTCGCGCCCCACGCGCGCGGAGGTCGCCGACGTCGCGAACGCGATCCTCGACGGCACCGATGCCGTGATGCTCTCTCAAGAGACCGCGATCGGCAGCTACCCAGTCGAGGCGATCGCGATGATGGCTGCCGTCGCCGAGCAGGCGGAGGCGATCGCACCGTACGAGCGCTGGAACGACTCGCGCGTGCGCCGCACCGAGTCCGACCCCGCTTACACAATCGCCCACAACCTCTCGATCGCCGCGCGCGAGCTTCGCCTGGACGCGCTCGTCGTGCCAACGCTCTCGGGCCGCTCAGCGCGGTTGGTCTCAGCGCACCGCCCCACTGTCCCCATTTACGCACTCTCGCCCGGCAAAGAGACTGTTCGCCGCTGCGCGCTGATGTGGGGCGTGCAGGCCGCCTCTATCCGTCGGCACGAGACGACCGAGGCGCTGATCGCTGACGCCGCCCGGCGGGTCGTCGAGCTGGGCTGGTGCAAAACCGGCCAGCGCGTCGGGATCACCGCCGGTCTGCCTTCGGGCCGGCCCGGCACCACGAGCCTCGTACAGATCCAGGTGCTCTAAGCCGACGAAAGGCGCCCTGGGTCGTGCAGGACCCTCTAGGCTCGCGCCAGCTCGAACCAGACTTTGGTGTCGCCGCGTGAGTCCACGCCCCAGC
Source organism: Solirubrobacteraceae bacterium (assembly GCA_035507305.1). Lineage (GTDB taxonomy): Bacteria > Actinomycetota > Thermoleophilia > Solirubrobacterales > Solirubrobacteraceae > Palsa-744. The sequence goes on along the minus strand of DATJOE010000290.1, from coordinate 10,918 downwards.
GGTCGGCGACTTTCTCCAGCAGGTAGAGCCCGTAGCCGTCGTGTGCTCGGGCTGGATCGCGCGGGCGCGGAGTGAAGCCCTCGCCCGCGTCGGTCACCATCACGCGGATCGCGCGCTCGCCGAAGGAGGCCACGAAGCCAACCGGCTCCTGCGGGTCCGCGGGCGAGTGGCGTACCGCGTTGCTCACGACCTCTGAGACCAGCAGGACCAGCGACTGGCAGAGCGACCCGTCGATTCCCAGCTCGCGACAGCACTCGGTGACCTCGGCGCGCGCCAGCGCCGGCGCCTGCACGTTGCGCTCGAGCGTCAGCGCCAGGCGACGTGCATCGCCGCCTGTGCCGCGTCGGTTTCTCGCGGAGGAGCGCGTCGTCATGCTCACACCGCGTCCTCGACGAACGGCAGGTTCTGCTCCACGCCGCTGACGCGGAACACCGTCATCGCCTGCTTGGGCGGGCGAGTCAGGCGCAGCGTCCAACCCTCTGCGGACGCGCGCTGGTCGAGCACGATGAACATGCGCAGGCCGGAGGAGTCCACGAAGCCCAGCCCACCAAGGTCGATCGTCAACGTCCTTACTCCTGCGGTCAAAGTCGAATCCACCGCGGCCACCACCCTTGGAACGGTCGCGATGTCTAGCTCACCCGAGAGCGTCAGCCGCGCGCCATCTGGCTCGCGAACGCTCTCGATCTCAAACGGCGTTTGAGACAAGTTCGCTCTCCTTCTTACCCGTTTCCCTGGGCGCCAACGCCCGACAATTTCCCGCCTGACCCCGCGACCCGTGCCTCGCCAGTAAAGCGCATGATCACCACCGCAGTATCGTCAGCCTGCGGACCGACCTGAAATTCGTCCAACTCTTTGACTAGGCGACCCCGTAGCTCCGCGGGCCCCAGCCCGCGAGTCTCGGCCAGTGTGCTGCGCAGCCGCTCGGCTCCCCAGCGCTCCCCGCCTGCGCCCACCGTGTCGGTCACGCCATCGGTGAAGGCCACGAGCGTTTCGCCAGAGCGTAGCTCGATGCTCGATTCCGGCCAGTGGGTGCGAGCGAGCGCCCCGAGCAGCGTGCCGTGCTCCCCCAGCTCGCTCACGCCGTCCTGTCCCACACGCAACGGAGGCGGGTGCCCGCCGACCGCGATCGTCGCGCCGCGCGGCGAGAGGCGCATGCAGAGCGCGGTGCACAGCGAGACCGTCGGGCGCCGGCGCAGCGCCGCGTCGATCCGCGCGAGCACCTGCGCGGGACGCGGGTCGAATTCCGAGGCCGCGCGAGCGGTGTGGCGCACTAGTGACGTGACCGTCGCCGCCCCTACGCCCTTGCCCGTGACGTCGCCGATCACCATCAGCCACTCCCCGTCGAGTTCCCAGAAGTCATAGAAGTCGCCGCCGACCTCGCCCTCCTGGCCTGCGGGGCGATACAGCGCCGCTAGCTCCCAGCCCGGGATCTGCGGGATCGCCTCGGGCAGCAGGCTGTCCTGCAACGTGCGCGCGATCGCCGAGCGCTCGCTGTACAGCCGAGCGCTCTCGACCGCCAGCGCCGCGCGCGCCGCGATCTGCTCCGCGAACTCGACGTCGCCCCGGTCGAAGCTGCGCCCCGACTCGGCGCTTACCATCGTCAGTGCGCCAATCGTACGCTCGTGCACCTGCAGGGGCACGATCACCACCGCGCGAAACCCCACTTCTCGCAGCAGCCGCAGATGCTCCTCGTCGATTGCCGTCTGTACCAGCTGCTCGTCATGGATCTCCGTGTACAGCTGCGATTCGCCCGTGCTCATCACGAGCCCTAATCCGCGCTCGGGGTCAAGGCGCTCGGGTTCGTAGCCGCGTAGCCGCGCAGCCGTGCGCAGCTTCGCCGGGTCCGAATGGGCGATCGCCACCGATTCGCGCCCGCCGTCCTCCGTGAACAGGTCCACTGCGCACCAGTCGGCGATCTGCGGCACCGCGAGGCCCGCTACGTTGCGCAGCGTCTGCTGGTAATCCAGCGAGGAAGCCAGCACCTCGCCGATCTGCGCCATGAACTCCATCCGCAGCGCGGCCCGCTTGGACTGGGTGACGTCCTCGATGATCGTCACCGCCGCCTCGATCTCTCCCGAGGCGTCGCGGACCGCGGTTGCCTTCAACAGCGACCACTGCTCCTCGCCCGTGTCGCGATGCACCGCGCGTAGCAGCAACGGCTCGGGCCGCTCGCCGCGCAGCAGCTTCACCGAGGGCAGATCGTCCATCCCGATCTCCTCCCCACGCTCGTCGCTCGTTTCATATGGGCCCATCAGCGCGCGCGGATCCGCGCGGCGTAGCTCCTCCGCCGAGGAGAAGCCCAGGCGGTCGAGCGCCGCCCGGTTCGCGTGCACGAGGTGGTTGTCGCTGCCGCGAATCGTCACCGCCTCCGCGAGCGAGTCGAGGATCACCGCGAGGCGCTGTTCGCTGCCCGCGAGCGCGCGCTGCAGCTCCTCGACCAGGGCATCCGGCTGGGGGTCGCTGCTCATGCCCCGCGATTATCCCGCCTAAACGCTCTGCCGGGCCGCGGTGCGGCCCTCAGCGCGCGCCCACTCCGGTGCGCCCATAAAACTCGGCCTCCTGGCGGCCCAGCTCGGTCACCGGCGCGTCTCCGTACATCCACTCGCGCGCGATCCGGTGCCAGTTGTTACGCGCCCGCAGCTGCGCGAGCACCGCGAGCGTCAGCATCTCCATGCGACGGCCGAACAGGTGCTCAGGGCGCATGTCCTGGTGGCGCATCTCGCGGAAGTGGCTCGACCGTGGGTCCGAGCTCTCGATCATCACCTCGGTCGCCATCTCCGGCGTCAGCTGCACGACCTCGTCGGAGGTGTACCACCAGATCGCCGAGTCCACGAACGCCAGCAGGTGCTCGGGGTCCACGCGCTCGGGGTTCGGCAGAAAGCCCGACTGCGCCAGCAGGCTGTGCAGCGCCGCGGCGTTGCGCTCCGTCACCGCGCGCTGCGCTGCCAGCTCCAGATCCACCGGCCCAGCCTCCAGGCGCTTGAACAGCCCGAAGTCCAGGAACGCCACGCGCCCGTCTCCCAGCAGCAGGAAGTTGCCGGGGTGGGGATCGCCCGAGAATTGGTGGTGGCGGTACAAGCAGCCGAGGAAGAAGCGAAACACGATCTCGCCGATCCGGTCGCGCTCGGCCTGCGAACGCTTCTTCAGCTCCTCAAAGCCGACGCCCTCGACAAACTCGCTCACCAGCACCCGCTCGCGCGAGAGCGAGGTCACCACGCCGGGCACCACGATGAACGGGTGCCCCTCGAAGATGCGCGCCAGCGCGCGCTGGTTCTGGGCCTCGAGCTCGTAGTCCAGCTCCTCGATGATCCGCTCGCGTACCTCTTTCGTGATCGCCTTCACATCCAGCCCCGGCGTCATCCGCTTGAGCAGGCGCATGATCATGTCGAGGTTCTGCATGTCCGCGCGCACCGCGCTCGCCACGCCCGGGTACTGGACCTTCACCGCGACCTCGCGTCCGTCGTGCAGCTTCGCGCGGTAGACCTGGCCGATCGACGCCGCCGCGATCGGCTCCTGCTCAAAGGACGCGAACACCTCGTCGATCGGTTCTTCCAGGTCGTCCTCGATCACCTTGCGCATCTGCTTGAAGGAGACCGTCGGCGCCGCGTCGCGCAACTTCGCCAGCTCGTGTTGGAACTCCTCGCGGTACTGCTCTGGCACTAGCCCGACGTCCAGAAATGACATCACCTGCCCAAGCTTCATCGCTGCGCCCTTCATCGTCCCCAGCGCCGCCACGATCTGCTTCGCGGTCTCTAGCTGGCGCTTGGCCATCGCTTCCTCGGCCGCTTCCTCGCCGCGCGCCACGTTCGCCGCGCGCGTGCCGAACTGCTTCACCGCCTCCCCCGCCGCCAGCGAGGCCACCTTCGCGGTGCGCCGCGCGCGCGAGGTGGGGATCTTCTCGCTCTCACGCTCGCGTGCCATGCCCCAATCCTATGATCAGCCGCCCGCCGGGACCAGGACCCGGCTGGTCCACGCGGCTCGCGTTAGCCGTTTCGCTGCACTTTCGAGCCCGGGACGATGTCATCAGCACCGTCCGGCCAGCGGATCCACGCCTTCGTGCCGCCGTCGTAGTCCTGTCCCAGCAGGACCAGCGTCGCCGGCTCGCCCAGCGCCGTGCATGACTCGGTTCCCTCAGGGTCCAGGCCACGCCAGACGCGAATAAAGCCGTTGCCCTCCCACTCCTCGCCCACCGAGGTCTCATCGGAATGGCCCGGGTAGATCACGGTCTGCGGCGGCAGCTCCATCAGCGTCCCCATGATCGAGTCGCGCAGGTCCGCGTACGTCGAATGCCCTGGGGCTTTCACGCCGCCTACTGAGTTCTTGAACAGAGTGTCGCCCGTGAACACGACCGCTTCGCCGCCCGCAAAGCCGCCCGGCCCACTGGAGCCGCCGCGCCCACCCGCGCCGCCGCCTTCACCCACCAGGAATGAGAGCATCCCTGCCGTGTGCCCCGGGGTGTGCAGTGGGCGCACCTCAAGCGTGCCGAAGCGCAGCGTCTCGCCAGCCTGGATCGGATGCATGTGCGCGACATCACCGCCCGCCGACTCAGCGTCCGCCGCGCCCGACTCGCCCACGATCATGTCGCGCTCGGCCGGGCTGATCAGGACCTCGATCTCAGGCCAGCGCTCGCGCAGCACGCCCACGTCGCAGACGTGGTCGAAGTGGTGGTGGGTCAGCAGCACGTGTGTTGGCGTCAGATCAAGCCGATCGGCCGCCTCGATCAGCGGCATCGTTGGTCCACCTGCGTCAACGAAGAACGCCGGGCCGCCGTGGCCGTCGGACACCAGGAACGTGTTCGAAAGGAACTGCGGGTGCATCGAGCGCTCGACGATCACGCGGCCATCCTTGCACGATGGCGCTCGCCGGGGCAAGGCCGCGCGGTTGCGTCGTTGTAAAGAAGCGCCTTAGGCCGCCGCGACCAGGGCGCTGAGACCTTGCAGGTAGCGCTCGTCGCCGACCTCGCGCCGCCACTCAAGCACCTCGACCTCGCTCGCCTGCGCCACGATCCGCTCGTGCGCTTGCGCCAACGTCGGCGCCGTCGTCGTCAGCGCCACCGCGCGCGAGGTGCCTACCGTCCTGAACGTGCTCCCCGCGACGTGGACCGCCGAGGAGAAGAACGCCTCGCAGCCAGCCCGCTCGATCTTCTCGACGTCCAGCTCGAACTCGTAAGTCTGCGGCTCGCTCCCCGGAGCGCGGGGGAGCGCGTAGTCCGGCGAGACCAGATACAGCACCAGCGATGCGTGCGGGCTCAGCGGGACGTCCGCCGTGCTCAGCGTCCCAGCGCAAATTCGCTCCATCACTCGCGTCCAGTCGCCTTCGAACAGGCTCATGATGTTCATGCACTCCGGGTCGCCGAAGCGGGCGTTGAACTCGATCACCCGCACGCCCTCCGCCGTCGCGAAGAAGCCACTATTCATCACGCCGTTGAAGCGCCGGCCTTCATTGCCCAGTCGTGCGATCACCCGCTCGATGATCGAACAGGCCTCTTCGTAGTGGGCGTTTGTCATGAACGGGAGCACCTCGCGCTCGGTGCTCAGAGAGCCCATCCCGCCCGTGCCCGGCCCCTCGTCTCCGTCAAAGCGGTAGGGATAGTCGTACGTGGAGTACGGGAACACCGTTGTCTTGCCATCGCTGATCGCCTGGATCGTGAACTCCGCTCCCGTGATCTTCTCCTCGATCAGCACCGCCTCGTGCTTTGCGTCCGCCAGCAGGCTGCGCGCGTAGTCCGCCGCCTCGGCGTGGCTCGCCAGGTGGGGGCCCATCACCTTCACGCCCTTGCCCCCGGTGAGGCCCGACGGCTTCACGACGATCGGAAGATCATCGAAGGAGGCGACAGCCTCCTCTATCTCATCAATGCCGTCGACGATCCTCAGCTTCGGGGTCGCCTCCGGAGCCACGTCCGCAAGCAGCTCGCGCGCGAAGACCTTGTTCCACTCGATCTCCGCGCCCGCTCGGGTCGGGCCCACCGCCTGCGTGCCCTGCGCCAGCAGCTCGTCCACCACGCCCGCCGCCAGCGGTTCGTCCGCGCTGATCATCGCGATCTCGATCTCCTGCTCGCGCGCGAACTGCGCCACCGCCGCCGCGTCACACACGTCGCCCAGCTGTACGCGACCCCCCGACTCCTCCGCATAGCGCACCAGCGAGGGGTTCAGATGGCCCGCGAACGCGTACAGCTCGCTGTGCTCCGCCATCCGGGAGGCCAGGGCGCTCTCGCGCCCGCCGTGACCGACGATCAGAGTCCGCACGCGCGGCGAGTATACGGTCGGCGGCCCCGAACGCGGTCGGCGGCCCCGACGGTCGATGGCTCCGTGGGCCGACCCTCTAATCCTGCCCCGTCGGCTCCTCGGCCTCCTCCGCGCTGCGAAACGGGAGCTGGTCCAGCAGCCCCGTCAGCGCAAACACCTGCTGCACCGTGTCCTGACCGCGGATCAGCGCCAGCTCGCCGCCGCTGCGCTCGCACAGTTTGCTCGTGAAGACGATCGCCGCCAAGCCCGTCGAGTCCACGAAATCGAGACCCCTCAGGTCGATCGTCAGGCGGCGCAGCACTCCGTCCGAACACAGGCGGCCCACGGCCTTTTGCAGACGTGGAGCCGTCGCGATGTCCAGTTCGCCCGTGAGCGCCAGCGCCACCTTGCCGTCTTCTCCATGCTCATCGATTTCCAGCCCTCGGCGCTTCACGCACGGTTTCGCTACCCGCTGCGGGTGAGCTTGAGACAAGCTGGGACCGCAGCCGCCGTGGACAGCGCTCGCGCGCGCCCATAGACTCCGCCGCATGGCCCTGATCCACACCTGCTACCGCATCACCGATATCGACCGCTCCGTCGCCTTCTACGAAGCCCTCGGCTTCCAGGAGGTCGGGCGCATCCCGATCCGCGACGAGGCCGTTAACGTCTTCATGAACCAGCCTGGGGACGGCGACATGCCCCGGCTGGAGCTCACCTACAACTTCGGCGTTGACTCATACGAGATCGGCACCGGCTACGGGCATATCGCAATCACCGCCGACGATCTCGATGGCACGCTTGCCAAGCTGGCCGCGCAAGGGATTGAGCCCGAGAAGCCGCCCTACTCAGTGCGCGAGGGTGGCTCGCGACTTTGCTTCGTGCGCGATCCCGACGACTACCGGATCGAGATCATCGAGCAGCCGAGCGTCGCGCAGACGCAGGGCTAGCGGGCACCTCTCACAGAGCCTGGATCGGGCGCGAGCTCGCCGGGTTGACTCCCGCTGGAGGACCTGCGAGGTTGCGTTTTATGGCCGACCCGAGCAGGGCTCCGTTTGGCGCCGTGCGCCTTGCGGACGTCGTCAGAGCGACCGACATCGACCCGGACTATCCCGACGCGACGGATGGGGACTTCCATCTAGTCCGACGTCACTTCGACGTCCGCTCCTTCGGGGTGAACGGGATCACCGGCGACGCGGGTGACGAGATGGTCGAGCCGCACCACGAGGCAGACGACGAGGCGAACCGCACCGACGGCCACGAGGAGCTATTCGCCGTGATGAGTGGGCACGCGGTCTTCTCCGTGGGCGAGGAGACGATCGACGCTCCCGCCGGCACCCTGGTGTTTGTACGCGACCCGAGCCTGATCCGAAGCGCTCGCGCCTTCGCCGACGGCACATCGATTCTCGCGATCGGGGGTCGCCCGGGAGTCCCATTCGAGATCTCCCGATGGGAGCGCGACCTCCCCTGACGCTCGTGACCGCCGGCGACCGGCCTCGCCCGCACGGTCCGGCTCACCGTCTTGGTCCGGCACACCCGCACGCCGTCCTGTCGAGCTGTCCTGCCGGGCGCACTGAGTCGCGCGCCCGGCAGGTACGCGGCTCAGACCACAGTGTTGAACTCGATCTTTTCTTCAGTACTGCTGCTTGCGCCGATCGTGAGCCCGATCGGTTCGTAGCTGCCTTCACCCACTTTGACTTCGAGCGCAGCTTCGAGCCCGCCGACGAAGCTCTTGGTCTTCTGCGCGCCCTTTTTGGCGGCCGCCTTCCAGCCGATCGCTTCGACTCCCTTGTTCGGCTTCTTCATTTCGAGGATCACCGAACCGCGGATTTTCACCGGCGTGCCGCCACACGAGAATTCCGCCAGTGCTGCGCCACCTTCGGCGGCGAACTCGGTCCCGGCCACATATTTCTCGGGGAGGTCGGCGAGCTTCGTGATGCCCGTTTGACCATCGAGCGGGTTCGTCTCGATTTCTCCGGCGCCGAGGCCCGTGCCCTGACAGGCCGCCGTCATTTTGTTCAAGTTGCTTTCGCAGCCCGTGAACGTGAGCGCTCCGAACCCGATCGACGTAGGACCCGTGATTTCTCCAGCGCCCGCACCAGCGCTACAGGTGATCTTGTTCTTAGCGGCCGTTTCGAGCTTGAGGCCCGTTGGTGCCGAGAAGCTCACCCCGAGCAATTTGAGCGTCTGCGGGCCTTCGAAGCCCCGGTACCATTCGTACAGATCCTTGCCGAGGCCATTCGGCTCTTCGCGCACGCAAGTCGATTTCGTGAACTTGCCGTTTTCGATGCCGACTCTCCCGCAGGTGCCGAATTCGGGGGTCGCGCGATATTCGAACCTGTCTGCAGGCACGATCGCACTCGTGCCTTCCGCGGTCGTCACCCTCACGTCGACCACGCCCGTACCCGGCGGCGCGTAGGCCGCGAGGCTGTCGACGTTCACGACAAAGACTTTCTCCGCCGGAACCCCACCGAATTCGACGGCGGTGGCCGGGGTCAAGTGGTTGCCGCTGATTTCCACCGACAGGCCCCCGACCTCCGGCCCGACGTGGTTGGACATTTCCCTGATTTCCGGCGGCGCTCCCCATGCGGAGCTCGCGGTGCCCGCGAGTGTCAGCATCAGTACAACGACAGCCGCCAACCCGGCGGCTCGAACTCGTCCGGTGCTCATCTCAACCCCCCCGGTTGCGTTGAACCTGTTGTTTGCGATCTTCCTGCTGCTTGCGTTGCGCCTTGCTTCGTCGCTGCGCCTGCTTCGTCGCGAGTCTACGCCCGCCCATTATCCGCGGGTTTCCTACCTGTGAAACGATCGGCTTCGGATGGGCTTCGGACCGACTTCGCTTTCGGCGCGAGCGCACACCCGACATGCGCCGAGCACCCAGACCCGCGCCGCCGCGCGCCGCTAACCTCAAAAGAGATGTCGGACACGGGAAAAATCGCGAAGAACCTTGAGCGCTTCGCTCAGGCGGTGGCGGCACACGATCGCGAGAACCCCACTCACACCGCGCATGGGATCGGCCTTGCGCATTTCGACATGGAACGCCTCGGTTTCGAGGAGGGCGAGGAGATCCTGCCCGGCATCACGATCCACGCCGACAGCGGCGTGACCGGCAACTTCCGCGTGCTCTGCGACGGAGAGCACGACGAGGAGCGCGAGGAGGCCGCCGAAGAAGTGGAGACCGTCGAGGCGATCTCGACCCAAGCGATTCCCAGCGGCGCCCCAGGCGCGGCACCGTACCCGTTCGAGCAGTAGCACCCGCCGAGCGATAGACATCACCCACCCCCACGTCTGAACGCCGCGCGGCGATTTTGGACGGGCGGCCATCGCGATCCGCCCGCCACGATCGCGAGACTGCGAGATCGTGGGCGCAGAGGAGACCGTCTCGCCGCCGGGAGCCGCGCCGCCGGACGCGACGCGCTGCCGCAACTGGAAGGGCCACGTGATCGTCTGCGGGCTGAACCCTGTGGGCCTGCGCACCGTCGAGCAACTGCACCTCGCGGGCGCGCGCGTCGTCGTCCTCGAGGACGACCCCGACGGCCGCCACGCGAGGCTCGTGCGTGGCTGGAACGTCCCGCTCCTCGCGCGCGGCGGCCATCTCGCGGAGCCGCTGTACGAAGCCGGGATCGAGGGCGCCGCGACAGTGGTGTGCGCCGAGACCAGCGATTTGCGCACGTTGGAGACGGTGCTCCAGATTCGCGACCTGCGCCCGGATGTCCGCATGGTCGCGGACCTCGACAACCCCTCCGTGGCACACGCCGTGGAGGAAGTGCTGCGCTCGGTGGGGGTGCTCGACGTCGCGGCGCTGTTCGCTCCCGCGGTCGTCGAAGCCTGCCTGCGCCGACGCGCCCGCGAGATCGAGCTGGGTGGCACGACGTTCGTCGCGACCGAGGTCCGCGCGCCGCACGCGGGGACGCTGCGCGAGCTGTACGGCAGCCTCGCACCGATCGGCGTCGTGACAGAGGCCGAGGACAAGCTAATCGCCTGCCCGGGTCGCGACCAGCCCGTCTCGATGGGCGACCGGGTAACGCTGCTCGGCACGCGCCGGGAGCTCGCCGCCGCGGGCCTCGCGGACGACGATCCACGCGCGCACGCGAGCGCGAAAGCCGGCGCGCACTTGCGGGCGTTTGCCAAGCGCCGCGCGGGCGCCTTCGCCGAAGTGCTCGATCGACCGATCCGCATCGCGCTGCTGCTCGGCGTGCTGCTTCTGCTCGTCTCCACGCTCGTCCTACACCTCGGCTACCGCGAGCCGCTTGGGCGCGAGCACATGCCGCTGTTCGACGCGCTCTACTTCACCGTGGAGACCGTCGCGACCGTCGGCTTCGGCGACTTCTCCTTCGCCGCGCAACCCACCGGCATCGAGGCGTTCGGGATCTTTTTGATCGTCGCGGGCACTACGCTCGTGACGACGCTGTTCGCGCTGCTCACCAACGCCCTGGTCAGCCGCCGCCTCGCGCAGTCACTCGGCCAGGCGCGGATCCCCGGCATGCGCGGGCACGTCGTGCTCGTCGGCCTCGGCAGCGTCGGCATGAAGACGCTCGAAGGGCTACAAGCCGCGGGCGCAGAGGTCGTGGTGGTCGAGCGCATGGAGGGCAATCCCAACCTGCTCGAAGCGCGCGCGCTGCACGCCCCGATCGTGATCGGCGACGCGACGCACGCGCGCACGCTCGAATCCGTGAACCTGTCGAGCGCGGCGGCCG
>DATJOE010000289.1:0-14734 GCA_035507305.1 Solirubrobacteraceae bacterium | reverse complement strand
CACCCGATCGGCGCGACCGGTGGGCGGATCATGACGACGCTCTTGCGCGAGCTGCATCGCCGTGGCGGGCGTTACGGCCTGGAGACCATGTGTATCGGCGGCGGGCAAGGAATGGCCGCGGTGTTCGAGAACATCACGGAGTAGGGTTTCGCGGGAAGACGGAGGCGCCTCGACGGGAGTCGCTTCGTCAACAAGACAGGGGGCAGAGACGTCCATGACCGGGGTTCTCTATCGGCTTGCGCACTTCAGCGTTAGGCACCGTTTCGCGGTGCTCGGCGTTTGGCTGGTCGCGGTGATCGCGATCGTCGCGGTCTCTCATCAGCTGGGCGAAAACACGAACGACAACCTCTCGCTCCCCGGAACGGACAGCCAGCGCGCGACCGACGCGCTGCAGAGCTCGTTCCCCGATCAGGCGAACGGCACGAGCCCGATCGTGATCCACGCTAAGTCGGGCAAGCTCACCGACCCCAAGAACGCCGAAGCTGTTGAACAAGCCGCGAAGGGCGTCGCGAAGGAGCCGCACGTCGCCTCGGTCGTCAGCCCGCTCACGCCGCAGGGCGCTGCTGCGCTGAGCAAGGACAAGCAGATCGGCTACCTGTCCGTCACGCTTGGCGTCAGCCCCGGCGAACTGTCGGTCAGCGAAGCCGAAGAAATCATCGCCGGTGCCGATCCAGCGAAGGCCGAAGGCCTTGAAGTGCAGACGGGCGGCCAGCTAGGGCAGAAGGTCTCCAAGCCCGCGACCGAGTCCAGCGAGCTAATCGGGATCATCGCCGCGATGCTGATCCTCACGCTGACCTTCGGCACCGTCGTCGCGATGCTGATCCCGATCCTCAACGCGATCATTGCCCTGCTCGGGACGCTCGCGATCATCCGTATGCTCGGGCACGTCGCCACCGTACCCAGCGTCGCGCCCACGCTCGCGACGATGATCGGCTTGGGCGTCGGCATCGACTACGCCTTGTTCATCGTCACCCGTCACTTCCGCGGGATGCACGACGGCCTTTCGATCCAGGAGTCGATCGCACGCTCCTGTGCCACCTCCGGCGGCGCGGTCTTCTTCGCGGGTGGGACCGTCACGATCGCGCTCGTCTCGCTCGCCGTTGCGGGAATTCCACTGATCACGACGATGGGGCTGATGGCCGCGGTCGCGGTTGTCGTCGCGGTGCTTGCCGCGCTCACGATGCTGCCCGCGATCCTCGCGATCGCCGGCACGCACATCAACTCACTGCGCGTGCATCATCCCAAGCCGGAGTCCCAAGCCCACGAGGGGCTGTGGGCTAAATGGGCACATGAGATCGCGCGATATCCGCTCGTAGCCGGGCTCGCCGCGCTCGCGATTCTGATCCCGCTCACGATTCCGCTGCTCTCGCTCAATCTTGGCCAGCAGGACACGGCCGCGCTGTCGAAGTCGACCACCGCGCGCAAAGCCTATGACCTGCTCACCGCGGGCTTCGGTCCCGGTACGAACGGTCCGCTGATCGTTGCCGTCAAGCTCGGTACCCCCGCGCAGGCACCCAAGACGCCTGCGCCCAAGTCGACGAGCGCCGCGCCGGGCGGGCAGTCCGCGAATGCCGGCAAGCCCCCGAGCGGGAGTCAGTCGAAGTCTGCGTCGGGGACCTCGAAGTCAACCGCGGGGGCGTCTAAGTCGGCCGCGACCGGAACCGATCCGCGCGCCCAGGACCCGCGCCTGGCGACGTTGCAGAAGGACGTCTCGCAGACCCCGGGCGTCGTGGCGCAGACGCCGATCCAGATCGACAAGGCGGGGACGACCGCGTTCTTCAACGTGATCTCCAAGGAAGGTCCCGCCGAAGACGCGACGACCGAGCTCGTGGAAAAGCTCCGCTCCAGCGTGATCCCGCAAGCGGACAAAGGGACCGACATGAGAGCTGACGTCGGGGGCAGCACCGCGGGCTATATCGACTTGGCCTCGCGGATTTCCGAAAAGCTGCCGCTGCAGATCCTCGTGGTGATCGCGCTCAGCTTCGCGCTCTTGATCGTCGCTTTCCGCACGGCCGTGATCCCTGCACAGGCCGCGGTGATGAACCTGCTCTCGATCGGTGCCTCCTACGGGGTGCTGACCGCGGTCTTCCAGTACGGCTGGCTCGCCGACGTGATCGGGCTGAACGGCGCCGTGCCGATCGTCGCCTACGTACCGCTATTTATGTTCGCGGTGCTGTTTGGGCTCTCGATGGACTACGAGGTTTTCCTGGTCAGCCAGATCGAGGAGCACGTCCACGCGGGGGAGGACAACCGCAGCTCGGTCGTCGGCGGCCTCGTCACGAGCGCGCGCGTGATCACCGCCGCGGCGCTGATCATGGTGTTCGTGTTCGGCAGCTTCGTGCTCAACGGCGACCCCACGATCAAGCAGTTCGGCATCGGCCTAGCGGTCGCGGTGATCCTCGACGCGACCGTCGTGCGCTGTCTGCTCGTGCCAGCGCTCATGGTGCTGATGGGCAGCGTGAACTGGTGGATGCCCAAATGGCTCGAGCGCGCCGTGCCGCACTTCAGCATCGAGGGCGCGGAGTTCTTCAAGGAACGTGACGCCGCGGCGCTCGGCACCGGCTCGGCGCAGCCGGCGGGCGCAGCAGCAGCGCCGGACGCCTAGCGCGCGCTCGACACCTGGATCGCCCGGATCGCCTGCCTGACGCCCGGATCGGCTAGATCACGATCTGGGTGCAGACGAAGCTCGCGGCGAGTCGATCGCCGCGGTGCACCCGCACCTCCCAGACGTGCGTGCGCGAGCCCGTGTGTAGGGGCTTGCCGAGCGCGGTCAGCTCATCGCCGTCTTGGGCCGAGGCGAGCACGTTGATCTTCAGCTCGACCGTCGTGAAGCCGCGACCCTCCGGCAGGTGGCGCATCGTGCCCCATGCCGCAATCGTGTCGGCAAACGCGACCCACGCGCCGCCGTGCACGTAGCCCATCGGGTGCAGATGACGTTTGTCGATCCTCATCCGTCCCCGGATGTGCTCGTCGGTGATCTCGGTCAGCTCGATGCCGAGGTCACCGGGAAAGGAGCCGGGAAGAATCTGCGTGCTCAGCTCGGGCGTAATCGCTTGATTGGTCTCGCTCATCGGCGCGGAGTCTGGCAGGTCCGGACGGGTACGATCCGCGCCGTGATGTCAGGGGAGCCGTCACCGGAGCCGATCGAGCTGGTCGAGGACCTCGTCTACGACGTGGGCGCGCACAAGGGGGAGGACTCCGCGTATTACCTCGCCAAGGGCTATCGCGTCGTGGCGTTCGAGGCGAACGCCGAGCTCGTGCGTTCCTGCGCGAAGCGTTTCGCGAGCGAGATCGCCGACGGGCGCCTGACGCTCGTGGAGGGCGCGATCACCGACGGCGACGCGCCCACCGTGCGCTTCTACCGCCACCCGCTCAGTACCTGGGGCACGACGAGCGATGAGATGGTCGAGCGCAACCTGATGGTCGCGGCGAGCGAAGCCGTCGACGTGCCCGCCGTGCGCTTCGCCGAGAAGCTGCGCGAGACCGGGATGCCGTCGTTCATGAAGATCGACATCGAGGGCTCGGACATGCTCTGCTTGCAGGCGCTGCTCGAGTTCGAGCGCCGCCCTCGATCGGTCAGCGTCGAGTCGCACAAGACCGACTGGTCGCATATCGAAGCCGAGTTCGCGATGCTGCGACGGCTCGGTTATGACCGCTTCGCGGTCGTGCAGCAGGGCGACATCGCCGGGAGCACGCTGCACACGCAAAAGCTCGACGGCCGTGAGCTGAGATTCAGCTTCGAGGAGGACTCGAGCGGGCCCTTTGGCTCGGACGTGGGTCCCTGGCTCGACTCGGCCGCTGCGATCAAGCGCTACAAGCGCGTGTTCCTCGCCTACCGGCTGATCGGCGCTAAATCGCTGCTGCGCCGGACGCGCATCGGGCGACGTCTGCACGGCATCGCGTTGCGACGGCTGAAGCGTCCGCTGCCGGGCTGGTATGACACACACGCGGCGCGCGGCGACGAGATGACCGCCCCCACGTTCGCCGAGGGCCGGTAGCTCACGAACCGGCCGGGCCGGGTGGCCACGGGGCCGGGTGGTCGCGGGACTGGGCGGTGGCTGCCGACGGGGACGCGATCGAGCCGCGCCCCCGCCGTGTGCCACGAAACTTCGAAGTCGTCTACCTCTAGAAGACGACTTCGAAGTTGCTGCTTTCGTTGTTCAGCACGGTCGCGTCGCTCGTGAACGTGCTTTTGCTGATCGTGAATTTGCCCGGTTTGTCACCGGCGGCTTTGTCGGATGCGACGCGGATCCCGGCCTCGCTCATCCCTTCGATCTTCGCGCCCGAAGCGCTCGACTGAGACGAGAGCGTCTGGCCTTCGTATTGGTAGATTTCGATCCCGACCTCGCCGGGGCCGTTGATCGTGTCGCTCTTCAGCGAGGCGTCGCCCTGGTCGAGCGCGACTCCCTCATAACGGTTGCCCGAGAAGACGTCCTTGTTCAGGGCGAGCTCCGGCGAGCTTGGCTGCGAGGCGGCTTCGGAGATGTAGTACGCCCCGATGTCGTTGCCGCTGATCGTCGAGCTCGTGACGGTCGACCCCGGAGCGGCGCCGAAGAACAGCAGACCGGTCGACTGCGTCTGCGAGAAGCCGTCGGGGCCACACGCAGCGTTGTCGCACTCGTTGCCGGAGACGTTCACGGATTTGATCTTCGCCACCGCGCCGCCGCTGACCTGGATGCCGTTCTGAGCGATGGCCGGCGTCGCGCCCGCGCCTTCGACGGTCGTGTTCGCGATGTTCGCGGTCGAGACCGAGCCCGCGATCGTGATCCCGTTCTTCTGGTAGTTGCGGACCGTGACGCCCTTCAGCTTGAGGTTGCCGCGTTCGGAAGGCGTCGTGCGGGTCGTACCCGCCTGGATGCCGACCCCGCCCTGGCAGCCGTTGATCGGAAAGGCGCCTGCGCCGTCGACCGTGACGTTCGTCGCCACGAGCGTGGCGCCGCCCGCTACGCGAATCCCGTACAGGCTGTCGTAGCACTTGCCTTCGGGCCACTTCGCTTCGACGGTTAGGCCCGTGATGCCGACGGTCACGGCCCCGCAGATCGAGATCGCTGATTCGTCTGCCTGAAAGCCCGCTTCAGCGGCTTTTTTGTCACAGTTCGTGACGTTCGGCGAGGTCGAGGCGGGCAGCACCAGTTTCGCCGAGCCCGGGGTTCCCGAGACGACGATTTTCGCGGGTTTCGTGATCGTGAGCTGTTCGGTGTAGGTGCCGGGGCAGACTGTGACTTTCGCGCCGCCAGTCGCGCCCAGTGCGGCCTGGATCGAGTTGAAGCCAGGCTGCGCGCAGCTGTTGCCGCCCGACACGATGGGCGAGTTGGATACGTAGTTCGTGGCGTTGGCTGCCGCGGGAATGAGCAAGCCGCACAGCACCGCGCAGGCGGGGATGAGCGAGCGAGTCCTTGCAGTGAACACTTTTCTCCCTTGTACTCGTTGACAGGTACTGCTCCTCGTCCGCGAGCTGCATCGCACCTTCTCAGCGAGTACTTTGGCCGCGCGCATCCGCGCACGTGCTGCCACCCTCCAGGTGGTCCCCCCAAAGGAGCGATTCCGGGGAACCTAACTTGTCGTGCTGGTTGAAGCAAGCCTCGCTTCACACGAACTTCACGACGGCTTGCGCAGTAACGGCGCCCTGAGCGGTTGTGCTCAACACGCGCGGGGGAGAGCGCTAGGATCGAGTGCTCGCGCCGACGTAGCTCAGTCGGTAGAGCACTTCCATGGTAAGGAAGGGGTCAGGGGTTCGAATCCCCTCGTCGGCTTCGCGCGATACCCACAGACTTAGTCCGACTTAGTCCTTAGGCGTCACGGTCGTGACGGGCAGCCCCATCCCCGTGATCTTGCTCGGCAGGTCGAGTCGTAGCCAGTGCGAGATTTTGGAGGGCAGCGTCGAGATGATCACCTCGTCGAAACCGCGCAGGTTCAGCGCGTCTTCGACAGCGGCGATCGGATCGGTCGAGCCTACGATGCCCTCGACGGGCGCCCCCGCGGCGTCGCTGAGCATCGGCACAGCCTGTTCGAGCACGCCTCGCGCCTCGCCTCCTCCTTGGTCCTCGGGATCGACGACCTTGTGCAGGCCCGGGGCAGGGTTGGGCACGAGCAAAGTGAACGTCGCCTTGCCACGCTGAGCGCGCTCGCGCACGGCGTCGAGCAGGGGCTGCGTCGCGGCGGTCTTGTAGGCGACGACGAGTACTCGGGTCGCGACCTCGGAAGACGACTCCATCTCGGGCTCCTTTTCGACGATCGACGACTCACTGTCAAGAGGGGGCGGCATCCGGCACGGATCGGCGGGCCGGATGCCGCCCTTATGTTCCTACCCGGGATCGCGATATTTCTCCCTTTGTCGGTATTCACCGCGCGCGCCGGCGCTGCGTCGCTCGCCCGCGTCGCTGGCCGCGCGGCTGGGGCACCGCTAGGCTCTCGCGCGTGCGTGTGAATGTGACCGAGGGCTCGCTGGAGGTCCGCCTCGCGACCTGGGAAAAGGTCCTCGGGCTGATGAAAGACCTGCACCTGCCGCTTGGCGACATCGGCGACGTGCGCGTGGTCGAGCAGCCGATGCGCGAGGTGCGGGGGAGCGGCTTGAAAGCGGGGCTGCGCCTGCCGGGCGTCCGCTACGTCGCGCGCACCGTCCGCCTCGACCAGGCGTTTCTGCTCAAGCGTGGGGAGCAGGCGATCTCGTTCACGGTGCGCAACCACGACCCGCTGCAGAGTGTGATGGTGAGCGTGCCCGACGCGCCACAGCTCGCAAAGCAGCTCGGTGGCAAGGCACGGCGATGATCGACTTCACGATCGAGACGCGGATCGAGCGGGCGCCGCGGGAGGTGTTCGATTTCGTGACGGACCCCGAGCAGCTGCCGAGCTGGCAGACGAACACTGTGTCCGCGGAGCCCGAACCCGCCGGGCCACTTGCGCTGGGCTCGCGCATCCGGGAGGTCCACAAGGGGCCGGGCGGCAAAGACGTCGAGTCACTGGTCGAGGTCTCCGAGTTCGAGCCGGGGCGACTGTTTGCTTTGAAGATGGTCGAGGGGTCGCTGCCGGTGGACGCGCGGATCGAGCTGGAGGGCGCGGGCTCGGGGACGCTAATGCGTTTCGCAGTGCACGGGGAGCTGTCGGGCGTGATGCGGTTGGCGCAGCCGATGCTGAGCTTGGGGCTGCGGCGACAGTTCGAGCAGCACTGTGCGAATCTGAAGCGGGTGCTGGAGGGCGGGTGAGCGCGGCTCGGCAGGGCGGTGCGGCCTGTCAGCGTCGAGAATGGCGGGGGCAGGATTCGAACCTGCGAAGGCTGAGCCATGCGGTTTACAGCCGCACCCCTTTGACCGCTCGGGAACCCCGCCAAGGCGACCGGAGGATAGCGACCTAACTCTGCTGAGACGGTAGCGGTCGGCCAGCCTCAACCTCGAACTGAGCATACTTCGGACCGCCGAGCAGGACGGCGCTACCGCCGCCGACGCTGACAGATGGGATGAACCATCGTCGCCCATCGGCTGCGAGCACGAATAGGCGCTCGCAGCGCTTGGCGCTGAATCGCTTCACGGTCCCGTTCCAGCTCTGATTTCCCCCGCGGGTGCAGATGGTCACTGCCCATCGTCGCTTGACGTACTGCGTCGTCGTCTTGACCTGTACGCGCAACAGCGACTCATTCCGCTCAGCGATCAGATCGCAGTCGGGGCTGTGTCCGACGGGCAGGTAGATCGCGTAGCCATGCGAGCCGAGCCACTCCATCGCCGACAGCTCACCAAGGTCGCCCTGTCGTCTATTAGACAATTGTCTCAAGAGACCAAGCGTAAGCGGTGCTTGGGATGAAACTGTCGGCGTGCGTCACGCGACGCGGATGTCCGGATCATTGCTGCATCTCGATCCAAAGTGCCTACCCGCCTGGTGGCAGGCTCGACAAGGTGTCCCGCGCGCCGCGCGCGTCAAACCCTACGAAGCCTCGCGCAACTGCTGCGCTTCAGGCAACGTCTGCAGCTTCTTCAAAGTCCGGTTCTCGATCTGCCGTACGCGCTCGCGAGTGATGTTGAAGGCACGCCCGACCTCCTCGAGCGTGCGAGCACGTCCACCGACGATGCCGTAGCGCAGCTCGAGCACCTCGCGCTCGCGCCGCGGCAGCGAGGCGAGCACGCGGTTGATGTTCTCGCGCCGCAACGCCTCGGAGGCGATCTCGAAGGGCGACTCGGCGGAGACGTCCTCGACGAAGTCGGCGAGTGCGGAGTCGTCCTCCTCGCCCATGGGCTTCTCGAGCGAGATGGGCTGCTGGGCGAGGCGCTGAACGTCGCGGACTTCGCGTACTTCGCACTCGAGCTCGTGTGCGATCTCCTCGGCGGTGGGTTCGCGCCCGAGCTGCTGGATCAGCATCCGCTCGGCGCTGATGAGTTTGTTCAGGCGCTCGACCATGTGGACGGGGATACGAATGGTCCGTGCCTTGTCGGCGAGCGCACGGCTGACGGCCTGGCGGATCCACCAGGTGGCGTAGGTGGAGAACTTGTAGCCGCGACGGTGATCGAACTTCTCGACGGCGCGGATCAGCCCGAGCGAGCCCTCCTGGATCAGGTCGAGGAAGGTCAGGCCGCGCCCGACGTAGCCCTTGGCGATCGAGACGACGAGGCGCAGGTTGGCCTCGACCATGTGCTGCTTGGCGGACATGTCGCCGCGCTCGATGCGCTTGGCGAGCGAGACCTCCTCGACGGCGGTGAGCAGCGGCACGCGCCCGATCGAGCGCAAGTACAGGCGCAGCGAGTCGAGGCTGGGATCGGCGCTGAGGTCGGCCTCGGCCTGCTTGAGCTCGCGTAGCCGCGCCCTCACGTCGCCGGCTTCCTCGTCCCGGTCGCGCTCCTCGTCGAGCTCGTCGGAGTCGGACCCCTCATCGCCATCGCTGGCCGCATCGCCGCCGCCGGCACGCAGCTCGCCGCCAGTCTCCTCGGTGTCGTCCTCGACGATCTCGATCCCGTGCTCCTCGAGATCACTGAACAGATCCTGCGTTTGCTCGCGGCTCAGCTCGGCCTCATCGATTGCGCTGCGCAGGCTCGCGGCGGTCACGAGTCCCCTCTCACGACCAGCCGCGAGAATGCCCTGCAGCTCCTCCATCTCGACCACGATGTCCGCGGTGATCACTGCACCCTCTGTGTTCTCCCTCAACCTGGACCCCCAGATCATCCGGCTCCCGCCGCTTGATCGTCCGTGTGGCCGAAGGCGGAGTGATACCAGAATCGACGATGAATGCGTTGCGCTGTCTCGAATAAGTCCTGTAGCTGCCCCTTCGGGCCTGGCTTGGCCGAGGGACGTAGGGCCCGCGCTGGACTAATCTCGGGCCCCATGAGGCGCGGAAGCTACGCGGAGTTCCCGACGGACGCCCGGCATGAAGGAAGGTCCCCGACGGCGAGGACCCGGCTCGGCCTCGCTCGTCTCTAGCTTCCCCGTAGCTGTGCCGCGCTAGGCTGGCAAGCGTGCAGGCGACCGGTTCGAGCACCGCGCTCTCGGCCCTTAACGGATCGGGCGAGGACGTCCAGTCACGCACCCCGCGGGTACAGGTGGGTCTCTCGCGCGTAGGGGTCACGGGGGTCGAGAAGGTGATCCACATCCGAGACGAGCTGTTCTTCGCACGCCTCGAGTGCTTCGTGGACTTGAGCGGCCGCCAGAAGGGCGCGCACATGTCGCGCTTTGAGGAGGTGGTAAACGAGGCGATCGGCGAGGTGGTGCTAAGCGAGTCCCCATTTCGCGCAGAGACGCTCGCGCAGCAGATCGCGGAGCTGGTGCGCGCCCGCCAGCAGGCCGAGCGCGCGGAGGTGACGATCGCGGCTCGCTACCCGGAGCACAAGCCGGCGCCGGTGTCGGGGATTCAGACGCAGGAGATCTACACGCTGCTGGGTCGGGCGGTGGCTTACGAGCACGGCACGCGACGCACGGTTGGCGTGTCGGCGACAGGGATGACGGCGTGCCCGTGCGCGCAGGAGCTGGTGGCGGGGCGGGCGCGCGAGCGCCTGCGGGCGGACGGCTTCGAGGATGAGCAGATCGAGCTAATCCTCGACCGGGTGCCGGTGGCGACGCACAACCAGCGCGGCCTGGCGACGCTGCAGATCGGTTGCATCGAGGAGTGCGTGGAGGAGATCGACGCGACGACGCTGCTGGCGATCGCGGAGTCGAGCATGTCCTCGGAGATCTACGAGCTGATGAAGCGCTCAGATGAGGTTGAGGTAGTGGAAAAGGCTCACCGACGGCCGCGCTTTGTGGAGGACTGCGTGCGCGAGATGGTGGCGGGGGTCGTGCGTGAGCTGCCGCAGCTTGATGACCGCAATTTCGTCTCAGCGCGGCAGGAGAACCTCGAGACGATTCACCAGCACAACGTGGTGGCCGAGCGCCACGGCACGTTCGCTGAGCTGCGCGGGGAGATCGAGACGGGCGAGCAGACGGCTCGGCAGACGAGCCTGGAGCAATGGCTCGACGCCGGCCGCTAGCGAACCGTCGACACAGCGCGGAGCGGCGTCCTCAGTCGCTCGCGTGCCGAAGCCGGTAGACACTCGCTCCGCTCGCATCCCCGTTTCGGCCAGCACGCCACGCTCCCTGCGTCCTTGCTCCGCTTGGTCGTCGGTCCGCTAGTTACTGCGATGCGCTGAATTGGGCTCCGTACGCGAGCGCGCCTGCGCCTGAGCCATCTGCCGGCGCAGGCCGAAGAAGTAGTCGAGCCCGGAGAGCACGGTGACGGCGACGGTGAGGTACAAGAGCAGCGAGACCCAGAGCGGTTCGTGGTGCACGGCGATGACGGCGAGGATCGCGCCGATCTGCAGACAGGTCTTGATCTTGCCGAGCATGTTCGCGCCGGTGACGACGCCGAACTGCGCGGCACCCATGCGCAGGACGGTGACGGCAAGCTCGCGGGTGATGATGACCATGGCGATCCAGGCGGCGAGTCGCTGCAGCGAGACGAGCGAGATGAGCGCGGCAATGATGAGGAGCTTGTCGGCGAGCGGGTCCATGAGCTTGCCGAAGTTGGTGACGGAGTCGCGCGTGCGCGCGAGCCAGCCGTCGACGAAGTCGGTGAGCGAGGCGAGGGCGAAGACGACGGCGGCGAGCACGTCGCCGGCGGGCGTGTTCCCGAGCAGCGCGACGACGAGCACGGGCACGAGCATGATGCGCAGCACGGTGAGCACGTTGGGTAGGTTCAGCGGGAACACGAGAGGCACGATATCCGCGAGGCGAAAGGAGCGCACGAAGTGAAGACCCGCACGCTCGGCCCGAATGGCCCGGCGGTCTCGGAGATCGGCCTGGGCTGCATGGGGATGTCGGCGTTCTATGGCACGGCGGATGAGGGCGAGGCGCGCGCGACGATCGCCCGCGCGCTGGAGCTGGGCTGCAACTTCCTGGACACCTCAGACATGTACGGGCCGTTCACGAACGAGGAACTGGTGGGCAGCGCGATCGCGCCCCATCGCGAGGAGGTATTCCTGGCGAGCAAGTTCGGGATCAAGCTGGTGAGCCCGGACAATTTGATCGACCGGGTGATCGACGGCAGCCCGCGGTACGTGCGCGAAGCGTGCGAGGCGTCGCTGAGGCGCTTGGACACGGACTACATCGACCTCTACTACCAGCACCGCGTAGACCCGAAGACGCCGATCGAGGAGACGGTGGGGGCGATGGCAGAACTGGTCGAGCAGGGCAAGGTCCGCTGGCTGGGCCTCTCGGAGGCGAGCGCGCAGACGATTCGCCGGGCGCACGCGGTACATCCGATCGCGGCGGTGCAGACGGAGCACTCGCTGTGGACGCGCGACGTGGAGGCGGAGATCTTGCCGACGCTGAAGGAGCTGGGGATCGCGCTGGTGGCGTACTCGCCGTTGGGCCGTGGCTTTCTCTCGGGACGTTTCACCTCGGAGCAGGAGCTGGAGGAGGGCGACTACCGTCGCCACGGCCCGCGCTTCACGGGCGAGAATCTGCAGCAGAATCTCTTGCTAGCGGCGCGCATTCGAGAGCTGGCCTCAGAGCGGGGGATCACGCCGGGACAACTGGCGCTGGCGTGGGTGCTGAGCCAAGGCGAGCACGTAGTGCCGATCCCGGGCACGAAGCGGGTGACCTACCTGGAAGAGAACCTCGCGGCGGCGGAGGTGAAGCTGAGCGAGCAGGAGGCGGAGCTGATCGCGCAGGCGCTCCCACTGGCGGCGGGGGATCGCTACCCAGAGGCAGTGATGAGGTCGGTCAACCTCTGAGCGCGGCGGCGCACGGGGCGTATATACGTTTGCTATCGCAACCCAAAAGGGAGGACCCCCGACCAATCTCCCCCGCGGAGCAAGGCTCCGGGCAAGCGGTGAGTGGCGTCAGTACCCGACGGAGTAGAAGCTGATCCGCCGACAACCGTCGAGCTTGTAGTGCGGTTTGGCGCGGTGGCTCGTAAAGACGATGATGCGTGGGCTTTCGCAGTGGATGACGCCGGAGCCGGAGTGGGCGTGGACGACGGTGGCGGGGTTGGTGCCGGTCCAGACGTAGTTGACGGTGTCGTTGGCGTAGATGATGTTGGGACCGTTCCCGGCATGAATCGTGGCGGTCTGATGGTCGGGCCAGCCGGAGGGGTGGTAGTCACCCCAAATGACATCGCCGGAGTCGCCGCCGATGATGGTGTCGTCGCCGTAGCCGCCGAGCAGGTAGTTGTGCTTGCCGGAGATTCCGGTGAGCGTGTTGGCCCGCCCGGCGGGGCCACGATCCATGACGAGGTGCTGGTCGGGGGGCCAGCCGGCGTGGCTGGTCATGGCGAGGGCGGAGTGGGCGAGCACGCCGACGAGCGCGAGGACGAGCAGGTCGAGCGCGGCGAGCAGGGGAAGTGGCCGGAGGTGGAAGGGGAGTGATGAGGGCATGCGCTTAGTCATGGTCGTGAGGCTGATTACCCGGGAGAACACGGTGAGCCACTCGGATATGCGGCCACCGAAGATTTCGACGCGCGAAAGGCCAGAGAACGCTTCGCCGTGGACGGCAGCGTTCCTCGGCACGCCCGGGCTAGCGCGCCCGGCCAGCGCGCCCGGCGAGCGCGCCCGGCTACGGTTCCGCACGCACTGACGCTAGGGTGCGCGCATGCCACTGATCCCGATGGTCGTCGAGCGCACGGCGCGCGGAGAGCGCGAGTTCGACATCTACTCGCGTCTGCTGAATGAGCGGATCATCTTTCTGGGGACGCCGATCGACGACCAGATCGCAAACCTGGTGGTGGCACAGCTGCTGCACCTGGAGAGCCAGGACCCGGAGAAGGACATCTCGATGTACATCAACTCGCCGGGCGGGAGCATCTACTCGGGCCTGGCGATCTACGACACGATGAACTTCATCAAGCCGGACGTGGCGACGATGTGCGTGGGCGTGGCGATGTCGATGGGCTCGCTGCTGCTGGCGGGGGGGACGAAAGGCAAGCGGGCGGCGCTGCCGAACAGCCGGATCCTGATCCACCAGCCCTCGGCGGGCTTCCAGGGCCAGTCGACGGACATCGAGATCCACGCGCGAGAGATCCTGAACATCCGCGAGCGAATCGACGGGATCTACGCGGAGCACACGGACAAGCCGAAGGAGGAGGTGCGCGCGGACATGGAGCGCGACCGCTTCTTCACGGCGGATCAGGCGAAGGAGTACGGCCTGATCGATCGCGTGCTCGAGAGCCACTAGCGAGCGGCATCTGCAGATTTGAAGTTTGATGAGGCGGCCTCACGGCCGCTATATGGCCGCGTGGCTGCACGAGCGATGAGCGCGAAGGCTAAGCTCGCGACGACTTGTCGGCATTGACTCGCTCAGAGCGCCTGGCGCTGCTCGCGATCGCACTGCTCTCTGCGCTGGCTGGCGTGGCGAACTACGGGTCATGGGCGGCGATACCGCGCTTCCTATTGGCGACGCTGGCGCTGGCGGGCCTGGCGTGGGTGGTGTCGTTTGCGACGGAGCAACTGGGCGAGCGCTTCGGTCCGGCGTTGACGGGCTTCCTGCAGTCGACGCTGGGCAACCTGCCGGAGTTGTTCGTGGTGATCTTCGCGCTGCAGAAGGGCGAGCTGGTGGTGGCGCAGACGGCGCTGGTGGGCTCGGTACTGGCGAACGCGCTGCTGGTGCTGGGCTTGGTGATCGTGGTGGGGGCGCGCCGCTCGGGCGAGGGGGTGATGCGCTTCTCGAAGCGTCTCCCGCGCGACACGGCGACGCTGTTGCTCCTGGCGGTGTTCATCATCGTGCTGCTGGGTCTTTCGCTGGCGGCGCATGACCCGGCGAGCCATCACGTGAAGGCGATCTCGGCGATCGGAGCGGTTTGCCTGCTGGTGGTCTACGTCTCGTGGGTGGTGCCGTACCTGCGCTCGGACGCGGCGCCGGCGGCACAGGAGGGCGCGGGCGCTGCTCGGGCGCGCATGCCGCTAGCGCTGACGATCGCGCTGCTCTCGCTCGGCGGCGTGGCCTCGGCGTTTGTGTCGGACTGGTTCATCAACGGGCTGCAGCCGGCGATCGGGGAGCTGCACGTCTCGCAGGCGTTCGCGGGCCTGGTGATCGTGGCGATCGCGGGGAACGCGGTGGAGAACGCGGCGGGGCTGGTGCTGGCATACAAGCGCCGGGCGGACCTGGCGATCTCGGTGGTGAAGAACTCGGTGGCGCAGATCGCGGCGTTCTTGTTCCCGCTGCTGGTGCTGATCTCGTTCGCTCTCTCGACGACGCTGACGTTCTCGCTGGCGCCGGTGTACATCGGCGCGCTGCTGCTGAGCACGCTGGCGCTGGCGCAGGTGACGGGCGACGGCGAGGCGGCGGA
>DATJOE010000288.1:0-4664 GCA_035507305.1 Solirubrobacteraceae bacterium | reverse complement strand
CGGCCCGATCGCCGGCCAGGCCCAGCGGCTACAGGAGCTGCTTCAGGACCAGTCGCGCTGCGACTATCTGGCCGTCGCCCACGCCAGCGACCTGGCCGTCACCGAGACGCTCGAGCTCCAGCAGCGCCTGGACGAGCAGCTCGAACGCGAGCTTCGCGCCGTGATCGTCAACGGCGTGCTGCCGCAGCGCTTCAACGCCGAGGAGCTGGGGAAGCTCGCAGCGCTCGTGCCCGATGCAGGCCAGGGCGGCTCGACCGGTACGGGTGCGCCCCGCGGTGGCGGTGGCAACGGCGATCCGGAGCGGGAGGCGATCGGCGCTGCGCTCGCGGCCGCGCGCGCCGTCTCAGGACGAGCCCGCTCCCAGCACAACCAGCTCGCGCGCCTGCGGCGGCGCGGGGTGAAGACGCTTCCGGTCCCGTTTCAGTTCAGCGCCGAGCTCGACCTCGACGCCGTGCGCCGAATCGCCGGGCACCTGAAGAGCAAGCTCTAGCGGCCCCGTGATGCCGGCAACGGCACTCGCGGGACTCGCGGCGCGGCAGCGTGGGCAGCGTCGCCCAGGCCGAGCTATTGCGCAATGAGGCGGTACTTGCGGGTGCCGGGGTTACGCTCCAGCAGCCCGACCGCCAGAAGCGTCGTGACATAGCGGTGGGTGGTGCTCGTGTTCATGTCGAGCATGCGCGCGAGTTCGGCGATCCCCAGGTATCCACCATCGGTGGGGAAGCACGAAAGCACGAGCAGCCCTGAAAGCAGCGAACGAGACAGGCGGCGGTCATCCATCTGGGCCGGATAGGCCCACTCCTCCGAGTCCAGCGACAGAGGCCACTCCGGGTCCCTGACCGCCGACAGCAGTACCGACAGCGTGCCGCCCTGACCCGCGCTGCGGACCACTTGGTCGACCTGCGACTTCGACAGCTCGATCAGCACGGCGTCCCCTCCTGGCTCGGCATCGGTGCGAGCCGAACGCCGTGTCGGGCGTCCGGCTCGCTGCCACTGGCGAGACGACGCGGCTTTGGACGAGGTATCCGAGGCACCCGACTTAGCCCGCCGCGAACGGCGTGGCTTCTCTCTCCTGGCCGGCAATACCCCGGTTCCGTTCTCGTCCATCATCGCGTGGGCTCACTATGGCGCCCGCAAGGACGGACGCCAAGAATGTTCTGAATATTCAGTTCTGACTAGTTCTTGCAATATGCGGATATTTCGATGCATCAGGCTCGTTGCGCGACGGCGATTCGCCACACCCTCAGAATCGGCAGGAGCAATCTCGTCAGCGAACCGCCCGCGCGGATGAAGCTGGCCGACCCTTCGCGCAGCCGTGGCGTCCTCGCGCTGTCCTTCGACAGGTACATCGCCACCATGCACGCCGCGATCAGGGCGTGGCGGTGCCCGTCGCGCAGGCGCCGCGCCTCAGTGACCGAGCGCGTCACCAGCAGCCTCAGGCGCTCGTGCGCGAGCGCGTCGCTCTCGTAGTGGGACACATAACGGTGATTACCCTCCTGCTCGTCTTCCAACTGGTCGACGTAGCTGTCCAGCATCGTCGCCGCTCCCGAGATCCAGGGGAAGTACGCAGCGCAGGCCTGCCGCACGTCCTCCTCAGTGCACGAGGGCTGTGCCGCCAGCGCGAGAAACGCGTGCACCGCGAGCGAAGCGCTCGCCGCGCTGCTCAGCTCGAACCAGCTCACGCGCCGCTCGTCCGCGAACTCGTCCGCCACCCAGCGCTTGAGGGCCCCGTCCCGCTCAGCGGGATCGATGTCGTGGTTGATCGCCTGGACCTGTGCTCGCCGCGCTTCTCGCACGACCAGCGGACGCACGCGGCCGTAGGAGGGAAGCGCCGCGCAGCACTCGCGGCAGGTTTCCACCAGTTTGCGCAGATACCCGCCGTCCTGGCGCCAGGGATGAAACCGGTAGTAGTCCGAGATCGGCACCGACGGGTCGAGCGCCTCGACCAGCGCCTTGTGCAGCTGATGGCCGTTCTCGGTCCCTTCGCATGCCCCCCGCTCGCTGACGCTGTCCAGGAAATCCCAGATCATCTGGTAGGCGACCAGCAGGCGCAGCAGATTCGGGTCGCGGCGCCTCGGCAGGATCGAGAACAGCGCCGCGCCGTCGGCGTTCTCACGCTTGCGTTCGATCGACTCCAGCGCGTCTTCGCGAATCGGGGCATCGGGGATCATCAGCGCGCGGACGTGCCACACCTTCATCTCGCACGACACAGCCCTCAGGCCCCAGAGCAGCTGCCTTGCGGCAGCTGACAACAGGACCCAGACCTGCCTCGGAGAGAGTGGGAGCGGGTTGGGCATCTATCCATCGATCGGAATTTTCCCGGATAGTAGGGACCGCATCGGTCGTCTTTTTGTCCACCGCCATCACTCCGGCATCCCGACTGTTGGACGCACTCGGGCCGCTGCATAGCCGGGCGCAGCCGCGATCAGCACCGCCACGGCGGCGATCAAGGCGAAGCTCCCCACCGCGGCTCCCAGCGGGGTCGATTCGACCACGGGAAAGCCCGTGACCACCGAGAGCGCCCGCGTTAGCAGGAGCTGTCCGTACAGGCCAAAGACCGCGCCGATCGCACAACCGGTCCCGAGCAGGATCGCGCTCTCCCACAGCAGTGCCCGCCACAACACGCCCCTGCTGAAGCCGTCGACCTTCATGTCCGCCAGGCGGACGCGTCGCTGCCAGATCATCGCCCCCATCGCGGCCGCCATCGCGAGCACCGCCGCGATCACGACGAGGGTTCGGATCTGCGTCAGGCGCGAGAGCCCCTGCGCCGCCTGCGCGTAGTGCAGGTGCTCGCGCTGGTCGGCGGTTTCCACTCGCATCCCCGATCCGGCGACGACGCCTTCGGCGGCCCGTTTGACCGTCGCGAGCGAGGCGCCCGGGGCCAGCTCGAGTTGATAGGCGCTCGGATCTTCGCTGCCCCATGCATTCGCGTAGTCGCTGGCGTTCATGATCAGCGCGCCCGGGGGCCAGCCCAGATTCGTGCTCAGCGCCGCGACGCGGAAGCGCGTCGGGACCGTCGTCGGCAACGTGAAGGCCTCGCCGATCCGCAGATGGTGTTCCGCCGCGACGGCTTGCGAGAGAACGACCCAGCCACCCGCGTGCAGGCGCGCGTTCGCATCTGCCAGCCCGCCCTCGGCGAGCTGGATCGCCGAGATCGCGCGTAGGTCCGACTGCGGTTGCGCCAGCACCCAGACGCGACGTGTGCCCCAGTCCAGAAAGCTGCCCCGGTAGAGCTTGAGCGACCGCACTCCCGGTAGCCGCGCGAGCCGCGCGCCGTCGCGGTCGTGGAAGGGGGTCGTGACCAGGGCGTCCACGCTGCCCCGCGGCAGCACCCAGAGGTCCGCGTGCGAGTCGGTTCCGCGCGTGGAGGCCTCCAGCCCGCGCTGCAGGTTTCCCCGCGCACCCTGGATCGAGACGCTGCCGAAGACCGCGATCGCTCCCGTCGCCGCGATCGCCAGCGAGCGTGCACGATGCGTGCGTGAGCGCAACTCGATCAGCGCCAGGTACGCCGCCGCTCCGGCGAGTCGCCGCTCGAGCCGTTCTCCTCCGCGCACCGCGAGATCGAGCAAGGCGGGCAGACAGAGCAGCAGCGCAGCCGTCAGGCTGACGACGCCGACGATCGCGGCCTGCGGCGCCTCGACCAGGATGATCGTCGTGCCCGCGAGGAAGACCGCCGCCACGGGCAGCAACAGGTAAGCCCGCCGGCGCGCGGAGAGCCGTTTCTGCATCGGCCGCGACGGACGCTCCGTGATCGCGGCCTGCAACGGAACGAGCACGCCCGTGCCGGCGGCGATCATGCCGCCGAGCACCGCGAACGCCACGCTGTGCCACGTGACGACGCGTTCCGCCCCGACCGGGAACGCGAAGGAGAGGTAACCCGGGCTGGAGCTGAACAGCGCGACCGAGAGCAGCTCGCCGAGCAGCAGCCCGACCGCCGAGGCGACCACCCCGAGCACCAGCGCGTCGAGCGACAGCACCTGCACGATCATCCCGCGCGTGTACCCATCCAGGCGGAGATCCTCGATCAGGCTCCTGCGCTGCGGCAGCGTGAGCATCAGGGCGTTGAAGGCGAACAGGAAGCCCACGAGCGCGCTCAGCGCCGAGAACAGGCCCGTCGACTGGTCGACGGGCCCCGCAGCGCGCCGAAACAGCTGCGTGGTCGTGTCGGCCGGGCCGACGTTCAGCCGCCCCGCCGCGATCCGGCGAAGCGCCGAGCGCACCGATCGATCGAGCTCTGGCGGCGAGCGCACGTAGATGCTCGTCAGCCGTTTGGGCAGGCCCGCAAGCGCCTGCACCATGCGCAGGGGGGCGAGGGCGATCGGGCTCTGACCCAGCGAGCCGGTTCCGCCCGCGAGCAACTGCGGCACCAGCAGTGCCCGGCCCTGATTCGAGCCGATCCCCACGGCGACCGATTGGATTGAATTGACGCCGATGCTCTGGGCGATCGAGGCGGGCACCGTGAACACGCGTGCCCCGCTCAGCTGAAGGCCGTTGATGTGTCGCGCGATGCTGCCGCCCAGCCGCGCGAGCCGCGGGTCGGTCCCCACGAGATCGACCGAGCGTTCTCCCGTGGGCCCCACGATGTTCGCGTCCTGTTCCAGCACCGGGGCCACCACCTGCACCCCGGGAACCGCCGCGACCCGGGCGAGCAGGGCTTCGTCGAAGCC
>DATJOE010000287.1:0-30915 GCA_035507305.1 Solirubrobacteraceae bacterium | reverse complement strand
GACAGCGCGGCGCGAAGCCCCGCGACCAAATCCTCGCCCACGAACCGAGCGTCGAGCTCGCGGGCGACCGGCAGCGCGACGTACGGCCCGGGGGAAGGCGTCGTCACCAGCAGGCAGCCATCAGCGAGCGCCTCCAGCTGCACGATGCCGTAGTCCTCGCGACGCGGGGCGCAGACGAACGTTCGCGCGCGACGCAGCAGCCCGCGAAACTCGGCGGCGGGCAGCGATCCGAGCACGCGCACCCCTTCCTGCTCGATGGCGAGGCCCGCGTGGCGAAGCTGCTCGGCCGAAGCGCCCGCGAGCAGCAGCTCTCCATCCCCCCCATCCTGCTCGCGCACCTGCCGCCAAGCGGCGAGCACGCGGTCCAGGCCCTTCTTCGCGGGGTTCGCCGTGTACGCAACCGCCGCGACGTCGCGCTCGGCGGCGATGGGGCCCGAGGGCTCGACCGGCACCGGGAGGACCAACGTTCGATCCTCACGAGCGACGATGCCCGGCGCCTCAGCGAGGGCCCCCTCGCTCCAGGGCAGCAGTAGGGGCGCCTGGCGCAAGCGACGGCGCTCGAGCGGGCGCTGCCACAGGCCGTGCCGGCCCGGGCGATTGCCCGCGGCGGTCGCATCGAAGCGGATCGCCCCAGGGCGCTTGCACAGTAGCGCGGCCGTGGTCGTGGAATAGAGGATCGAACGCGGAGGCATCTCCCGCTGCTGCTCGATCAGCCCATTGAGGACATCGCGCGCCGCGCGCGCCCAGCGCAGATCGGTGAGCATCATCGTAGGCACGGGCTCGACGGGATGCGCCCGCACGACCGCGACCCGCGCGCCAGCGCGATTTAGCGCGTCGTGCAGCTCGTCGTCGGCGCGGCGCAGCCCCTCGGTCGAGCCAAGCGAAACGAGCAGCACGTCGATCGTCTGCGCTCGGCGCATCGGGTCAGCCGACGGCGCCGTTGCTGCGCTCGGGGCGCAGCGCCTTGAAGCCAGGAGTGCGCTCGAGCGCCATCGGACGCAGTGGCGAGGTACGCAGGATGTAGAAGAACGCGCCGTCGCGCTCCTCGATCGCGGCAACCGCCGCGTCCTGGCGTCGCCAGGCGAGCGCCCA
Organism: Solirubrobacteraceae bacterium; assembly: GCA_035507305.1. Classification (GTDB taxonomy): domain Bacteria; phylum Actinomycetota; class Thermoleophilia; order Solirubrobacterales; family Solirubrobacteraceae; genus Palsa-744. Next base: position 29,823 of record DATJOE010000287.1, on the reverse strand, counting down.
GATGATCGCGAAGCCCGCCGCGATGCCGGGGATCTGCGGAGCGAGGAAGGCGAGCCCTCCGGCAATTAGCGTGAACAGCAGCAACGGCCAAAGCCTGTTCAGCAGGATCGCGCTCGGGTGATGCTCGGGCAGGGCGCTACTCGCTTTCGCGTCCGCGAGCAAGCGGGCGATCGGCGGGTTGGCTTCGGCCCGCCTGCCGAGACGCAGACCAGCCAACGCCGCGACGATCCACCATCCCACCGCCACGACCAGAACGGCTTTTTCGGAGTTGCTCGCCGCGGCGAGCACGGTCACAAGCGCGAGCGCGGTCGCAGCCCCTGCGCTCAGCATCACCGTGCTCCTCAAGAAGTCGACGAAGCGCACCCTCGTACTACAGCAACGCCTCGAGCAGTTCGCGCACGCCCTGGGTCCCATCGAGCACGAGGTCCGCTTCGCGGGCGAGCTCGGGAGGCGCTTCGTCGGAGTCGACCGCCACGCACAACGCGTAATCCAGTGGGCCGCTCTGTACCTGCTCGCGCAGCCCGCGGAAGGCGTCGAGGTCGGTCGTGTCATCGCCCGCATAGAGGGCCGAGGTCGCAGGCGTATCGCGCAGTAGCATCGCGATGCCGATCCCCTTATCGAGCGCGACCGGCGGGCGCACCTCGAGCACCTTGCGCCCCCAATGCACGACGAACCCCTCGCGTTCGGCCGCCGCAGCGATTTCTCGCACCGCCGCCTCCGCCGCCTGCTCGTCGGGAGCGCCGCGCCAGTGAAAGGCCGCGATCGCCTCCTTGTCCTCGCTGCGCACGCGCAGCCGCTCGACCTCAGCGGTCAGTGCGCGCGCCGCGAACGCGCGTACCCGCGCGGTCCACGCCGCCAGCTCGGGGTCGACCTCGGGACGCGTGGCCCCCGGGCGCAGCAGCTCGCCACCATGGTTGCCAACGTAGGCGAGCGTTCCGATCGCGACGATCTGCCGGGCGGTCGTGGCACGACGACCGCTCACGCAGCCCGCGACTCGGTAGCGCTTGGCGATCTCGATCAGCAGCGTCCGCGTCGCCTCCGGGACGTGGGCGTCAGCCGCGTGTCGCACGATCGGCGCGAGCGTGCCGTCGATGTCGAACAGCACGGCTCCGTTGTCGGGATCGGAGCGCAGCGGCGCGAGCGCCTCCACGAGCGTCGCGGCGGGGGACACGAGGTCTAGTATGCCGCGCATCGTGGCTGACCACTCAGCTCGCAAGCGTGTTTGCTGAGAACCCCGCCGAGCGGTCGCCGGGCCGCACGTTGAAGCTGATGGTGATCGGCACCGCTGCGGGCGCCTTCAGCGGTCTGTTCGGGGTCGGGGGAGGCAGCGTGATCGTGCCGCTGCTCGTGCTCTGGCTTGGCTACCAGGAGCGAGCGGCGACCGCGACATCGCTCGCTGCGATCGTCTGCATCGCGGCGTTTGCCGCCGGGACTCAGGGGCTGTACGGCAACGTGAATGTGCGCGACGCGTTGCTCGTGGGCGTGCCGGCGATCGCGGGCGTCCTGTTTGGCACCTGGCTTCAACAGCGCGTACACAATCGGGCGATCTCGCTCCTGTTCGCGCTCGTGCTCATCGGGAGCGCGGTCGAGCTGGTGCTGCGATGAGCGGCGCAATTGCGATCGGCCTCGCGGGCGGTGTGATCGCAGGGCTGCTCGGCGTCGGCGGCGGCGTTCTGTTCGTACCAGGCCTAGTCATCTTCCTGGGGCTCGGTCAGCACCAGGCCGAGGCGACATCGCTGCTGGCGATCGTGCCCGTGGCGATCGTCGGCACCTATACCCAGGACCGCTACGGCAACGTGCGCCGCCGTGATGCGCTGCTACTCGGGCTGCTCTCGGTTGCGGGCGCCGCGGGCGGGGTCGCGCTCGCGAACGCCCTTTCGGGCAGGTTCCTGCGTGACGGCTTCGCCGCGCTGATGGTGATCGTCGCGGCGCAGTTCGTGCGCCGCGCGCTTCGCCCCAGCGCCTAGCGTCGGCCGAGCCGTCCAGGGGATTGTCTCGGGCGCCCAGTCGATGCTCTAAGCTAGGAAGCGCACATGGGCCTTGACAACCCACTGCACATCGCGTTTCTCGTCGTGATCCTGTTGCTGGTCTTCGGCGCGAAGCGCTTGCCCGAGATCGGCCGCTCGCTCGGCAGCGGGATGCGCGAGTTCAAGGACTCCGTGACGGGCGCCTCCGGCTCTCAGCAGCACAGCTCGCTGCCTCCGGCGCAGGCGCAGCCTCAGCAGCCCGCGCAGACCGCGCCGCCGCAGCAGCCCGCTGCTGCACCAGCCGCTCCGCCCGCGCAGCCGGTCGAGCACCAGCATCAGTAGCGACATCTAGCGCGACGGTGCCGCCTACACACCGCCGCGCGGCTGGTGCACTGTGGCCGACGCGCTTAGCGCCCTACGCTCAGCGCCGATGCAGGATAGGCCCGCTTGCCACGGCCTCGAACGCCGACCCCGGCACGGTCTTCAACTGGTCGAGGTCTTCGTCGTTCCAGTCGGGATCAGGCGCGCCGGTGATGTACCAAGAGGAGCCATTGTCCGCGACGATCAGCCCGTAGCGCTTCAGCGCACGCAGGATCACGAGTGCTTGGCCGCGGTAGGGCGCAAGGCTGAAGCCCGCCTTCAGCCGAAGGCGCAGTCCCATTGGCGGGAGACTCGGATCCTCGCTTGAGGAGGCCAGGTGCGTGGCGGGATGGATATAGCCCGCCTGCGTACGGGGAACCGTGACCCGCAGGGCGTGGTCGATGCGCCCGGCGCGCACCTCGGGCCAGCGGGCTAGCAGCGGAAAGATCGGCAGCCCCGCCGCGTCGGCCGAGGTCCAGCCTTCGGGGCGCAGCTTGTTGCTGTGCAGGTCGAACACGGCCCCCGAGCCCGCGTCCCAGCCGCCACTCACGCGCGCCGCCGAGTAGAGCTCATACAGACGGCAGCTGCCTTCCTGCAGGACCAGGACGTGGCGGTCGCCTTCTTCGCCTGCTCCCTCCACGGGCGCGGTCGGGGGAATCGGGTACGGGCCCGGCTCCGATTCCGATCCGTATTCCGTGAAGTGAATCGGCGCCTTGGGCTGGCGCGGGCTTACGACCGCATAGGGGATGCCGTAGGCGGGGTTCGTGCCGAAGTCTGCGTGCAGATGCAGGCTTGACCCGATCGAGTTGATGTAGGCCGTGGAGTTGGGGTCGACCGGAGCGTGAGAGATGTCCCGGTTGAGCGCGTTGCTCGCTGGAAAGAGCGGGCAGTGGTACTCATGCGGGCCCGCGGCGCGAAGGCGGTTATGCCGGGGGCCTGTATGTGCAGGTGCGAGTCCAGCGAGCGCCGCAAAGAGGAGCGCGGAGAGCGTCGCGGCCAGGACCGTCTTGCCCGAAGCTCGTCTCATCGCATGCACGCTACGGGCCCGAGCGGCGGGCGCGCGGTGGGTTGGACGATCCGACGAGGTCGGCTAGAAGCGCCGCCCCCGATGGGAGGCGTGGATGATCGGCCCCGTGCTCACGGCCTCGAAGGCCGAGCCCGGAACCGATTCGATCTGCTTGAGGTCGCGGTCGCTCCAACCAGCGTCGTGCGTACCCCAGACGTCCCAGGCATCTCCTTCGTCCGCGACATCAGCCCGTAGCGCTTGAGCGCCCGCAGCACGATCAGCGCCTGGCCGTGGTAAGGGGAGAGGTCGAAGCTCGCCTTCAGCCGCAGCCGCTCGCCCATCGGCGGCAGGCTGGGATCCGTGGATGAGGAAGAGAAGTGCGTCGCGGGATGGACGAAGCCCGCTTGCGTTCGCGGGACCGTCACGCGTAGCGCGTGCTTGATAGCTCCCGCGCGAGCTTCGGGATAGCGCGCGAGCAGTGGGAAAATCGGTAGGCCCGCCGCGTCGGCGGAGGTCCATCCGTCGGGTCGCAACTTGTTGCTGCGCAGGTCGAAAACCGCGCCCGATCCCGCTTCCCAGCCCCCGCCCGCGCGGCGCGCTTTGTAGAGCTCATACAGCTTGCACGCGCCCGACTGGAGCACGAGCACGTGGTTGTCCCCCGGGTCGACGCTTCCCCCAGACCTTTCGCCCTGGATCGGCGCGCTCAGCGGGATCGGATACGGGCCCGGCTCCGAAGAGCGTGCTGAGAGGAAGAAGTGGACGGGCAACTTCGGCTGGCTCGGGCCCACGATCAGGTACGGCATGCCGTACCCGGGCGTAGATGAGAACGAGGGGTGCAAGTGCCCGCCCTGCCCAATTGAGGAGATGTACTGCGCCGAGCGGGGGTCGACAGGGGCGTGCGAGATGTCCTGATTCAGCGAGTTGCTCGCTGGGAAGATCGGGCATCCCGCTTCCTGCGGCCCCTGCGCGGCGGCGTGGGCCTTCGAGGCCGTCCCGCCCGAGGCTCGGGCTGCGCCAGCGGCGAGCCCCACAAGCAGGAGCAGCCCAGCGAGGAGCAACGCGGGGCGGCGCCCGGTGCGCTCGGGGTGGGAAGGCACTCGGACAAGCTATGCGATCCGCCGAGCGCTCGCGTCAGTTGCCAGCAGACGCGACTACGTAGCCGGCTGCGCGTCGCCGGCCGCGTCCGTTACCTCGGCCCCGTCCTCGATGACGCTCGGGCGAGCCTCCTCGAGCAGCCCCGCCCCACAGTGCCAGCAGAAAGACGCGCCGCGGCTGTGCACCGCGCCGCACGAGCGACACTGCCCGTGCACGCCCGCCTCGGTGCTCGCCAGCAGGCGCTGCACCTCCGCGAGTTGCGCGTCGGCCTGCTGAAGCTCGGCCGCGCGGCGCGCGAGCACGTCGAGCCGGTAGTGATCGCGGATCGCCATCTCATACGTCAGACCGCCTAGGTCCCAGGTCAGCTCCGCGACCCGCTCGGCCAGCTCGTAGCGACGGTTGCGTAGCTCGGCGAGCGAGCCGTCGAGCGCGGCGCGCGCGCCGAGGACGCCGTCGATCGGCACTACCGCTCCCTCGCTCATCCCGTTTCGATCGGCGTCGCGCCGAGTTCGTTGATTTCTTTCTGGTGCTGCGCCCCGCTGGAGTTCGTCAGCTTTTTGATCTTCGTCGGGGCGACTTTTTTCGGTGCCGGAGGCGGGGCTTTTTCGGCGGCGGTTTCGTGTTCTTCGGCGCGCTTGGCTTCGGCGGTTTCCTTCGCTTCCTGCTTCGATTCCTTGCCGTTCGTCGTGGCGGGCGTGCTGCTCGTCGTCGGCGTGCTCGTCGTGGGGCCCGCGGCCACAGGCGCAGCCGCGGCCTGGGTAATCCCCTTCACTTCGAAGACCTGCTTCGCGGGCGTCTTGTTGCCCTGGCTAACCCAGTGGCCGACGAGCAGGCCCGCGATCAGGCAGAGCACCAGGACCCCCAACAGCGCGAGCAAGCCCGTGTTCCGTCGCAGCCAGCCGTTTGCGCCGCCGGGGTCGCCGTACGGCGCATAACCCGCGGGGGTCAGCTCGAGCGTCGGTGGTGCCCCGGCCGCCTTGTCGTTTTGCAGGACGTCCAGGAATGCCAAGCGAACCGGCGAGGCCGGCTGACCGCAGGAAAGGCAGTAGCGCTGGTCGGCGACGAGCGCGGCACCGCAGTTCGCGCAGGTCGCGCCTGCCTGCTCGGACGGTACGGGTACGAGACTCACGTCGGCTACCTCCTCAGGACGCCGGCACGGCGCTCAGTTCGATCTTTGCGTTGCTCGCGTCGCCTACGAGCTGGATGTGGAAGCCGGCGGAGGCCCCCTTGTGCCCCGCAAGGCTCGCGACGAGCGCGCTTCCCGCGGCCACGACCTTGCCCCCACGCAGAGCGACCGCGTACACGGGCACTGCGTGTTGCGCGCGCGAGCCCTCGTTCACGAGCTCACCGTCCACGACGTTCGCGCCGGGTTCGCCGCCGAGACGAGGCTTCCGGGCGCTTACCGCATCGGGCGTCCGTCCGCCGGAGCCCGTGCCCACGCGCACCTTCACGCCCTTACTCGGCTGGTTCACCAGCACCTGGTCATTGACCCACCAAACGCCCTCGTGCGGGCCAAGCAACGAGACGTGCTGCAGCTTCGGGTCCGTGCCGCCCGGTTGGTTTGAGTAGAGCAGCTTGCCGCCCCCGCCCTCAACTTCCACGAGCACGGGTACCTTGCGCTGGGCATGCGTCGAGCTGGAGGTCAACTTCATCGCGACCGCACCGCGCCCCGCGCCCCGCAGCAGGGTCACGTCGGTGACGCGCACTGTCGGGTTCGTCGCGCCCAGCTTCAGCGCGCCGGGTTCGTGTTCGCGCGCGACCTGTGCGTCGCGTTCGATCTTCGCGCTTTCGTCCTCGGTGCTCACGCACGCCGCGAACGTCACGGTCACGGCTCCGCTCACGATCACGGCGAGCGCTCGCTTCAGGACTCCCGGCCACATGCCGGGCAATCAGAGGGGAGGCTCATCCGAACGCTCCTCCCACGTAGTCGCGCGTGCGCGTCGCGCGCGGTTCGTCGAACACCTGCGAGGTCGTGCCGTACTCGACGAGATCACCCAGGTACATAAACGCAACCTTGTCCGCAATCCGGTGGGCCTGCGCGAGGTTGTGCGTCACGACCACCACCGCGAGATCGCGGCGCAGCTCGCCGATCAGCTTCTCGATCGTCTGCGTCGAGATCGGGTCAAGCGCGCTGCAGGGCTCGTCCATCAGCAGCACCTCGGGCCGCGGCGCGATCGCGCGAGCGATGCACAAACGCTGCTGCTGCCCACCCGAGAGGCGCAGCGCCGGACGGTCGAGATCGTCCTTCACCTCGTCGTACAGGCCCGCGCGCTTCAGTGCTTCGATCACCAGCGGCTCTAGCTCGCGGCGGCGCGGGCGCTTGCGCGCCTGTTCGCGCAGCGCGAAGGCGACGTTGTCGAAGATCGACATCGGGAAGGGGTTCGGCTGCTGAAAGACCATCGCCACGCGGGAGCGCAGCGTCGTGTCCGGCAGCTCGTGGATGTCCTCCCCGTCGAGCAGCACCTGCCCCGCGCGCGTCGCGCTCGGGGTCAGCTCCGTGAGGCGGTTCAGCGTGCGCAGCAGCGTCGTCTTGCCGCAGCCCGAAGGGCCGATCAGCGCGAGCACCTCGCCCTGATGGATCGACAGCGAGACCGACTTCACCGCGAGCTTCTGACCGTAGCCGATGCTCACTTCCTCCAGGCGTAGACGCTCGAGGCCCGAGGAGTGTGCGGCGCGCACGGCCTCGCGCTCCTGCGGAGGGGCAACCGGCAGCGGCGCGCGGTCGAGCACGATCGTGCGCACCGGAGGGACCGCGCGCGAGTTCAGCGGCTGGGCATGTGCGCTTAGCGGCTGTGCCTGCGCCGCATGCACCGCTTGTGCGCGCGGCTCGGGCTCGTCTGCTCGCGAATGATCAGGGCCGTCCATCGTGACCTCAGGCCGGTCCAGGAGCAGCTCGTCTGGGGTCATCGAGCACCTTCCCCACCGAAGTTGTCAACCACAAACTCCATAGAACCGCTCAGGTTAGCGGGGTTTTGCATTCTTGTAAAGACGAACGCTGCACGTCTCAGACGGTCGCGCCCGCGACGGTCAGCCCCGTGGCATCTGCCTGCGACCGGCCGATCCGGTCGACGAGCAGGTTCAGCGCCAGCACGAACAGCAGCAGCACGAACGCCGCGGCGTACGCCTTCTGTGGCGCAGATGCTTCCCCAGCGGGCGAGTTGTTGTAGACGTAGCTCGTCAACGTCGAGCCCGTGCCACGCAGTACGCCGAGGCCCGGCACGCCCCCTTGGGGGTCGATCCGCAGCGAGTCGCCCAGCAGCAGGACGATGATCGCGGTGTCTCCGATGATCCGGCTCACGCCGAGCGTGATCCCCGTCGCGATGTTCGAGCGCACGCTCGGCAGCAGCACGCGACGGATCGTCGCGATCCGCGTCTTGCCCAGCGCGAACGCCGCCTCGCGCATGTGCCCCGGCACCGCCTGCAGACCGTCGCGCGTCGCCGTGAACAGCGGCGGCAGCGCGATCAGCGACATCATCGCGCCAGCAGCGATGTAGGACTTACCGAACACCCCCCCGCCTTCGGCCTTGAACGAGAACGGCGCCATGAAGCTCAGCTGGAACAGCGAGAGGCCGAACAGCGCGATCACGATGTCGGGCGTGCCCGCAACCATCTCGATGCTCGACTCGACCATCCGCGCGAGCCACGTAGGGCGGCCGTACTCGACGATCCAGAGCGCGCCACCGATCGCGAGCGGCACCGCGAGCAGGATCCCGATCACCGTCAAGAGCGCCGTGCCGATCAGCGGGTCCAGAAAGCCGCCCGAGCCGCTCTGACTCGTGCTGATCGCTGGACGCTGCACCAGGAGCTCGGGGCGCAGGTACTGGACGCCGCGGTAGGCCATGTAGACCACGATCGCGCCTGCGACCAGACACAGCCCGATGCCCGCGCCCCACGCGAACGCGAGGGCCACGCGATCGACCCAGCGCCAGGTAGTCGGCGAGGAACGCTTACCCCGCCCACCGCGCATCGCCGGGGGGCGCCCGAGCATGCGCTCGACGCCTTCAAGCCTTACCGACTCCTCCCAACCCTTCGGCCTCATCCGCGCACCTGGTACTTGCGCAACGGCAGCTTGATCAGGTAGCCGCCGATCGAGAGCACGAACGCCGAGAACAACAGCAGCAGCGCCCAGGCATACAGGGCCGAGCCCAGCGCGGGAGCGCCGATCCCTTCGTGGTAGTCCACGATTCCCGAGGCCAGCGTGCGCAGGGGCTCGAAAAAGAACACCAGGCCGTCGATCGGCTTCGGCGAGAACGCGCGCGAGCCCGAGACCATCGAAATCATGATCGACTCGCCGAGCGCGCGGGCCGTCGCGAGCACGGCCGCCGCCACGATCGCCGGTCGGGCCGCGCGCAGCGTCACCGCGAGCATCGCACGCACCGGGTTGACACCGAGAGCCACTGCGCCCTCGCGCCAGGAGTTCGGCACCGAGACGAGCGCCTCACAGATCAGCGCCACCATGATCGGCGTGATCATCACCGTGAGAATCACCACCGTCACCGAAAGGCCCGCGCCCGTCAGCTCGACCACGTTTTGAACTGATTCCTTCTGCGCAGTCGAGATCAGATCGTTGCCCACGAACGGGACCAGCACGAGGATCCCGATCAGCCCGTAGATCACTGAGGGCACCGAGGCCAGCAGGCGGATAACCGGGATCGCGATCCGCCGCAACCGGACAGGCGCCAGCTCGACGATAAAGATCGAGGAGAAGATTGAAATTGCCAGCGCGAGCACCACCGCGCCAGCGGTCGTCAGCAGCGTGCCGTAGATCAGCGTCCAGGCGCGCAGGTGGTAGGCCGAGGGCGGCGGATGCTGCGTCGTGTTCTGCATCGCTGCCAACTGCCGGCCGAGATCGCCCCCCGAGCCCAGCCAGGACAAACCGTTGTGCTCGAAGATTGGCCAAGCGTGGATGCCGACGAACACGACCATCGCCACGACCAGCGCGCAGACCAGCAAAGAAACCGCGCCGAGCGTTCGCTCGGCGCGGTTGTCGGACCACGGGTGCCTGAGGCGCTCCAGCACCAATTCTCGCTTTCGTCCTCAGGCCCCCGGTGAGACGATCCTCAGATCGTCAGCCACTGCGTGTTGATGATCTTCGCCGCGGCCGCCGATTTCTCGATCCAGCCGATGAACGCCGAGGCAGCGCCTGTCGCCTTGCCTTTCGTCACCTCATAAAAGCGAGCCGTGCCCGCGTAGGTGCCGTTTTTCACGTTTTCGTGATTGCAGGCCACACCGTTGTAACCGACCGCGTTCACCGTGCCTTTGTCGGACTGGTAGTTCGACACGAAGCCGATCGCCTGCGGGTCGCCTTCGACCTTCGCGCGCATCAGACCCTCGGAGGGTTCTTCCGCCGCTTTCGTCGAGACTTTCTTGCCTTCCAGGAACAGCGTCTGGAAGTTCGTGAGCACGCCCGCGACCGAGGTACGGCTGATCACATCGATTGGGCCGCTTGCCGTCGCGCCGGGCACCGCGCTCCAGCTGACGGTTTTACCCGTAAAGATCGAGGACACCTGTGCGGAGGACAAGTTCGCGAGCGGGTTCGCCTTGTTCGTGATCACGCAGATCCCATACTTCGCGACCGGGTAGAAGACCAGGCCCGGCGGGTCCGCGGCGACTGGGTCGCGTGAGACGTCGCCGATCGAGACGCGCCCCGCGGCGACGTCATTAATGCCGATCTGCGCACCGCCCTGGGTGATCTTGAACGACACTTTTTTCGGGTGGGTCTTTATGTACTTCTGCGCGAGGAGGGAGACCATCGGATAGGACGCGGTCGCACCGCTGATCGTGATGCGCGAGAGCGCCGAGGCAGCCGCGGGCGCCGCGACCCCCACGACGCCAGCCACCGCGAAGGCGAGGGAGAGACGGCGAAATCGGTTCATTTGAGGAGTTGCTCCGTTTCTGTGTTTTGACAAAGAGTTGACAGCCTCGGGACGCGAACATACCATAATCCCGATAGATCCGATCCAGATAAGCTAGTTTGTCCGCAACCTGAGGGGGATGGCCGGGTTAACCGCGTCGCACCCACCGAGTTGCGGCCTTTACAGAACATGGACAACTCCGCCGAACAACCCGAGCAGCAGCGGTCCGACGCGAGCGCCCAGCGCCCTCGAGTAGTACGCCTGGGCGCACCGCCCACGCGGCTGCCCTCGCGCCGCATGAGCATCGTGCTCGCGGTCGCAATGCTCACGATCGGCGTCGTCGTCGGCGCCGCGATCGGCCCTGCGCCCGCAACCTCACTCGCGGGCGACGGAAACATCGCCCAGAAATTGCCCGCGCTGATCGCGGCCGTGGCCGGCCGCTCGGACTCCGCCACAGCACCGCAGCCCGTCACCACTAGCACGCAGCCGCCGCCAATCGAACCGCAGGCCACGCCCGCGGCGAGCCCGACTCGCGCCGCGAGCACGACCACGAGCCCCCCTGCACAGGAAGCGACGCAGCCATCTCAATCTCAAAAAAAATCCTCCCCAGCCCCGAGTAAATCGGGCGGTGGGAAGCCCGCCGACCTCCCGCCGATCACCAGCGTTTGGCTGATCGAGTTGAACGGGAGCTCGTTTAGCGAAGCGATCGCTAACCCGACCGCGGCCCCCTACATAGCCAGTGAACTGATTCCCAAGGGAACGTTTCTCTCGAGCTGGAGCGCGCTCAGTGCAAGTGCGTTCGCAGGTGAGGCCGCGTTGGTCGAACACCGTGCCACCGTCGGTGGCACGCCGCCGGTCCTGCACACGATCCTCCAGCCGCCCTGTCCCGAAGGGCCGACCAGCACGACCTGCCTGCCCGGAACGCCCCCGGGCATTGGCCTCGCCGACGCTTTCCTGAAGGCCACCGTCGCGTCGATTACCGCAAGCACCACGTTCACCGAACACGGCTTGATCGTCGTTACCTATGCCACCGTCGCCGATCCCGCGACCGCTGAACTTCCCGCGGGCTCTGCCTCGGCCACGCTCGCAACGCAGCCGCCCGCCGGGGTCGTGCTGCTTTCACCTTTCGCCAAGGCCGGCGCCAAGTCGTCGATCGGCTTCAACCCCTCTTCACCTGTGCAGAGCTTGGAAAAGCTCCTGCACTAACCGTCACACAACCACATATCCCACGAACAGGAACGGAGAACTCTGTTGCACGCATCACGAACCACTAACCGAAAGGCCAGGCTTTGGCTCGCCGCGATCGTGGGCGCGGGGGCCCTGTCGCTCGCCGTCCCGGCCCTGAGTCAGGCCGAAGAATCGAACCCCAACAACTACAACTGCCTCGGCAGTCTCGCCGCGGGCCAGCCCGAAGCAGGTAGCGAAGAACAGCAGGTTCAGTACACCTTCTACTGCAACGGACCCATCACCGGATTCCAGGTGCAGTCACAGATTCCGGTCACCGGCGTCTCCAGCCCGCCGATTGTGACGAACCTCGAAAAAAAGGAACTCGCCGACACGTTCTCGTGCTCGGGTGAACTTCCCGGCTGGGCCGCCAACTGTGTCGGCGGGACCGTCGGGGGCTATGAGAACGTGACCGGCCAGTTCGCGATCGGCACTAAGCTCTGCGCCGAGCCCCGCGTCGACGCGTTGCTCACCGTCGTCTACGCCTACCTCGAAAAAGGCAAAGTCACCCAGGCGATCTCCGGGCCGTACGACCTCGGTCGGCCCACAGGCTGCAAGGCCGATGCCTACTCGAAGTACAACCGCTTTAACCCCGCGCCGCTGAACCAGAAGAAGCAGGCTGCCAAGAAGGGTAAGAAGGGCGCCAAGAAGAAGGCGAGCACTAAGAAGAAGTAGCCCTCCACAGTCGGGCGGTGCCGCTTTCGCGCGGCGCCGCCCGTAGGCTGCGCGGGGTGAGACACTTTGCTCGCAAGGCCCTCCTGCCTTCGATCGCACTCGCCGCGGTGACGCTGAGTGCCTGCGGCTCCTCGCACACCGCCTCTACCTCGTCGCACACCGTCCCGGCGAGCTCCGGCGGCGGCATCAGCTTCAGAAACGGGCTCGTGCGAGGTCATGGTTGTCCCCCGCTGATCGCGAGCGCTCTCGGGACCGTCGCCGCGCGGATCTACGACGCGGCAAGTCACGGCAACGTCGTCGGGCAGGCCGTGCATCGCGTCGAAAGCTCCGCCACGCTCGCGCGAGCCGTCGCCGCGAACGATGCGCCCGCCGCCAGCGCCACCCTGCGGTCCCTGCTCGCGGGTCAGATCGTCCGCGTGCAAGTAATCAAAGCCGGCAAGGTCTTCGCCGCCGCGGGCGCCGGGACCGCAATCGCCCCGGTCGCCGGCCCGATCGCCCGCACCGACGCGCGGTTCGTGCTCTCGACCCAAGCTGCGCCGGCCTACCTCAAGGTCGCTCAGCAGATCACCGGCGCGAATGTAGTGCTGCTAGGCGGCGCGACGGGCACGAACAGCCCGCGCCCGATCGCCTCCACGCTCGCGCTCGGGAAGCTCCCGGACCACCTGCCGGCAAACGGGTCCGTCAAGATCGCCGGGCGCGCCTACGAGGCCTACTCGCTGCCCGGCTCGCTGTTCCCAGCCGGCGATCTGCGAATCGTCCTGCTCGTAGCCCCCGCGAGCGGCGCGTCCTGCCTCGGCTCGTGGGAGCGGTCCGTCGGTGAAACGATCGGCCACGTTGGCGAACGGATCTATCACGAGGAGGCCGACAGCCCCTACGTCCGCGCGACCCTGCGTCACATCGAAGGTGACGCGGGCTTCCAGCGAGCCGTCGCCACGCGCGACACCGCCGCGATTCGTGCGGCAATCGTGCGCTTCTTCGCCGCACACATCCACGTGGTCCGAGTGCGCGCCTACGCCGTCGAGCCGAGCGGCGCGCAGCGCTTCCTCTACGACCTCGGCGGCCCCTACGTGCTCGCGCCCGTTCACGGGGCCGTCCGCAGCGGCGGGCGAGTCGTCGGACGTTTCTCCTACGCGATCCAGGACGACGCGGGCTACCTGCGCCTCGCCCACCTCTTCACCGGCGCCGAGATCCTGATGCGTGTCGGCAGCAAGCAGGTGATGGGCACGCTTGACCCCGGGCCCGTCCGCGTCCCCGACCACGGCATCGTCACCTATCGTGGCAAGCGCTACGCCGCCTACTCTTTCACCGGCGAAGCCTTTCCCTCCGGATCCCTGCGGATCTCGCTGCTACTCCCGAGCCGCGCTCCGATCGGCGGCTGAGCTACAGCAGGCTCGTCGTCATGCGTTCGACCTCAGCGATCGAGGTCAGACCTTCGCGCACCTTGTCCATCCCGTCGTCGCGCAGCCGCCGCATCCCTTCGCGAACTGCGACCGTCACCATCACGTCAACCGAGGCCCGCTCGAGGATTAGCGCGCGGATGTGCTCAGAGACCGTCATCACCTCATACACACCAAGGCGCCCGCGGTAGCCGGTCCCGCCGCATCGCGAGCAGCCCACCGCCTCGTAGGGTTCAGCCCCCGCGAGGCCGTGCTCGGCCAGCACGCTGTCCGAGACCTTCAGCGGCTTCTTGCAGTGCTTGCAGAGCAGGCGCACCAGGCGCTGGGCCACGATGCAGTCCACCGCCGAGGAGACCAGGAACGGCTCGATTCCCATATCGATCAGGCGCCCTAGCCCGCTCGGCGCGTCGCGCGTGTGCAGCGTCGTCAGCACGAGGTGCCCCGTGAGGGCGGCCTCCACCGCGATGTGCGCCGTCTCGCGGTCGCGGATCTCGCCCACCATGATCACGTCGGGGTCCGCCCGCAGCATTGAGCGCAAGCCCACGTCGAAGGTCACGCCCGCCTTCGGTGCGATCTGCATCTGCTTGATCCCCGCGATCCGCTGCTCGACCGGGTCCTCGATCGTGAGGATGCTCCGTTCCCCGTCGTTCAGCTCGTTCAGCGCCGCATACAGGGTCGTCGACTTGCCCGAGCCCGTCGGCCCCGTCACCAGCACCGCGCCGTTCGGCTTTTTGATCGCGGAACTGAACTGCTCCAGCGCGTGCGCCGGCATGCCCAGCGACTCGAGGCCGTGGATCACCGTGCCCTTGTCGAGGATGCGCAGCACCACTCCCTCGCCGTAGACCAGCGGCAGCGTCACTACGCGGATGTCCACGCGGCGCCCGTCGACCGTCAGCGCAAAGCGCCCGTCCTGGGGCACGCGCTTCTCGGAGATGTCCAGGTCGGCCATGATCTTGATCCGCGAAACCACGCCCATCGCCATCTTGCGCTTCACCGTCGCCGCGGGCGCAAGCACGCCGTCGACGCGGAACAGCACCCGAGTGTCGCCTTCTTCGGGGTTCACGTGGATGTCCGAGGCTCCCTGCTGGACCGCCTGAGCGACGATCGAGTGCACGAGCTTGATGATCGGTGCGTCACGGTCGGCCTCATCGACCTGCAGGTCCTGCTCCTCGTCGGCCTCGACTTCCTCCTCGACGATGTCCTCGATCGAGTCGTCCATCCGCGACAGACGCGCCAGCAGCAGGTTCAGGTCTTCGACCGACGCCGCCACCGGCTTCACCCGCCGGCCCGTCATCATCGCGACGTCGTCGATCGTCAGCACGTTCGTCGGGTCGGCCATCGCCAACAGCAGCGTCCCGTCCTCCGCAAAGCCGATCGGCACCGACTGGTAGCGCTTGCACGCCTCCGAGTTCAAGAGGTTCGCTGCGCCCATGTCCAGGTCGTAGACCGAGAGGTCCACGTAGTCCAAGCCGAAGCGCTCCGCGACCACACGGGCGAGCTGGTCGTGGCGCAGCACGCCCTGCTCGACCAGCACCAGGCCCGTCGGACGGCCTTGCGATCGCGCGGTTTCCACCGCCTCGTCGACCGTCTCGCGGTCCGCGAAGCCGAGATCGACCACCACTTCACCGATCATCCGGGTCGAGCGACCCGTGCGTCGCGGCGGGTACAGGCCCGAGTGCTGACTCGCGTCTGTGGTGCCCTCCGTCCTCGCGCTGCTCTCTGTCTCCTCGGCCGAGCCCACAGCGGTCGGCTCAGCCGTCGGCGTGCCGACGTCGCTCATACCTACTACATCGGCAGCAATCTTGTTCAGCTTGACCCGGGTCCGGATAAGCCGAAAAGCCCGTTGCGCCGGGCTTGCGGGCCTAGGTCGACTGCGCCCCTAACCCCTGCTCGAATGCACCCTTCACCTGGGCATCTACAGCGTTTATGCGGTAGAGCGCGAGCGCCTCCGCGCTCGCAAAGCGCGCCCCGCTCGTCTGCTCGACTCCGTGGTGCATCAGCACACAGTGCTCAAGCGCCAGGCGACGCTCGGGCCTCAGCGAGCCCGGCAGCTGAGGCGCAATCGTGCGCAGGCCCAGCTCGACGTGGCCGAGCATCCGGCCCTCGGCGCTGCGCGTGATCTCCGCGCCGTAGGTGAACTCGCGCGTCTTGCCCAGGTCGTGGACGACCGCCGCGCACAGCAGCAGGTCACGATCAAGCCGCGGGTGAAGTGCGCACAGCTCGTGCGCCAGCGTCGCTACGCCGACCGTGTGCTCAAGCAAGCCCCCGAGGTAGGCGTGGTGCGCGCTCCGCTGTCCTGGGACCGAGCACGGCGCGCGGCGCAGCTCCGCCCGTAGCTCGCGGTCCGCGAGCAGTTTGTCGAGCAGCCCTCTCAGCGGCGGGTCGTAGACCTCGCGCGCCAGGTGCTCTAGGAAACCTTCGAGCTCGTCGAGGTCGCGATAGGCCTTTGGCAGGAAGCTCTCCGGCTCAGCTTGCTCACCGCTCGCGCGCTCGATTGCTGCGAGGTTCACCTGCAGTTGGTCGCGATAGCGCTCGACCCGGCCGCGGACATGCACCAGCTCGCCCCGCTCGAATCGACCCGCGAGCAGGTCGGCGTCGTTAAACGCCCGTGCGAGGATCGTGCCAGTCTTGTCGCCTAGCTCCACGTTCAGGTACGGCGTCCCCGCACGGGAGACCTGGCGTTCCTTACGCGTACACGCGAAAACACCGTCGAGCTCATCCCGATCGCGCAGCGTCGCGATCGTCCTCGAGCCCTCCTCCGCGCCGCCGCTCGCGGCCTCGTGCCGCTGCGTGCTCATGGCGGAAGGCATCGGTCCATGATGTACGGTGGTTCGGATGCAGCCGTTGATCTGGGACCGTCGTCCGAACGACCTGCGAGCGCCGGCCATGGTGTGCGCGTTCCAAGGTTGGAACGACGCGGGGGACGCGGCGTCGAGCGCCGTCTCCTTCCTCGCTTCCTCGCTGCACGCCCGGCGCTTCGCGCGGATCGACTCCGAGGAGTTCTACGACTTCCAGTCCAACCGCCCGAACGTGCGCTTTAACGGTGAGAACGAGCGCGAGATCAGCTGGCCGACCGTGGAGGTCTTCGAGGCTCCCGCCCCGCGTGCGCCTCGAGACCTAGTACTCGTGCAGGGTGTCGAGCCTTCGCTGCGCTGGCGCGCCTTCACCAAGCACATCGTCGACCTCGCCGAAGCGCTCGGCGTGCAGGTCGTCGTCTCACTCGGCGCGCTGCTCGGCGACGTGCCGCACACTCGCCCCGTCGCGATGTCCGGCCACGCCACCGACCCCGCGCTAATGGAGCGGCTTGGCATGCAGGGATCCACCTATGAGGGGCCCACCGGCATCGTCGGTGTGCTGCACGCTGCCTGCGCACAGGCAGGCTTGCCCTCGGCGAGCCTCTGGGCAGGGGTGCCGCATTACGTTGCCGCCGCCGCGAACCCGAAGGCCGCGCTCGCGCTCGTGCGCCGCGTCGAAGGGCTAATCGGCGTATCGGTCGACGTCTCGGAGCTCGAGTCCGCAGCCGCCGACTACGAGCGGCAGGTGGGCCTCGCCGTGCAGAGTGATCCCGATATTCAGGCGTTCGTCGAACGACTCGAGCAGGCGGCCGAGAGCAACGAGGAGATCTCGGCCCAGGACGTTCCCTCCGGGGACGCGATCGCCCGCGAATTCCAGCGCTTTTTGCGCCAGCGCGGACCCGAGGGCTAGGCCGATCTTCGCGACGGCTGCGCGGTCGTCACTTCTCCGCCACCGGGCACACGATCCGGTAATCGCAGATCGAGCACGCAGCGTGCGAGGGCGTGGGCTCAAAACGCTGCCCGAGGATCCCCTCGCCGACCTCCATCACGAGCTCTTGCACCTTGGTCTCGTCCCGCGCCCCCTCCGGCACCGGAACCTTCAGGTCATCGAGCACGTAGTAGTAGGCCTGCCGCGAGGAAGAAAGGCCCCAGTCTTCGCGCGCGGCAAGCGCGTACAGCGAGAGCTGCACGTCGTCGCCGAGCTGCTCCGCGCTCTTAGGGCGCGAAGTCTTGTAGTCGATCAGCTCGTAAAGCTCGCCGTCGCCCGGTCCGCCCGCGACGCGGTCGACGCGGTCGACACGTCCGCGTAGGTGGTGCGGGCCGATCTGAAACGAGAACGAGCGCTCGAACCAGACGGGCTCTGCCTCGTGCTCGGCCAGGCGCTCGTGGTAGCGCGTGAGCGCATCGCGCGCCTTCTCAAGGTAGCCCCGCTCCTGCTCGCTCACGCCGAAGCCCGCCCGCCGCCAGCATGCGTCTAGTAGCTCGTGCATCTCCGCGAGCGTTTGCTCGCCGCCGCAGTGGAAGCGCTCCAACACCTGGTGCACGGCGATGCCAAAGCGCTGCTGGGGCGTCTGCTCGGTCGGGATCCGCAGGACGCGGGCGAACTTGTAGCGCAGCGGGCAGCTGCGATAGGTCTCGATGTCCGAGGCTGACAGCGCCAGACCTACACCCTTGCGCGGCAGGAAGGGATCGAGCGAGTGCTCTTCGCGCCCGCCCACCCGCAAGCGCGCGCTCAGCGCCTCGTCCAGCGGCGAGGTCTGGAAGATCTCTCGCTGTGTCGGCGTCGTCGCGGCGAGCAGGCGGCCGTTGATATCAGCGAGCGCCTCCTCCAGATCCTGGTCCGCGGGGCGCTGCAAGAGCGCGGCGAGCTTCAACAACTCCAGGTAGCGGACGACGCCGTGGGCCACGTCGAGTTCGGTGTCCAGCCGCAGCTCGCTCAGATGCCCGCCGATGCGCGCGACGCCCTCCAGCAGCTCCTCGCGCAGCAGCTGGAAGGTCTCCTGCAAATGCGCGTCGACCGAGGGATCCTGACCCGCGGGCTCGGAGGACTCGGCGACGCGGGAGCGCGGGATGACCGTCGCCAGGTGGCGAGCCAGCTCACGCGGCGTCGCCTCCGGATCGCCGCTCGCGAACGAAACCGCCAGCTCGCGCAGCGCGCTCAGGCTTTCCTCACGAGCCGCGAGGTCCTCGGGGGAAAGCAGCGCTCGGCCGGGGGTACCCAGCAACCCGATCAGCTCAGCCAGGAAGCTATCGGGCGCGGCTCCCTCAAACGCGGCGGAAGCATTCCTGTGCACAGACATGAATCGCTCTAGTCGTTCGCGAGCCTCGGGAGGCACCTGCGGCGACTCGCCCGCCGCGGTCAGCCCCGCGACGAGATCGAGCTTGCGCCGCCTCGCGACCTGGATCACCCGCGCGAGGTGCGTCTGGCGCAGCTCGATCGGAGGGCGAGCCAGCGCACGCACGACCGCGGCCGAGTCCTGTGGGTCGACCAGCAGGCGCACCCACGCGAGGACATCCCGCACCTCGGGCCGGCGCAGGAAGCCCGCCGCGCCGAGATCGGCTGCGAGCTCCGGCGCGGTTCGTGAGGCGGCCACCAGCCAAGGATACGAATGGCCGGGGTTGCGGGCCAGGGCGAGGAAGACGAGCGAGACAGGCGGGCGAAACTTACGAGCGGCTGAGGCACCGGGGCTACGCTCTCAGTGTGGACTCGATCGATTGGCGTACAGCCCAGCGAATTGGCGAGCGACTCGCGGGGTCTCCACCGCACGGAGGAGTCCATGCAGCTTCGGTGCAACCACGCGCGTATGAGTTCGCGCGCAAGGTGAGTGACTACAGCGGTCTGCCGGCTCCTGAGCAGCTGCCGCCGATCGAGGCGGTTGATCGCTCGGCGTGGATCGCCGCGAACCTGCGCACGATGCGCCCGCTGCTTGGCGGGCTCAGCGAGCGGCTGGGCGATGGCAGCGGCCCGCTCGCGGGGCCGCTTCGCTCGGCCTCGGGCTTCCTGCTGGGAGCGCAGATCGGCGCGTTGACCGGCGTGCTCTCCCAGCGCGTGCTCGGCCAGTATGACTTGGCGCTGCTGGAGGAGGAGCCGGTTGCCCCGCCGCGCCTGTTGCTGCTTGCGCCGAATCTCGCGATCGCGTCGCGGAACCTGTCGGTCGATCGCGACGAGCTCGTGCTGTGGGTCGCGATCCACGAGATCACCCATGCAGTCCAGTTCACCGGCGCCCCCTGGCTGCGTAAGCACATCGGCGGGATGCTCCAGGAGCTGATCGATGGCCTGCAGGTCTCGCTCGGTGGGGGCTTCCCGCCAAATGGCGGCGACGGCGCCGACGACGGAGCTCGAAATGCCGGACCAACCGACGGCACGGGGACGAGCTGGCGAGACCGGATCAAGGTGCCCGACCCCGCGGAGCTCCGCCAGTTCGTCGACCGTGCCCGACAGGGCGAGCTGCTGCGCCTCACGCTCGGCGAGGAGCGCTGGGCGCTGGTCGAGCGGATGCAGGCCGCGATGTCATTGATCGAGGGTCACGCCGAGCACACGATGGACGCGATCGGCGCCGAGGTCCTGCCCTCACTGCCGCGCCTACGAGCTGCGATGACACGCAGGCGCGAGTCCCGCGGGCTGCCCTGGCGCGTGCTTGAGCGGCTGCTCGGTCTGGAGATGAAGCTCCGCCAGTATGAGGTCGGTCGCCGCTTCTGCGACGCGGTCGTCGAGCGCGGCGGCTCACATGCACTCGCGCGTGTATGGAGTGCTCCCGAGCAGCTGCCGACCGGCGATGAGCTGACCCATCCCGAGCGCTGGCTTGAACGAACCGGCGCGATTCCGGGCGGTTCGATCGCCTAGCCAGGACGATCGATCGGCCAGATTAGCCGGATCGATTTGCCAGATCAGCCCGGATCGATCGCCTGTTCGGGGGAAAATCGCCCATGGCAGCCGGGAGTTAGAACCGAACAGGGCCGAACGCACGTTCCGCTTGTTACAAGGTTACGCTCGATAACACCCAGTCAACACGGGGTCTTTGCCCCGTGGTAGGATTTTCTTGTAACAAACTCCCAAGTACGGGTTACAAACAGGTGTTCGATCTCGCCGATCGGGTATCGAGCACCGGAGAACAAACCCGCACCTCCTCGCAAGGGCGAGGAAGAAAGAGGAGATTCGCTCCAGATGCCAAGCGCCACCACCACTTCCCCCCGCAGCAGCAAAGCGGGCGCAAAAGCGACCAAAGCCAAAAAACCCGCTCGCAAAGCGCAGTCGAAAGCGACGACCGCGAAGGCTGCCCGCACCCGCACGATCCACCAGACCGAGTCGGCCGCCAAGCAGGCCCAGACCGCGACGCGCGAGACGGTCGGCGTGTTCGGCGACTACGCCGAGCGCGCGCTGCTGATCCCCGTCGGCGCGGCCCTCACGGCGCGTGAAAAGGTCGTCACGACCGTGAACGACACGTTCTCGAACTACTCGTCCACGACCAAGGCTCAGGCCCAGCTGCGTCGCTTCGAGCGTCGCGGCGCGACCGCCCGCAACCGCCTTGAGCGCGAGGTGCGCAAAGCGCGCGTGCGCGTCGAGCGGGAACTACGCCAGCGCCGTCGCGAGATCGAGAAGACGGTCACGGATCTCGAAAAGCGCCGCGACGCCGTCGTCAAGAACGGCCAGGACTTCGCGAGCCAGGTTCAGGAGCGGATCGTCAGCCTGGTCTGAACGCAACACCGAGCTTCCCCCGACCCGGTTCAAGGAGAGACCGGGAGCCGCGATCGAACGGCGAATCGGGAAGGTCTGTCGGCCTCATATCCCGCCGGCAGTAGTAGCACCCTCTCCTCCCTCGACTCGCGGGGCGGTCCCCATCGCCCCGCGAGTCATTTAAGGATCGAGGGGCGCGGCCGTGCAACGACGGGCAGCGCGGCGTCGCGGCCCCGTGGAGGCCGCTCGGTTAGCGGGCCTGGTCTGGGGGTCTCGGCCTGGTCTGGGGTTCTCCTTTTTATTGATTGATAGCGAACGTATATACGCGTGCCGTTCGCACGGGGTTTGCAGGCGGGGTTGCGGCGAACGTGTACATACAGTTGCTATCGCAAACCAAAAAACGAAACCCCGCTCCGGAGCTCGCCGGAGCGGCGCCAGACGGCCGGCAAGGGTTTATGAACCACCTTTGTCACAATGAAGCCGTGCCCACCCGCGAGCAGATCACCGAGGCTCTAGAGGCCGTGATCGACCCCGAGCTGCGCCGCTCGATCGTCGAGCTGGACATGGTCCGCTCGATCGAGGCGGGCGCGAACGGCGTGGTGGACGTGACGGTCTCGCTGACGACCCCGGGCTGCCCGATCAAGGGCCACTTCCAGACGGCGGTCGCCGCGGCGGTGAACGCGCTGGAGGGCGTGACGCACACGAACGTGTATTTCGACGTGCTGAGCGACGAGCAGAAGGCGGCGCTGCAGCAGAAGCTGGGCCGCGGCGGAGGCCTGCCGGACGGCTCGCTGGCGCAGGTGCAGAACGTGATCTGCATCGGCTCGGGCAAGGGTGGCGTGGGCAAGTCGACGCTGACCGCGAACCTCGCGGCGGCGCTGGCGGGCGAAGGCAAGCGTGTGGGCGTCCTGGACGCGGACGTCTGGGGCTACTCGATTCCACGCATGTACGGCCTTGGCGCGACGCGCCCACCGGTCTCGCCCGAGCGCAAGATCATCCCGCTGGAGGCCCACGGCGTGAGGGTGATGTCGATCGGCTTCTTCGTGGAGGAAGACTCAGCGGTGGTGTGGCGTGGCCCGATGCTGCACAAGGCGCTCACGCAGTTCCTGCAGGACGTGGACTGGGGAGCGCTGGACTACCTACTGGTCGACCTGCCGCCGGGCACGGGCGACGTCTCGATGACGCTCGCGCAACTGCTGCCCCAGGCACAGTTTTTGATCGTGACGACGCCCCAGGCGACGGCCCAGAAGGTCGCGCGCCGCGCGGCGCAGATGGCCGAGAAGGTGAACCTCGAGATCGCAGGCGTGGTCGAGAACATGTCGGGCTTCACGACGCCATCTGGAGAGCGCTTCGCGATCTTCGGCGAGGGCGGCGGCGATGAGCTGGCGAGCGAGTTGGACGTCCCGATGCTGGGCCGCGTGCCGCTGACGATGCCGTTGCGCGAGCAGGCCGACGGCGGCGTTCCGCTCGTGGTCGAGGACCCCGAAGACCCCGCTGCCCAGGCGATCCGCCAGGTCGCACGCGGCGTGATCGCGATGACGCCGGCGACACCCCTGAGCTTGCCGGTACTCCCTCTCGTGCAGGTTGGCGGCAGCGCCGCGAACGGCTCGACTCCGTCCGCCCCCGCGGGCGCGCCGGCCCCCGCCGAGGAGCGAAAACCGGCGGGCATGTCGCTGCCGATGGCTTAGTCGGCGGGCAGAAAGACCACGTTTCGGGCCCGCAGGCCCATGTGGAGATTCTGCGCTTACCGCTTGACAAGCGAAACCGCTTTGAGAGGATCGTTTGACATGTCCGCATCTGGACACCATGAGGGGGAGAGGGAAATAGCGTTTGAGCAGGCCGATCCGGACGAGGATGGGACGGTCGAGAACGGCGCCGTCGCGCTCGATGAGCGCCAGGAAATCGACGAGCGACGCAAGAAGATGGAGCGGCTGCGCGAGGAAGGGATCGAGCCCTACCCGCCCGTGACGCTGTGGGGCAAGCGCACGCGGATCGCGGATATCCACGCGGCACACGACCCGAACGAGCTGGAGCACGGCGCGCACGAGGACATGCGCTACCTGGTCGCAGGCCGGTTGATCTCGCGTCGCGGCCACGGCAAGACCGCGTTCCTTGACGTGCGCGATTTGTCGGGCTCGATCCAGGTCGTGCTGCGCGTCGACTCGCTAGGTCAGGAGACTTACGACCGGATCCTTGGTCTCGATGTAGGCGACATCCTTTCGGTCGACGGCTGCGTCTATGTGACCCAGCGTGGCCAGCTCGCGCTCGAGGCGGTCGAGTGCACGCTGCTGACGAAGTCGCTGCGCCCGCCCCCCGACAAGCACCATGGCCTGGGCGACACCGGCACGCGCTACCGCTACCGGGAGCTGGACCTGATCGCGAACCAAGAGACCCGCGACCTGTTCGTGAAGCGCAACAAGATCGTCCTCGCGATTCGCGAATGGCTCGCGGAGCGCAATTTCGTGGAGATCGAAACCCCCGCGCTGCAATCGCTCGCGGGCGGGGCGGGCTCGCGCCCGTTCGTGACCCACCACAACGCGCTTGACCGCGATCTGTATCTGCGGATCTCCGTGGAGCTTTTCCTGAACCGCTGCATCGTGGGCGGGATGGAGAACGTCTACGACATGGGGAAGGTGTTCCGCAACGAGGGCATCTCCCATAAGCACTCGCCCGAGTTCACGATCATCGAGTTCATGTGCGCGTATTCGGACTACAACGACGTCGCGACAGTCACGGAAGAAATGTTCCGCGACGTCGCCCAGCGCGCGCTTGGGCGCACGGTGATCAAACGGAACGGAGAAGAGATCGACCTGGCCAAGCCCTGGCGACGGATCACGATGCGTGATCTGATCATGGAGCGCTTCGGCGTCGACTTCATGGAGTCCACGCGCGACGAGCTAGCCGAGCTGCTCGATGATCCGGTCGACCCGGAGGCCACGTGGGCCGAGGTCGTCGCCGACATTTACTCGGAGAAAATCGAGTCGACGATCAACCAGCCGACACACGTGTTCGACTTCCCGCTTGAGCCATTCCCGATCACGCGGCGCCACCCGGTTCACCCGGAGTTGGCCGAACATTTCGACGCGGTGATCGGCGGTATCGAGCTGGTCAGCGGCGACACCGAGCTCAATGATCCCGTCGACCAGTGGCAGCGCTTCGTGGACCAGCGCAAGCGACGGATGATCGACGACGCCGACGTGCCGCACCCGAACGACGAGGAATACGCGCGTGCGATCGAGTACGGCTACTCGCCCACGGCGGGCGGGGGCATGGGCGTGGACCGCCTCGTGATGATCCTGCTCGAACGCGACACGCTGCGCGAGGTGATCCCCTTCCCGATCGTGCGGGAGCTCAAATGAGCGGGGCTTACTCGAACGGCAACAGCTCGAACGGAAGCCACCCGAACGGCAACCGCGCGAACGGTGCGGTCCAGCCCGGCAAGCTAGGCCTCGACCCTGGCGTGATCGCCTCCTGCCGCGAGGCCGCCGAGCAGATCGCGGCGCAAGTCGCGAAGCAGATCGAGGGCAAGACCACGGTCTCGGTCGAGCGCACGATCGCCCGCCTGCTCGGGGTGGACGGCGCGAACGAACTCGATGCACCCCTGCCGAACGTGCTGGTCGACCACGTCCGCGACCGGGGCGAGCTCGGTAAGGGGATCGCCTACTGGCTGGGTAACGCCCTACTCGCCGACCCGAAGGCTACGCCGCAGTCGATCGCCGAAGCTGTCGAGGAGGGCGGGATCGAGCTCTGCTCGGGTCCGCTTTCTAGTGATGAGGCGATCCGAGCCCGGATCGCTAACGAGACCGAGCAACGCGTCGGCGAGATCGCCCAGCGCACGCAGGAGCGCCACGGGCACCGCGAGCGCCTGGGCGAGCACCCGCCACCGCTGCGCTACGTACTCACGGCGACGGGCAACGTCTACGAGGATGTCGTCCACGGCCTCGCGGTCGCGCAGGCGGGCGGCGACATCGTCGCGGTAATTCGCTCGACGGCGCAGAGCCTGCTCGACTACGTCCCCTACGGCCCGACGACCGAGGGCTACGGCGGCACATTCGCTACCCAAGCCAATTTCCGGATCATGCGCGAAGCGCTTGATGAGTGGTCGGAGAAGAACGGCCGCTACGTGCGCCTGTCGAGCTTCTGCTCGGGACTGTGTATGCCGGAGATCGCGGCGATGGGCGCGATCGAGGGCTTTGACAACATGGTGAACGATGCGCTCTACGGGATCCTCTACCGCGACATCAACCCGGTCCGCGGGCTAATCGACCAGCGCGTCTCGCGAATGATCAACGGTTGGTTCGGCGTGACGATCAACACGGGCGAGGACAACTACCTGCGCACCGCCGACGCGATCGAGGCCGCGCCCTCGGTCACGGCCTCCCAGTTCATCAACCGCCAGCTCGCGCTCGACTCCGGCGTCCCCGACGGTCAGATCGCCCTCGGCGACGCATACGAGATCGACAACCCGATTCCGAACAGCCTGCTGTACGAGTGGGCGCAGGCGCAGCTCACGCGTGAGCTGTTCCCGGACTGCCCCGTCAAGTACATGCCGCCGACCCGCCACATGGACGGGAACCTGTATCGCACGCATGCCACGGACTCGTTGTTCAACCTCGTGACGATCGCGACGGGCCAGGGCATCCAGACGATCGGGGTGCCGACCGAGGGGATCTTTACCCCCCACGTCCACGACCGGGTGATCGGGATGGAAAACGTGGACTACGTGTTCACCGCGGCTCGCGACCTCTCTGATGAGATCGAGTTCAAGCCCGGCGGGATCATCCAGACGCGCGCGAGAGAAGTGCTCGCCGGAGCACACGCGCTGCTGGCAAAGATCGCCGAGCAGGGGCTGTTCGCCGCGCTTGGCGAGGGCGTGTTCGGCGACGTGCCGCGTGCGATCGACGAGGGCCGCGGCACCGAGGGGATCGTTGAGGTGCAGGAGAGCTACTTCAACCCCGCCGTCGAGGCGATGCGCGGAGCGTCGAGTGCCCATGCCTGAGTCAGGCGCGCGCCCACAGGTCGACCTCGCGAAGGTCAAGCCCTACGCGGACCACCTCGGCGATGGGATCGTCCAGTTCAGCTTTACGCTGCCGGTGCCCTACGGCCTCGCCGCGCGCAAGGCCGCCCAGGAGTGGGCGGCGAAGATGGGCTTTGAGCACCCCGAGGTCGTCCACTACCAGGAGCTGACCGACGGCTACACCTACTTCGTGATGTTCGGCGAGTCCAACCAAACCGTCGACTACGCCTCGCTCTCCAAGGAAGGCTTCGAGATCGAGTACATGAGCGAGGAGGAGATCGAAGACTTCGCCCGCCACCAGATTGGGCGCCCGATCGTGGTGGTCGGCGCAGCGACCGGCACCGACACGCACAGCGTGGGGATCGACGCGATGCTGAACCTCAAGGGCTTTCACGGCCACCATGGTCTTGAGGGCTACAAGGCGTTCCAGACCCACAACCTCGGCAGCCAGGTCCCGAACAGCGTGCTGGTCTCCCGCGCGATCGACCTCGACGCCGACGCGATCCTCGTCTCGCAGACGGTCACCCAGCAGAACCTGCACATCAACAACTTGACCGAGCTCGTGGAGATGGTCGAAGCCGAGGGCCGGCGCAAGCAGATCATCCTCACCTGCGGCGGACCTCGCGTCTCAAACGAACTAGCGAAGGAGCTCGGCTATGACGCGGGCTTCTCGAAGGGCACCTATCCGTACCACGTCGCGAGCTTTATCGTCCGCGAGCTGGCCGCGCGCAACGGCACGGGCCACGGCGCGAGCGTCGCCGACGGCGCGAGCGCAGCAGCCGCAGCGGATGCCTAGCGCCACAGCCGCGCCGCTGCACGAGCTGGTCGCGGGCACGCGGATGCTCGCGCTCGTCGGCCTCGCGAAGAACACCGGCAAGACCGAGACGCTCGCCGCCCTGCTGCGCGAGCACGCTGCCGCGGGGCGTCCCGTCGGCGTGACCTCGATCGGCCGCGACGGCGAGCAGCACGACGTGATCGATGCGCGCATCGAGAAGCCACGCGTGCAGCTTCGGGCCGGCGACCTCGTCGCGACGACCGGCGCGCTGCTGCGCGCGAGCGGCATCGCACATGAGCGCCTGTCCAAGACCGGCATGCGTACGCCGCTCGGCGAGGTCACGATCGCACGCATGTCAAAGCCAGGCGCCGTCGAAGTCGCGGGGCCGAGTGCCGCGGCGGACCTGCGCGCCGTCGGCGAGGAGATGCTGCTGCTCGGAGCCGAGCAAGTGTTGCTCGACGGGGCGATCGATCGCCGCGCGGCTTCCTCGCCTGCTGTCGCCGACGGACTCGTGATGGCCACGGGCGCGATCCTCGCCGAAGATATCGGCGAGGTCGCGCGTACGACGAGCGACGCCGTCGACCTCGTGCGCCTGCCCGTGGCCGATGAGCCGAGTGAGCACGTCGCGCTTGAGCGCAGGCTCGTGCTGACCGCCGAGCCCAGCGAGATCTCAACATTGCTGCACGAGCACCCCGAGGCCGACACGCTCACGGTTGACGGCGCGCTCTCCGAGCGCTTTCTCGAGGGGCTGCTTGCGGCTCGAACCGCGCGCGGCGAGCGCGAGCTGCGAATCGTCGCCGGTGACCCTACGAAGGTATTCCTCTCGCGTCGCGGGCCACGCTGGTACGCGCGTCAGGGAATCTCAATCGAGGTGCGTCGCCCGATCGAGCTGAAGGCCATCACGGTCAACCCCGTCGCGCCGCAGTCGCATAGCTTCGACTCGGCAGAGCTGCGCGATCTGATCGCATCAGACATCCAGGACGTGGCAGTCCTGGATGTCCTCTCATCCTCTTACTTGGCGCTGTTGAAGTAGTCCGCGTTGATCTGCGAGTACTTCTGCCACTCGTCCGGGAGCTGGTCCTCGGCGAAGCAAGCGTCCACCGGGCAGGCCTCGACGCACGCGTCGCAGTCGATGCACTCCTCGGGGTCGATGTAGAGCATCTCGGCCGCGTCGTATCCGGGCTCGTCGGGCGTCGGGTGGATGCAGTCCACGGGGCAGACCTCGACGCAGGAGTTGTCCTTAGTGCCGATGCAGGGCTCGGCGATCACGTAGGCCATTCGCTTCTTTCCTGTTGGTTTGCGGTTGCGGCCGGAGTGGGGTCCTGGCCGAGCGGCCTATTCTAGGGATGCCCCCGCCAGACGACGCTCATCGTAGATGATTGCCCGATCAATCATCTCTGCCACGGCGCCACCGAGTCGCGGACACGAAGCGTTAGCTTTGGGGTCATGCTGCTGCTCACCGGTGCAACCGGCCTGGTTGGCTCCGCATTGCTGCGCCGTCTCGTCGCCGAAGGCGAGCAGGTGCGATGCCTGGTGCGCGATCCTCGACGCCTCGGCGCACAGCGCGTGCGCGTCCAGATCGCCCTCGGCGACCTCGCCGATCCCCCATCGTTCCGCAACGCGATGCGCGGCGTGCGCACCGTGGTGCACCTCGCCGCCTCGATTCGCGATCAGCCGCGTGGCTCGATCGAGGAGCTGAACGGGATCGCCACCTGGCGAATGGTGCAGGCCGCCGAGCGGGCCGGCGTCGAGCGCTTCGTGTTCTTCTCCGCGCTCGACGCCTCCACCCACCACCGCGCCCGCTTCTTCCGCGCCAAGGCGCTCGCCGAGCAGGCAGTACGCGAGGCGGAGCTGCGCTCGATCGTCTTCGCCCCCTCGATCGTCTACGCCCCCGGCGACCCCTGGCTCACGCTGCTCGAACGCCTCGCGTTGCTACCCGTGATGCCGGTCTCCGGCCGCGGCCGCGCGCTCTACCAGCCGATCTGGGCCGAGGACGTTGCCGACTGCGTAGTCGCCGCGCTCGGGGGTGCAGGAGCCGACGCGGGCGCGAGTGGCAACGGCGCGTCGACAGCGAACGGCGAGCCCAGCGCACGCGGCGAGGAGCGGCGAGGCGGCGAGCGACGGCGGCGAGCCCGCTACGAGCTGGCAGGCCCTGAGACGCTGAGCCACAACGACCTCGTGCGGATCGTGCTGCGTTCGTTGAACCGGCGCCGAGCGCTCGTACACGTGCCGACGCCGATCGTCTCGCGAACGCTACGTCTGGTGGAGCGAGTGTCGGGAGCAAACGCGTTCGCGACCTGGGACGAGGCCGAGCTGATGGAGGTGCCGATGCTCACTGCCCGAGGAACGGCCGACGTTGAAGAACTCGGCATCTCGCCCGCCCGCATGCCCGCCGTGCTTGGCGTCGGCGGTTAGCACGAGCAGGCCGTGCGCGTCGAAGTCAATGCACGCTAGGCGCGCGACGACCTCGACACGCTGGGCCTCCTGCAATCGTCCCCACGATGCCACGGCGACGCCATGGAGCAGGCGTCATGGCCAGAGGCAATTCCAATGTCCGGGTGGACAGGTCGCGATGCTAGGTGTCCGCCGGAAATTCGGCAAGGAACGTTTCTATAGTCGAAAACATTCCTGAAACCCGCGGGCGAGCCGAGTCCGTCGCCGCGGCCGCGCTGCGCGAGGCATGCTCGCTACGCGGCCAGTGCCCGCTACGCGGATACGCGCTCGAGCGGCGGACGGCGCTCGGCCCAGGGCAACGCCGCCTCCAGCTGGCCGGCCAGCGCCAACAGCTGGGCCTCGCCAGCGGGGCGTCCGACGAGCTGCACGGCCAACGGCAAGCCATCATTGCCCTGGTAGAGCGGTAGCGAGATGCCAGGCTGGCCGCTGGCATTGAAGACCGGTGTGTAGGGCGTGAAATAGCCTGACCGGGTGAAAGTGTCCATCGGGTTCGGCGCAGCGGTGTCGAGCGTGCCGAGCGGCAGCGGC
>DATJOE010000286.1:0-7645 GCA_035507305.1 Solirubrobacteraceae bacterium | reverse complement strand
TTGGTGAACATCGTCGTCTCCTCGTTGGATCGAAAGCGAGGCTACGCGTGCCCGGCGCTAGCCGCCTCCGTGCGGAGCCCTCCATCTGGCTGCGGGTTACTACCGAGAGCAAGGTGCCGCGGCTTGAAGACTTCAGGGCAGGGGCCGGCGGTCTGTGTGAACTACGGGCTCGACCCCGTGCTGAATCCCGATGGCGCCGGGCGCGCGCAGGTCGAGGCTTGAGCTTGATCCGGTGCTCGATAAGGGCACGCTCCGAGACTCAAGCGAGGTGGATGATGAGCGCAGGTGAGGCAACGCACCCTCCGGGGACAGGCTCCCCGTCGCCGAGCCCCGAGCGGCTCGCCAGCGAGCAGGCCGAGCGGCGGGTGACGCTCGCGTTGTTCTCGGCGATCTTCGTGCTTGCCGCGATCGGTGTGACGATCTCTGTGATCGCAAACTCGGTCATGCATCACCACCGCGCCGGGATGATGGGCGCCTCGCGGGCAGTCGCAAGCGCGGAGCGGGTGAGCCTATACCTCGCCCCATCCTCGAAGCCGGGCCCGGGCGGGGAACGCTACGACGCATTCTCAAAGACGAACTTCACAGTGAAAGTCGGCCAGCCGGTGCAGATGACGATCGACAACCGCGACGACGTCGTTCACAGCATCACCTCCACCGCCGCCGGCGTGAGCATCGTCGTGATGCCCGGAACTCACACCTACACGCTGCTGGTACGCAAAGCCGGCCGCTTCAAGTGGGTCTGCGCCTATCCATGTGACCCGTTCTCGATGGGCCACCTCGGATACATGCAGGGCTACATCACAGCGACCTGACCGTCGCAGGCGACCGGCCTCGTGCGATCACGGGGGTCTGGGCCGCTGTCCTTCCGGGCCAGCTGCGGGATAACCGAAGCAAGCCTGCGGCGGGCGGCGGATGAAGGGCCGCGCGGCGTCGCCTAGCTTGGCCTGAAAGGCAAGCCGTCGCCGGAATCGACGCCTGCATCGAGTAATCCCAGAGAGGAGCCGAAGATGTCCGAGGGTGCAGTGTTCAAGAAGATCGTGTGGGCAAGCGACGGCTCGGCGTCCGCCGACCAGGCGCTCGAGCTCGCGAAGGCGCTGGCGAGCGACGGCGCGACCCTGCTGGCGGTCCACAGCGTGGAGTACCTGGCGGGCAAGGGCGACATTCCGCTCGATGCCGGCGAGGAGGACATGCGGGCCAAGATCGAAGGCCAGGTCGCGGAGCTCGCCGAGCGCGGCGTGAACGCAACGGCGAAGATCGTGCAGGGCGGCTTCACCGGCGCCGCGCACACCGTGTCGCGGGTCGCCGAGGAGGAGGGCGCCGATCTGATCGTCGCCGGCACGCGCGGGCACACCCAGCTCGGCGGGCTGCTCTTGGGCAGTGTCACGCAGCGACTGCTCTGCATCGCGCCGTGCCCGGTCCTTGCAGTGCCCACGAACTGAGCGCTCGCTCCTCTGTCGTGTAGAAGACGCCGGGCGCCCCTGCGCCGGATTTTGACCCGGCGTGCCTGGCGGTCGGCGTCGCATCTTCAGTGCGCCTCGAAAGCAATCGATCCGCCGCGCTGACAGCGCCGAGAGATGAAAGGGCGTCTGCGCAAAAGGTGAATGCGCAGGCCGCTGCCCAAGTGAGATACGGCGTGAAAGCCGACCCAGGCCCCTGGAGAACTACGTACCCGCGTCGCGTATCGAGCGCTGATGGCAGCGCCACTGGCGCGGGCGAGCATGGCTCTCATCCAAATAACGCGTCGCCGCACGCGCGTCGCCCGAGTCAAGGAGAAAAAGAGATGGAGTCTGCAACCGCCGCCGATCAGCCCACTGGAGGTGGTCGGCCGCTGAAGCGTCAGATGGGTCTGTGGATGGCGGTCGCGCTTGTCATCGGCAACATGGTCGGCTCTGGCATCTTCCTGCTGCCCGCCTCACTCGCAAGCGCAGCCGGACCCGTGTCGATCGTCGGCTGGATCTTTACCGGCATCGGAGCGATGCTGCTCGCGCTCGTCTTCGCGCGGCTCGGCCGCGTGTTCCCACGCACCGGCGGTCCTTACGCGTTCGCACGCAGGGCCTTCGGCGACTTCATCGGCTTTCAGACCGCCTGGGGCTACTGGATCGCCGCTTGGGCGGGC
This sequence comes from Solirubrobacteraceae bacterium, assembly GCA_035507305.1. Taxonomy (GTDB): domain Bacteria; phylum Actinomycetota; class Thermoleophilia; order Solirubrobacterales; family Solirubrobacteraceae; genus Palsa-744. The sequence continues at coordinate 5,529 of DATJOE010000286.1, read as the reverse complement.
AACGCCGCGATCACCGTGGCGTTCGTCGGCTATCTCGCCGTGTTCTGGCCGCAGCTCGGTCACGACAACCTGCTCGCGGCGCTCGTCGGCATCGCGGTGATCTGGTTCCTGACCGCCGTGAACTCGTTCGGCGTCAAGCAGGGCGCGCAAGTGCAGGTCATCACTACGGTGCTGAAGTTCATCCCGCTCGCGGTGATCGCGATCGTCGGGCTGTTCTTCATCCACTCCAGCAACCTCACCCCCTTCTCACCGCATGGAACGTGGAAGGCGATCTCCGCCGCCGCGCCGCTGACACTGTGGGCGTTCATCGGCCTCGAGTCGGCGACCGTGACCGCCGAGGAGGTCAAGGATCCCGAGCGCAACATCCCCAAGGCGACGATCTACGGCACGCTCGCCGCGACCGTCGTCTACATCCTCGGCACGGTCTCGATCATGGGGATCATCCCGGCGCACACGCTCGCCAACTCGACGAGCCCGTTCGCCGACGCCGCCGGCGTCATCTTCGGCGGAGCCTGGAACAAGGTGTTCGCCCTGGTCGCGATGGCCGCCACCTTCGGCGCGCTGAACGGCTGGATCATGCTGCAGGGCCGCGTGCCGCTCGCAGCCGCCGAAGACGGTCTGTTCCCCTCGATCTTCGCGAAGGTCCACGGCAAGAACCGCACGCCGGTCGCGGGCCTCGTGATCTCCTCGGTGCTGCTGACCGGGCTGATGCTGACCAACTACACCAAGGGCCTCGTCAGCGCCTTCACCTTCGTGATCCTGCTGGCGACGCTGACGACGCTGATCCCCTACGCCTACGCCGCAGCCGCTCAGGCCTACCTGTACTTCACAGAGCCCGAGCTGTTCGAGCGCAAGCTGTTCGTGCGCGACACGGTGATCGCGGCAATCGCGTTCGCCTACTCGGTGTGGGCGATCACGGGCTCGGGCAAGGACATCATCGCCAAGGGCTTCGTGCTGCTGCTCGCCGGCATCCCGGTCTACGTCGGGATGAAGGGCTGGCAGAAGCGCCAGGCCACGCGCGAGGCAGCCGAGCTTGCGCCGGTGCCCACCTCGGGCACGGCCATAGCGCGCCCGGTCGCGGGCGGGGTCGCCGTGACGCACATGGAGTCGAACCGATGAGCGCCGCGACGACGACAACGAGGAGCACGGGGGCGCCGAGCGGCGCCCCCACCTGCTCCCCCCGCCTGTACGTGGGCTCGGAGGTCGGCCGCCTGCGTCGTGTGATGCTGCACCGCCCGGATCTGGAGCTCGCGCGGCTGACGCCGGAGAACAAGGATGAGCTGCTGTTCGACGACGTGCTGTGGGTCAAGCGCGCGCGCCAGGAGCACGACGCGTTCGCGGACTCGCTGCGCGAACGCGGCGTCGAGGTGCTCTACCTGCAGGAGCTGCTCGGCGAGGTGCTCGCAAACCACCAAGCGCGCGAATACGTGCTCGGGCGCACGCTTGAGCTCGCACGTCTGGGGCGTCGTCTCGGGCCGGCCGTCGAGGAGTGGCTCTCCTCCCTGCCCGGCACCGAGCTCGCCCGCTGGCTGATCGGCGGTATCGCCCACCACGAGCTGCCGTTCCACAGCCCCTCGCTGCCGGCGCTGCTTGCCGAGCAGGACGGCTTCGTGCTCGCGCCGCTGCCGAATCACCTGTTCACGCGCGACACCTCCGCCTGGGCGTTCGGCGGCGTCTCGGTGCACGCGATGGCCAAGGCCGCGCGCCAGCGCGAGGCCGTGCACCTGGAGGCGATCTACCGGATGCACCCGCTGTTCTGCGAGGAGCCGCGTGAGATCTGGAGTGAGGATCTCGGCGGCCCGGCCAACCTCGAGGGCGGGGACATCCTCGTGCTCGGCAATGGCTGTGTGCTCGTCGGCATGGGCGAGCGCAGCCGCCCAGCCGCGGTCGAGGCATACGCGCAGCGCCTGTTCGGCGCAGGCGCCGCCGAGCGCGTGATCGCCGTGGCGATGCCCAAGCAGCGCTCCTCGATGCACATGGACACCGTGATGACCCAGGTCGACCGCGACGCGTTCACGATCTACCCGGAGCTGCGCGAGGAGCTGCATGCGTTCAGCATCACCCCCGCCGGCAGCGGCATCGAGATCTCCCGCGAGCCGGACCTGTTCGCCGCGATCGCGAATGCGCTCGGCGTCGCGGGGCTGCGCCTGTTCGAGACCGGCGGCGACAGCTATGAGTCCCAGCGCGAGCAGTGGGACGACGGCAACAACGTGCTCGCGATCGAACCGGGCGTCGTGATGGCTTACGAGCGCAACGTCGACACGAACACACGCCTGCGCCGAGCGGGCATCGAGGTGATCACGATCGCCGGCTCAGAGCTCGGCCGTGGGCGCGGCGGCCCGCGCTGCATGTCCTGCCCGATCCAGCGAGACGCCCTCGCACAAGCAGATGGGAGCGAGCGATGAGCACCAGCGCCACGACGACAGCGATGCCGCGGGACCTCCTGCGGATCGCCGACCTCTCACCCGAGCAGCTCACCGGGCTGCTCGATCTGGCACAGCAGATGCGCAGCGAGCCGGGCGGTTGGCTTGAGAGCTACCCCGGCGAGCTCTTGGCCTGCTACTTCGCCAAGCCCTCGACACGCACTCGCGTGTCCTTCGAGGGCGCGGCCTACCGGCTGGGAATGCTCCCCGTGATGCTGCGCCCCGACGAGCTTCAGCTCGGGCGCGGCGAGCCGATCTCAGACACCGCGCGCGTACTCTCCGGCTACGCAGCGGCGATCGTGATCCGGACCTTCGCCCAGAGCGAGATCGCGGAGGTAGCGCAGGCGGGGAGCGTGCCTGTGATCAACGCGCTGAGCGACGAGCACCACCCCTGTCAGGCGCTCGCGGACCTGCTGACGCTGCGCGATCACTTCGGTCAGCTCCAGGGGCTCAGGCTGGCCTACGTCGGCGACGGCAACAACGTCGCGTGCTCGCTGATGGAGGCGGGCGCACTCGCCGGGATGCACGTGTCGATCGCCTCGCCGGTCGGCTACGTGCCCCCGACGGCGATCACCGTGCGCACGCACGAAGTCGCGCGTCGCAACGGCGGCAGCATCCGCGTCAGCAACGACGTCGCCGAGGCCGTCACGGGGGCGCACGCCGTCTACACCGACGTCTGGGTCTCGATGGGCCAAGACTCAGAGCAGGGGCGCCGCCGGGAGGATCTGCGCGGCTTCCAGGTCAATGCTGGGCTGATGAGCCACGCCGAGCCCGACGCGGTGTTCATGCACTGCCTGCCCGCGCACCGGGGCCAGGAGGTCGAAGCCGGCGTGATCGACGGGCCGCAGTCGGTCGTCTTTACCCAGGCCGAGAACCGCCTGCCGACCGAGCAGGCGGTGATCCACGCGCTGGTCTCGAACGCGAGAGGCGGGTGAGATGCTGATCGTGGTGGCGCTTGGCGGGAACGCCCTGCTCAGGCGCGGCGAGCCGACCGACGCGGAGACTCAGCGTCGCAACGTCGCAGTCGCCGCCGACGCACTCGCCGAGCTCTCGCAAGAGCACACGCTGGTGATCACCCACGGCAACGGCCCGCAGGTCGGGCTGCTCGCGCTGGAGTCGGGCACGAGCGGCGCGGGCGAGCCATATCCCTTGGATGTCCTCGGCGCGGAGTCCGAGGGCATGATCGGCTATCTGCTGGAGCAGGGGCTGCGCGAGCGGATGCCACAGTGCCAGTCCGCGACCCTCCTCACGCAGGTGATCGTGGACGGCGAGGACCCTGCGTTCGCGCACCCGAGCAAGCCGATTGGCGCGGTCTATAACGAGCCCACAGCCAAGCGTCTTGCCTCAGAGCGCGCCTGGAGCCTCGCGCCAGACGGTTCGGGCTATCGCCGCGTCGTGCCCTCGCCCGAGCCGCGGGAGATAGTCGAGCTGACGACGATCAAGCTGCTCGTCGACGCCGGCGTGATCGTGATCTGCGCGGGTGGCGGCGGCGTGCCTGTGATCGCCGACGAGGAGGGCGTCCTGCGCGGTGTGCAGGCGGTGATCGACAAGGACCACTCGGCGACGCTGCTCGCGCGGGAGCTCAGCGCCGACGCGCTGCTGCTGCTGACAGACGTGTCCTGCGTGCAGCGCGACTACGGCAGCGAGCATGCCCGCCCGATCCGCAGCTTCGTGGCCGGCGAGCTCGACCCGAGTGAGTTCGCCGAGGGGTCGATGCGCCCGAAGATCGAGGCGGCGAGCGACTTCGTGGCAAGCACGGGCGGCTTCGCCGCGATCGGCGGGCTCGGTGAAGCGGCCGAGGTACTCGCTGGGCGCTCAGGCACGCGCGTGCTCGCACATCGCTCGGGCCTTGACACCGAACGGGCGATCAACGAGCTGCGCCGGCGGGCGGAGCGCCTGCCGGCTGAGGAGCGGCTGATCCGCCGCCTGGCGCGCCGGGCCACCAAGCCGCTGATGGGCAGGCGCCCCGAGGACAGAGAGCCTCGCCAGAGCGCGCGATGAGGCGCCCGGGGCTGTACTTCGCCGATCCGGTCTGCGCCGAGCACGACCCTGGCGCGCAACTGCCTTGGGTGCCGGAGACTCCGCAGCGGCTGAGCGTGCTGGAGCGCGAGCTCCCCGCTGCGGACTATGGAGGCTGGGAGCCGCGCAGAGCGAGAGCCGCCAGCGAGGAGCAGGTGGCGCTGATCCACGAGCCGCGCTACATCCAGCAAGTGCATGAGCTGGCCCTGTTTGGCGGCGGCGCACTCGACTCGGAGACGTGGGTCGGCGAGGGCTCCTACCGCGCGGCGTTGCACGCCGCCGGCGCGGCCTGCACGATGACGCGCGAGCTGCTCACGGGCCCGGCGCGGCGAGGATTCTGCGCGGTGCGCCCACCGGGCCATCACGCAGAACGAGCCCGCGCGATGGGCTTCTGCCTGTTCAACAACGTGGCGATCGCGGCAGAGCTGGCGATCCGCGAGCTCGGCATCGAGCGTGTGCTGATCCTCGACTGGGACATCCACCACGGCAACGGCACCGCCGAGTCCTTCCGCGACCGGGCCGACGTCCTCTACGTGAGCATCCACGAGTCCGGCTCCTTTCCGGGAACGGGGCAAGCGAGCGATGCCGGGTCGGGCGAGGGCGAGGGCTACACGATCAACCTGCCGGTGCCCGTGGGCGCGGAAGGCGCTCTGTGGCTGTCGCTGCTGGAGCACGTCGCGATCCCCGCCGCCGAGCAATTCGCTCCGCAGCTCATCTTGATCTCGGCTGGGTATGACGCGCACGAAGCGGACCCGCTGTGCTCAGGGCGGCTGCAAGCCGAGGACTTCGGCGAGATGTCGCGCCACGTGCGCGAGCTTGCCGAGCGCCTGCAGGTCCCGCTCGGCGCGGTGCTCGAGGGCGGCTATGAACCGATTGCGCTCGCCGAGTGTGTGATCGCGACGCTGCGCGCGCTCGGCGGCTCAGATCCCGCTCACTCGGCCGCGCCGGACGCGCTGCTGACCTCGCGGGCGGCTGCCCGCGTCGGCCACTACTGGGAGCTGTAGGGAATGCCGGGGACCGCCTTCGCAGATCTGGAGCTGCTCGACGTGCAGTTGCCGGCGCAGCTGCGCGACGGCAACTGGGTGGC
>DATJOE010000285.1:0-4745 GCA_035507305.1 Solirubrobacteraceae bacterium | reverse complement strand
CCCATCGCTGCGCCTCCCAGCTGTTCTGCCCCCAAGGGGCGACGTCCTGTCGTCTCTTGTGTTCCTATCGGGCAACTCATGTCGTACTTTTCGGACGACGCCGCGATTTCCGCAGAAGCGAAACTCGTTTCTGGACGCCTGTCCGACTGCACGAAACTACCTGCAAATCGACATTTTCTACGAGCTGCGCGGAGCAATGCGCAGGGTTGGTCACGCTCGTCGTAGGGGTGGCGCCGTGCATGCATACCGTGGTCGGCCCTCGGAGGCGAGGACAAGTCGCCGGGCAGTGACGTCTCGGCGCACTAGGCTGAGCGCGATGCCTGGGGAGGCAAGGAGGATCATCCGCTCGATTGACGAGCTGGACGCGGCGTGGCTGCAAGACGCGCTCGGCAGCGGCCCGATCGATTCGTTCGTGACCGAGCCGATCGGCACGGGTCAGATGAGCGAGAGCCATCGTGTATCGCTTACCTACGCAGACCCGGCGACCGTTGCCGCCCCGACCTCGGTCGTGCTAAAGCTCGCGGCGCAGGACACGGCCAGCCGCGCAACCGGGGTCGGGCTTGGTATCTACGCGCGTGAGGTGCGCTTCTACGACGAGCTGGGCCCGCGGATCGGTGGCCCGCTGCCGAGTTGCTCCGCTGCACTGTTCGACGAGTCTGAGGGCTGGTTCACACTGCTCCTAGAGGACGCGGCCGACGCGCGGCCCGGCGATCAGATCGCGGGCTGCAGTGTGGCCGAGGCGCATCTGGCGATGCGCGCGCTGGCCCGCCTTCACGCCCCCGTCCTCGGCGACCACGCACTCGCGGGCACCGACTGGCTGAACCGCCCGAGCCCGATCAACCAAGCGCTCGTCGCACAGCTGTTGCCGGGCTTTCTCGATCGCTACGACGAACACGTGTCCGATGAGCACCGTGCGCTGTGCGAGCGCTTCGTCGCCCGGCTCGACGCGTGGCTCGCGGACCGGCGCGACCCACAGGGCCTAGTGCACGGCGACTTTCGACTCGACAACCTGTTGTTCGGCGCGCCCGGCGCCGCAAAGCCGCTCGTGGTTGTGGATTGGCAGACCGTGGGCTGGGGTGGCGCGGTGACCGACGCGACCTACTTTCTGGGAGGCGGCCTGCGGACCGATGATCGTCGCGCGCACGAGCGCGAGCTGCTCGGTAGCTACCACGAGGCACTGCTTGCCGAGGGCATCGACGCCGAGACGTTGCCGTGGGAGCTGTGCTGGGAGGAATACCGACGGCACGCTTTCGCAGGCGTGCTGATGGCGATCATCGCGCCCATGCTCGTTGAGCGCACGCCGCGCGGGGATGAGATGTTCATGACGATGCTCGCGCGCCACGCGCAACACGCCCTGGACCTCGAGGCCGAGGAGCTACTGCCCGCCGCGGACAGCGCCCCCGCCGCGCCGTTGCGACCTGAGCCTTCCGACGAGGGCCGCCACGAACGGGGTCCCGAGCCGCTATGGAACGAGAGCTGGTACTTCGATGCGATCGCGCCCGACGGCAGCTACGGCGCCTGGGTGCGCGTGGGGCTTTACCCGAACCTGGGCGTGTGCTGGTACACAGCGCTGGTTTGCGGCCCGGGACGCCCGACAGTCGCGGCGGTCGACTTCGCCGCACCGCTGGCGACCGGCGCCGAGCTGTTGGTGGAGGCCAACGACTTGCGCGCCGAGCATCGCTGCGTGTCACCGCTCGAGCACTTCGCGCTTACACTGCGAGCCCTCGCGCGGTCACACGAGGACCCGTCGGCGATCTTGCGCGGGGAGGCTGGCGAACCGCAGGAGCTGGCGCTCGACCTCTCATGGCAAACGACGGGAGAGCCGTACGCCTATCGCCTGACGACGCGCTATGAGATCCCCTGCCTGGTATCGGGCACGATCGATGTCGGCGGGGAGCGTCTGGAATTGCGAGAGGCACCCGGCCAGCGCGACCATTCCTGGGGGGCGCGCGACTGGTGGTCGATGGACTGGATGTGGAGCGCGGCGCACCTAAGCGACGACACGCACTTGCACGCGGTCGAGCTGCGCCTGCCGGGGATGCCGACGCTAGGCGTGGGCTACGCGCAGGGCCCGGGCGTGCAGCTCACCGAGCTGAGGGGAGTCGCCGCGGCGGAGAGTGTAGGCGCGGACGGGCTTATTGAGGATGCCCGCTTGCTGCTTGATCCGCTGGGCCTGGAGGTCGAACTGCGCCCGCTGGCCTTCGCGCCCCTACGACTCGTCGCAGACGACGGGCGAGTCTCGCACTTTCCGCGTGCGATCTGCGCCGTGCGCTGCTCCGATGGCCGCGAGGGACTGGCTTGGGTGGAGTGGAACTTGAACCAGCCCAGGTGATCCAAGCGGATTACGCCGCCCGCACCGGGCCTCGCTCGAGAACCGGGCGTTTGTAAACGGCATCCAGCCTTCTAGTCGAGCCGAGCTCCGCTCTGTGGTTGAACTCGGTAACCGCTCCGCTCGCCACGACCGTTACCGGGGCGGCCATCCAGGCCGCCTATTGGGGCCGCCTAATCGTTTGCGGTAAGAGCGCCCAGCAGGTGCGCGAAGCGCTCGCGGGCCTGCTCGCGGCGCGTGGGCAGGTGCTCGGTGGGGACTTCGCCGGGCGGCGGGGCATAGCCGCCGAGGATGCGGCGAGCGACGGTCTGGCGGTGGACCTCGTCGGGGCCGTCGTAGATCCGGGCCGCACGGGCGAAGCGGTACATCTGCTCGAGCGGCAGATCGGTCGAGTAGCCGAGCGAGCCGTGCACCTGCACCGCGCGGTCGACGACGTCGTGCAGCACCTTGGCGCCGTAGAACTTGATCAGCGCGATGTCGACCATCGCGGCGCGCGCGCCCTGTGTGTCCATGACCCAGGCGGCGTGCAGCGTCATCAAACGAGCAGCCTGCATTTCGGCGGCGCTGTCGGCGATCCAGTTCTGGACGGTCTGCTTCTCCGAGAGCAGCGAGCCGTGCGCCTGGCGGTAGGTGGCGCGCTCACACATCATGTCGAAGGCCCGACGCGCGACGCCGAGCCAGCGCATGCAGTGGTGGATACGCCCGGGGCCGAGACGCTGCTGGGCGAGGAGGAAGCCGTCGCCGACGCCGCCGAGCAGCGCCTCCGCCGGGACTCGCACATCCTCGTAGAGGATTTCGGCATGCCCGCCGTAGGTGCCGAACTGCTCGGAGGGGTGCTCCATCGTGGCCACGTCGCGCAGGATTTGGACGCCGGGCGTGTCGGCGGGCACGATGAACATCGAGGCGCGTTGACGGCCGCGTGCCTCGGGATCGGTGACGGCCATCACGATCAGGAAATCGGCGATCGAGCCGTTTGAGGAGAACCACTTGCGCCCGTCGATCACCCACTGATCGCCGTCGCGCACCGCGCGCGTCTGCAGCTGCGTGGGGTCAGAGCCAGGCGTGTGCGGCTCAGTCATGCTGAACGCGCTGCGCAGATCGCCGGCGAGTAGCGGGTGCAACCAGCGCTCCTTCTGCTCGGGCGTCCCCGCCATTGCGAGGATCTCAGAGTTACCCGAGTCGGGAGCGGCGTTGCCGAAGGCGAGTGGAGCGATCGGCGAGGTGCCCAGAATCTCGTGCATCAAGCCGAGACGCACCTGACCCATACCCTGACCGCCCAGCTCGGGCGGCAGGTGCGCCGCCCAGAGCCCACGCGCCTTGACTTGCTCTTGCAGTGGCGCGAGCGCCTCGGTGAGCCCGTCGATGCCGAGCTCGGGCCAGATCGTCTCTAGCGGCCAGATCTCCCGTCGCACGAGCTCGCTCATCCAATCGAGCTGCTCCTGAAAATCAGGGTCGGTGGAGAAGTCCCAGCTCATCGGCGTCGTCCTTTCGATCAGGCAAGTCTTGGCTCTTGACAGCAGAGCCTACGCCTCCGGACCCAGCTTTGAGATCGCGCAGTTGGAGACGTCACCACGCGTGTGGCGCAATTCGACTCCTTGTAATCGGACGCAGAGAACCGTTGGGCGTCGTGACCAGAGCCAGGCCACGACGCCCCCCGGCACTTACGCTCGCGCCAGGGAGGGAGCGGCGTCGAGCGCTTACTCAAGGTGACCGGACGAGGGAGGTCACTCTCGAAATCCCAACATCGCACAGCTGCCCACCCCTGTCAAGGGTAAAGTAGGCTACTGTTTACATACCAAATGATCGATTTGCCAGATTCTAACCACTCGATTTTGGGCCACGGTGGAAAAGCTGCTCGACGTTGCAATTGGCCCGGTGGGAAGCTCGGCGAGAATGGCCGCTGAGCCCGAGCCTACGACGGCTCCCACAGCGGTTAGCCCGCATGGAGTACAGCGAGCGCTCGAAGCCGTCCCGGACGCACTTCAAGCCGTCCCGGACGACCAGGCGCGCGAGGAAGAAGCGCCACCTAAGACACGCGAAGCACGCGCGGCGACGAAGCGGGCGCGCCACCGTCGTTCGACGGGTACAGCCGCGCGGGAGCGCTCACGCGCTCGCCAGCGTTTGCGCTTGTCGCTGGCGATGATCGACTGCGTAGCCGAGAACGGCTACCGAGCGACGCGCGTGGCCGATGTAATCGCGAGCGCGGGTGTGTCGCGCAAGACGTTCTACGAGCACTTCGAGAACAAGCAGGACTGCCTGCTCGCGACCTACGACCTGATCGCGGCGGAGGCGATGCGCCGGGTGGAGGCGGCCTACCGCGACGCGCAAGGATGGCCAGCGCGCGTGGAAACCGCGATCCGGGCGCTGTTTGACGCGGCGATTGCGAACCCGGGCGCGCTGCGCCTGAGCCTGATCG
>DATJOE010000284.1:0-9793 GCA_035507305.1 Solirubrobacteraceae bacterium | reverse complement strand
GGCTATCTCGCGCTGCTGCTGCTCGCGCCGGTGGCGATGATCTTCTACCGCACCTTCGAACACGGGCTGACGCCCGTGTGGAACGCGATCACCGAGCCCAACGCGCAGCACGCCTTCTGGCTCTCGCTGGAGATCGTCGCGATCGCGGTCCCGCTGAACACGATCTTCGGCATCGGCATCGCCCTGCTGCTCGAGCGCGGACGGTTCCGCGGCAAGGCGCTGCTCGGCATGCTGATCGACCTGCCCTTCGCGATCTCACCCGTCGTGATCGGCCTCTCGCTCGTGCTCGCCTACGGTAAAACGGGCTGGCTCGGCGACTGGCTGACCGAACAGGGGATTCAGGTGATCTTCTCGGTGCCCGGGATGGTGATCGCGACTGCGATCGTCTCGCTGCCGTTCGTCGCACGCGAGACGATGCCCGTGCTGCGCGAGCTGGGCACCGACGCCGAGCAGGCCGCCTCGACGCTTGGCGCGAGCGGCTGGCAGACCTTCTGGCGGATCACGCTGCCGGGGATTCGCTGGGGCGTGGTCTACGGCGTCGTGCTGACCACCGCTCGCGCGCTGGGCGAGTTCGGCGCGGTGAGCATCGTCTCAGGTCGAATCGAGGGCGAGACGCAGACGCTGCCGCTCTACGTGCAGGCGCGCTTTGAGAACTTCGACATCACCGGCGCCTACACGGCCGCGGTGGTGCTCGCGCTGCTGGCGTTCGCGACGCTGATCGCGATGAACCTACTGACACGACGGACCAGGGGAAGGACCACGGAAGGAGGGCAGGCAGAGCCTGCCCGGTCAAGACGGCCCGGAAGGCCGTCAGGCAAATCAAGACGTGGGGCCGGACGGCCCACGGAGGTGACTTCTTAATGGCAATTGAGGTGCACAACGTGAGCAAGCACTTCGGCACATTCGCCGCGCTGGACGACGTGTCGATCAGGGTCGGCGACGGCGCGCTCACCGCTCTGCTGGGACCCAGCGGGAGCGGCAAGTCGACGCTTTTGAGGATCATCGCCGGCCTTGAGACCCCCGACGAGGGCGAGGTCACGATCGGGGGCGAGCACGTCACCGACATGCCTGCGCGTAGTCGGGGGGTCGGCTTCGTCTTCCAGCACTACGCCCCGTTCAAGCACATGACCGTCCACGACAACGTGGCTTTCGGGCTCAGCGTGCGCCGCCGCCCCAAGGGCGAGATCGCCGCGCGCGTAAAGGAACTGCTCGGTCTCGTGCGCCTGGACGGCCTCGCCGAGCGCTACCCCTCCCAGCTCTCGGGCGGCCAGTTGCAACGCATGGCGCTGGCCAGGGCGCTCGCGGTCCAACCCCAGGTGCTGCTCCTCGACGAGCCGTTCGGTGCGCTGGACGCGCAGGTGCGCGGCGAGCTGCGCGAGTGGCTGCGTCGCCTACACGAGGAGATCCACGTGACCACGATCTTCGTCACGCACGACCAGGAGGAGGCGATGGAGGTCGCCGAGCAGATCGTCGTGATGAATAAGGGCAAGATCGAGCAGGCCGGTACGCCACGCGAGCTATATGAGATGCCGCGCAACGAGTTCGTGATGTCTTTCATTGGCCCCGTCAACCGGATCGGCGACGCGTTCGTGCGCCCGCACGACGTGCAGATCCTCACCGAGGACGACGGCAGCGCTACGGAGGCGCTCGTCAAGCGCGTCGTCCACCTCGGCTTTGAGGTCCGCGTCGAGCTGACGCTCCCCGACGGCCGCGACATCTGGGCCCAAGTCACGCGCTCAAACGCCGAGGAGCTCGAGCTCTCAGAGGGCCAAATCCTCGCCGTCCGCCTCCCCCAGCCCCGCGTCTTCGAGGGCCAGGCGGCCTAGAGGGCGGACGGCAGCGAGATGGGCCTGGGCCTCAGGGGCTAGAGCGTCGAGAGGCAAGCGACACAAGGACGCAGGAAGCGAAGTGTGCTCCGCACACGAGTGCCCGAGGACGCCGTAGCGCGCCGCCTATCGGTGCTCTAGCGGGTTTCCCAGGCGTCTTCGCCTTTGGTCAAGGCGAGGACGTCTTTGGGCAGTTTGCCCTTGGCGACGTCGGCGACGGTCACGTTCTCCAGCACTTTGCGCAAGTTCGAGCGCAGCGCAATCCAAACCTGCTGCAGCGACTCGGCCGAGCCGCCGTATTCGATCTCCTCGGGACGCTGGCCACGCACGCCGACGAGCGGACCCTCGACCGCGCGGATGATCTGCGCGAGGTTGACCTCGGCCGCGGGCTGGGCGAGCCAGTAGCCGCCTTCGGGGCCGCGCTGACTGCGCACGATGCCAGTCGAACGAAGCTGCGTGAGGATGTTCTCCAGGAAGGAGACCGGGATTTCCTGGGCCTGGGCCACGTCGTCCACCTTGCGCGGTGCGTCCTGTTTGCTGTCGGCCAGCTCGACTACCGCGCGGACCGCGTAGTCGGCCTTCGCTGTCACGTGCATGTCCTGATTCTTCCCGAAAGCGCGGCGGAGGGCGTCACGGCGTGGCAAAGGCCCCCGAGCACACGACAGGGCGGCCCGTTCGGACCGCCCTGTCGGGCGCAGCTCAAAGCCGCACCGAAGCACTCATCGGCTTCTTTCTATTTTTTCGATTTTTTGACCTTGGGCTTGTATTTGGCGGCCCAGCTTGAGGCGGTTTCCTCAAGCGATGCGGTCATCACAACCTTGCTCTGACCCGGCGAGGCGGGTAGCCCCGCGTCGAGGTTGACGATCGGGTTGATGATCGCCGACAACGCGCCGCCGCAGCCGGTCGCGGCCGGGACCGCGAACGTGTTGTCGACCAGAGTGTTGTTCGGGATGTACACGATCCGTTTTTTGTCTTTGTATTCGAGCGGGTTGCGGTGCCCTTCGAGCGGTTCGACGCCTTCGGGCGGCTTGGTTTTCCCGACCGTCAGGTGCAGCACGACGGGTTCGGCGTCCGAGCCGATGTAGCATTCTTCGCCGAGCACTTCGTTCTGCAGGTGAATTTTGATGGGCAGCGTCACCGCTGGGGTTAGTCCGAGGGCGAGGTTCGCCCGGTTGACTTCGATCGGGCCCGCCAGTTCGGCGGTGGCATAGACTTCGCCGCCCAGGCCGCCGATCCCCACGAGCCCGCCCGGAAGCGGCAGAGGGGTTTCGGACAGCGTCTTGCCATCGGGCGGTTCGATCAGCGTCTGCCCCGCGTATGAGTCAATCGGCAGGCCTCCTTGAAGCCTGATGTCGGTGCCTTCAGGGATCGGCACCGACTTGCTGCCAAGCTTGAATTCGCCCCCGGTCGTGTCCGAAACGATGCAGACCGCAGCCGTCGCGGTAGGGCAGTCGGCGAACGGCAGGAAGTCTTCCTTGTTGAGTGGTTCTTTCGCCGCGGCGACGGGCCCCGCGGCGATCAGCGCCGCCAGACAGGCCACGAGGCCGGCCACGAACGACAGGCGCGCCTGCCGCGCGCCGCCCTTGCGGCTCAGAACGGTCTCCGAGACACGTCTCATCTCTCCATGCTCCTTGATCCCCTTTACTCGATTACCCCGGCTCTCACGAGCGCGGACCGACGCCGGCGCTTGAATTGCCCTCGTCTCTGGCGACCCCGGCGACCTACCTCAATAGGACACGCTGTACCCCAATGACCACCCTGTCAAACATCTTTGCGTTAAGTCCTGCAAAACGCCAGTATTCGTAAGCGCACTAGCCACCGGCCCAGCCAACTGCACCGCTCTTTAGCATCCACTCATGAGCCCGTCCTGGAACTGGGACTTCGAAGATGAGCCGCGCCGCGGGCGCAAGCCCGCGACCACGCCGCCGCTACCCGCGCCGGGCCGCGAGCCAAGCGAGCCGGGCGACCCCCGCGCGCGCTTTCGCCGCCGCCGGCTCGGCGCGCTCGCGGGGGTGGTCGTGCTCGTCATCGTGCTGATCCTCGTCTTCTCGGGCTCCCACCACCGCAACGCGGTCTCGACCGCGAGCACCCATGCCGCCACGCCCGCGGCCACCGCCCCCAAGCCCCCGGTTAGCGAAGTGGAACAGGACGAAAAAGGGGTGGGCTCCGTGCTTGCGTACACGCCCTTTGTCAAAGAGGGCGGCGCACAGGGTCGCGACGTAGCGCTCACGTTCGACGACGGTCCCGGCCCCTACACACCGCAGGTGCTCGACGTACTCGAGCGCGAACACGTGCCCGCGACGTTCTTCGTGATCGGCCAGGAGATCCACGACTTCGGCAGCTCAACCGAACGGGAGATCCACGACGGCTTCGTGATCGGCGATCACACCGAGAACCATCCGATGATGGCGCACCTCACCGCGCACGACCAGAAAGAACAGCTCTTTGAACAGGCCGCGCGGATCGAACTGCTCGGCGGGCGCAAACCGCACTTGTTCCGCCCGCCCTACGGCTCGTTCAACACCACGACCTTCCACCTGTTGCACCAGATGAAAATGCTGATGGTGCTGTGGTCGGTGGACACCGACGACTACGAGCAGCCCGGCGTGGAAACGATCGTCAAACGCGCGCTCGAAGGCGCGAAGCCGGGCGCGATCATCCTGCTGCACGACGCGGGCGGCAACCGCGAACAGACCGTCGCGGCGCTGCCGCAGATCATTCGCGCGATCCGCGCTCGCGGGCTGCGGCTCGTGACGGTCCCGCGCCTTTTGACCGACGATCCTCCACCCCGGGGACAGCCGCTGCCGACGAGCCTCGCCGGCGACTAACGTGAGCCGCCCAAGGGCCCAGGCGGCTTAGATCTCCGTGCAGGATGAGCAGGCACCGTGAATCACAATCTCGTGCTCTGAGACCTCGTGCGGCAGGCGCTCGGCGACCCGTCGGATCGCGCGCTCTAGGCCATCATCGGTGAACGGCTCCAGGCGCCCACATCGGTCACAAACCACGTGGTGATGGTGCCCGGAACCGTGGCGCACCGGCTCGTAGCGGACGATGCCCTGGCCGACTTCGACCCGCTGGACGAGCCCGATCTCCTCGAGCTCGTCCATCACGCGATACACGCTCGCGCGCGAGACCTCGCGCTTGCGCTCCAGCAGCGCCTGCTCAATCTCGACCGCCGAGAGTGCGCAGGCTTGCTCGTCGAGTAGTTCCACGATCGCCTGGCGGGCGCCGCCGCGTCGGTAACCCGCGTCGCTCAGCGCGCGTGCCGCCTGCGTGGCCCAGGTGCTCCCCTCTGCGGGCATCGTGCTCACCCCTTCAGTGTAGGTCCGCTCATCTGCCGGTCGCCTCGTGCAGCGCCCGCGCAAGACCTTCCAGCTCGGCCGTCTGCCATTGCTCGAAGCTCGCGTTCGCTGGCGTGAGCGTCTCGGTCACGGTCGCGATCGGGATCTTCTGCGAACGCGCCAGCTCGGTCACGCGCTGCACGTCCGGTGTCACGTTCTGGCTGTTGAAAACCCAGACCTTGATCGCGCGAGCACGCGCCTGTTCGTCGACCGCCCGCTTGTCCGCCGCCGTGACGTCAGTCCCCTCGGCGACCGCCTTCGCGAAGCTGTAGGGCGTCATCAGCTTCAAGCCAAGGTCTTCGCCCAGCGGCCGGAAGATGCTCTCGCTGTAGCCGACCGGCGTGCCCGCGTAGCGCGCGCGTATTTCCCGGCGCAATCGGTCGTAGCGGGCGAGGCCCTGGGCGAAGAAGGCCCGCTCGCGCTCGGCGAAGTACGAAGCCGCACCTGGGTCCAGACGCCGATACGCGGCGACGATCGCTTCGGCGATCCGGTGCACGCTGCTCGGGGCATACCACTGGTGGGGGTTCGCGCCCTCTGAAAGCCCCAGCACCTTGCCGACGTCGAGCACATCGCGGTCGTCGCCAGGGCTCGCGTCCAGCAGCCGCGAGGCCCAACCGTCATAGCCGAGTCCGTTCACGAGCACGAGCCGCGCGCCCGCGATCGCACGCGCGTTTGCCGCGCTGGGTTCGTAGCTATGGGGGTCAGTGGCGGGGTTGACGATGATGCTCTGCACCTTCGCCTTCTCGTCCCCGAGCTGGGCGGCGATGCTCCCCCAGAAGTTCTCGGCCGCGACCACCTCGATGCGTCCGTTCATCCCTTGGGAGGGCGCCCCCGAGCGGCCGCAGCTGCTCAGCAGAGCCGCACACATGGTCACGATCGCCAACGCGATCGTCCCCGTCCAAAGTCCGTTTGCCCGCCGCATGTCGCGAGCCTAACAGATATCTAAGATTAATTCTTATAAAAGATTTTATCTCATCGTGGACCACGACTATGCTCCGTGCGGCAGATGAGCGGCGCGCGTAAGCACCTCTCCCCTAGGCACCCGTGATGGACGTAGAGGAACGGCGCAGACGACGCGAGATACAGAGGCGCGAGCGACACAGGCGTAGGCGCTTGATGCTGATCGGGCTGGCCGGGCTCGTTGCGCTCATCGCGATCGCCGTCGTGCTGCTCGCTGGCTCGAGCGATTCGCGCAAGAGCGCTGCCGGCAACGCCCGTGCGGAGCGCACGACGCAGAGCGCGCGCCGGTCCGCGCGTGCTGGGAAGACCCGCACCAAGCGCGCCGGCGGGATCTCGCCGCGACGTAACGGGGCCGGTATCGCGAGCGGACGCCCCGGCACGCACGCGGTGCCCATCCTGATGTACCACGTGATCGCCGCGCCTCCCGCCGGCGCTCCTTTCCCTGGTCTGTACGTTCCGCCCGCCGAGTTCGCCGAACAGATGCACGCGCTCGCTCGCGCCGGCTGGACCGCCGTGACGCCCGACGAGCTCGATGCCTACTGGCGCAAGGGCATCTCGCTACCGCGCGGCAAGCCGATCGTGCTGAGTTTCGATAACGGCTACCAATCGCAGTACACCCGCGCGCTGCCCGTGCTCCGCAAGCTCGGCTGGCCTGCCGAGGAGAACATCCAGCTCACCGGGCTGCCCCCCTCCCAGGGCGGCCTCGGCGAGGCTGAGATCCGCGGCCTGGTCGCCGCCGGGTGGGAGCTCGACACGCAGGGCATCAGCCACGCCGACCTGATTGCCCTCAGCCCGAGCGCACTGCGCGAACAGGTCGCGGACGCGCGGCGCACGATTCAGCGCCGCTTCCACGTCCCCGTCAACTGGTTCTGTTATCCCTCCGGCCACTACGACGCTGCCGTGGTCGCCGAGGTCAAGGCCGCGGGCTATAACGGCTCCACGACCGTCGTGCCTGGTTGGGCACGTCCGGACGAAGACCCCTACCGCATGCATCGGCTGCGCGTGCTCGGCGGGACCTCCGGGACCGCGCTGCTGCAGCTGATCGCCGACACGCGGGGCGATCCGCCCGCGCCAGACTCCTACGACGGAGCGTGACGGGGCCGTGGTCGCCTCGGCTTAGTGCTTCGGGTAGGTCTTGGCGATGAATTCCTGATCGAGCTGGTCGATATCGATGCCACCCGGGATCGCCTCCCCGTCCTTCATGATTTGGGCCGGCAGCCCATAGCACATGATCGAGTGCGGATCTGGTTCCGCCGTCGCATCCAACGCTGAGTTTGACAGCGGCGTGAGCACTTGTTCGGTAGTCGTCTGGGCATTCCAGCCGTCGGCGGCTTCAAAGTAGGCGATCGCCTTCGCAGGGTCGATTTTCTCCACGATCTCCTCGCGGAGATGCTCGTGCGGAAAGCCAAGCGTATGGCCCGTCTCGTGGCGAACTACACGATGAAACTCCGAATCGATCGTCTGCATCGTGAAGCCCTGCAACGACATCGTCGGTTTATCACTGGGAATGTGTTCTATGTCCGTCCCGAAGTAGGACCAATAGCCGTCGCCCTCGCGCGTAATGCGTACCTGGGGGTCAGTATCCGTCAAGGTGAAAGAGACCTCACCCCACTGACCCCACGAGTTCATGTGCAAGAGGATCCGCGCCTGCAGGTCATCGGGCGTGCTCTCCAAGAAGCCGACCGTCAGCTTGACCCCATCTTGACCCCAGAACTTCGATGTCAAGATCGCAAGGTGCGCCGGCGGAATCACGTTCACGCCCGCCAAGGACATCATCGCGGCGGCAGGCGCATTCACCGGATTGATCGAGATCGCGCTCTTTGCCGCGTCGATCCAACGGTCGGACGGCAGCGTCTTAATCGTGCATGGGATATATGGCGTTTGCGACATCGATGACCCCCGTTTGCCTTCGGATGCTCAGCAGGACAGGCCCGGTATTGCAGGCCGGGCCGAGCCTAGTTCAGATCTTCCGAATCTGCAAATAGTTAGAACTCTTTCGTTACCTGTTGGTAACAAGCGGACCTAGTCGCAGATAGGCGTGTCCTACACAGCTTCGGACGAACACCTCTCACAAAGCGACGAACGGCCTCGAACCTCGCGACCGCAAGCGTGGATGCTGGCGCCTACTAACCGAGCCACCGCCGCAGCGGGGCCCCTTAGCGCCTACTCCCCCACGAGCCCTCGCTCGATCAAGCTCTCGGCGGTCTGGGCGATCGAGTCCTCGATCGGGCGCGGCTCCCAACCGAGTTTTGCTTTCGCCTTCTCGGCCGTGTACGTAAACGACTCGCCGAGGTCACTGACGATCGGCCGGACACTCGGATCGAACAGAGCCATCGCGCGGATCAGCAGGTTGGGCGCGACGCGCGTCGGGACCTTCGCGGCCGCGGGCCCGAGTCGCTCGCGCAGGATCCGCGCGACGTCCTGCATCCAGAGGAAGCGATCGACCGCCAGGAATCGCTCGCCGCCCGCATCGGGAGAGGTCATCGCGCGGATGTGCAGGTCAGCGACGTCCCGGACGTCCACGAACACGAAGCCCAGTCGAGGCACCGCCGGCAAGCCACCGAGCAGACGTTCGATCGTCTGCAGCGAGTAGGACCGGTCCTCGCTGAGCGTCGGGCCGATGATCGCCCCCGGGTTCACGGTCGCCAGGCGATCCTCGGCGCCCGCCTCTTTAACGTGCTCCCACGCCGCGCGCTCGGCGATCGCCTTCGAGCGGACATACGGCGTGCGCTTCGGGTCGTTCCCGTCGGTCCAGTCCGTCTCGTCGTACGGCCTGGCCGCCGAGGGCGCGCGCCCATGCCGGACCGCCGCCACCGACGAGGTCATCACGACGCGCTTCACACCCGCCGCCAGGCTTGCGCGGAGCACGCGCAGCGCCCCGTCGCGAGCCGGAACGATCAGCTCGTCCGGGTCCTTCGGCTGCTGCGGCGGGAACGGCGAGGCGACGTGGAGCACGTAATCGCATCCTGCGACCGCGTCCGCCCATCCGTCGTCAGCCGTCAGGTCGGCCGCGAGGATCGACAGCCGATCGCCGGGCTCGACGCCCGCCGCGGCGAGCGACCCGCGCACCGCATCGACCCGCGCGAGATCGCGGACCGTCGTGCGCACCTCATAGCCGCGAGACAGCAGCTCCGCGATGCACCACGTACCGAGGAAGCCCGTTCCCCCCGTGACCAGCATGGTCCCGCCCATCACAGCCCCAGCTTTCGCACGCCCGTCTCGTCGAAGCCGAAGTGATGGCCGACCTCGTGCAGCACCGTCTGCTTTACATGTGCCCGGAGCCGCTTGGGATCACTGCCGAAGTCACGCACCAGCGTGTCGCGGAAGATCAGGATCTCATCCGGGACGCCGCCGCCTCCGAACCACCCCGAACCGCCCATCCTCATACCGACATACAAGCCGTACGCGTGGTTCTCCGCGCCGCGGTCGGAGACCACGATTGCCACATCGTTCAGCGCGCGCTGGAACTCCTCGGGCAGTTCGTCGAGTGCAGAGCGGACCAGCTCCTCGAACTCTTGCTCGCTGTAGTGCCGGTGTCCGGTCATCGCCCTACATGAATCGGGATCGTGACGACGAGCCTGTTGTCGCCTGGTCCAGGCATGTGCGGAGTCTATTGCTACCGAGGAACGTGTCGCAGCAAGGGCCACGGCAGTGGAGCGCGAGGCA
>DATJOE010000283.1:0-2858 GCA_035507305.1 Solirubrobacteraceae bacterium | reverse complement strand
CCGTCAGCGCTTTCTCGGTTTCGCGCTCCTTGTTGGTGAACCAGTCCTGTGACCAGATGCGGTGGAACTTCCAGCCGAGGCGTTCGAGCTGTTGTTGGCGGAGGCGGTCGCGGTCGCGTGCGGTCTCGGAGGAGTGGTAGCTGGCTCCGTCGCATTCGATGGCGAGGACCATGCGCCCGGGCTGTTCGGGGTGCTTGGCGGCAAAATCGATGCGGAAACCCGACGAGCCGTACTGGGCGGAGAGCGGGATCCCGGCGCGCTCCAGGGTGTCGCGGACGTCGACTTCGAACGGGTTGAGCTCCGGTATTTCGAGTGAACGCTCGCCGAGGTTCTCCCCGCCGCTTTGCGCGTACTGCAGGTACAGCCGCAGCAGCTCTACGCCGAGCTTGGTCGGGCGGTCGGGGTCCATGTCCGCGTGCGCGAAGGAGGAGACCAGCGTCATCCGGTTCTTCGCGCGTGTGATGGCGACGTTCAGGCGCCGCTCGCCGCCTTCATTGTTGAGCGGCCCGAACCGGTAAAGCAGGCGCCCCTCTGGGCTTTTGCCGTACCCGACGGAAAGGATGATGGCGTCGCGCTCGTCGCCCTGGACGCGCTCTAGGTTCTTGACGAAGAACTTCTCCTGCCGGGATTCTTCGAAGAAGTCCTCAAGGTCCGGCCGCTCCTTCAAGGCCCTGCGTAGCGACTCCTCGATGCGGTCGGAGTGCTTGATGCCCATGGCGATGACCCCTAGCGACTCGTCCGGCCGACGCTCCGCGTGGTCAAGGATGAGGTCGACCACGGTGCGCACCTCTGCGGCGGCGCTCTCGTCCGACCCAGGCTCGCCGGGCGTGACGCGAACGAGCATGTGGCGGACGGAGTCGCCCCCTTCGATGCCGGGGAAGGTGGTTAGCCCGCGGTCGTAGAGGTGTACGTTCGAGAACGCTATGAGGCGCTCGTCGCGGCTGCGGTAATGCCAGGCAAGCATGCGGAACTCGATGAACGGCAGGAGCGCGTCGAGTATCGACTCGTAGCCAGCGTCGAGCACGATGCGCCCCTCCAGCTCCGGCGGGGTCTCGATGTCGGGATTTGAGCCGGTGAAGAAATCGGTCGGCGGCAGCTGACGCTCGTCGCCTGCGACCACTACTCGTTTCCCGCGGAGAATGGCCGGGATGGCGTCGGCGGGTTTGACCTGGCTGGCCTCGTCGAACACGACGACGTCGAAGTACTGCTTGTCGGATGGGAGTAGCTGACTGACGACCAGCGGGCTCATCGCCCAGCACGGCTTGAGCGCGGTCATCACCTCCGGCGCCCCGGAGAACAACTGCCGCAATGACAGATGCTTGCGCTTGCGGGCGGCCTGGTCACGGATGAGCGCCGCCTCGTCTGGCAGTTGGTCCTGGATGCGGGTGGCCTGCTCAGCGCATAGCCGGCGGACCCGCTGGGCGGTCGTCTCGATATGGCGACGGTCGGCGTCCCGGAACTCGGCGACCGTGCGCAAGTGCTGCTCGCCGTCGAACGCGCCGATGCGCACGTCGCTCAGTTGGATGTGCCCGACGATGGAGGAGAGCCACGCATGTTTGAGCGCCGTCGCCGACGCCTCGGGCGATAGGCCGCGCTTCTCCAAGTCGACCAGCAGCTCCTGCAGACCCATCTGAACGAGCGCGCTGCGGCGACGGTGAAGCTCGGGCAGTTTGCCGAGCGTGGCGGTGTCCGCGAGCAGAGCGTCGAGATGACGCTCAAGGTCCTCGATGGAGTCATCGAGGCGCTCGACCTGAAGCACCGAGGCGAGTTCGGCGAGCTCCGCTTGCAGCTGCCCGAACGTAGACGCGAGGGAGTCGAGCTCCTCGGGCGAAGTGGGCAACGCATCGCCGGCAGCGAACTCGGTCCACGTCTTCAGCTCGTCTGCGGCCTTGGTCAGCTGGGTGAGGAGCTCAGGCGCGCTCGGCCGGTGCGCGCCAGGTCGGACCAGGGTCCTCGCCTGCTTGCTCGCCTGGCGGTAGGCGCCGGAGGACAGTCGTGCCGCCGCCCGCTTTCCCAACCCCAGGCCCAGCGGCGCGAGCGCCGGCAGCATCTCGGGAAAGGGCACCTCGAACAGCTGCCCGTGGAACGTTCGCATGGTCGCAGCGACGTCCTCCCACACGCTCAGAACACGGGTCCATCCGTCGGTGGTCGTGGGCGGCCGGACCTGGGTCTGCGTCGCGGCGGCTCGCAGGCGCTCAAGCGCCAGAGGCAGGGTGTGATGTCGCAGGCGGTCGATGAGGGCCTGGACGTCGTGCGCCTGCTCTGCGGAAACGACCTCGGCGCCTGCCCATGGCGAGCCAGAACTCGGCAGCGTCAGCCCCCCGAGCCCCGCATACACGCGAAGGTGGTCAGCAGCGGCCTCCATCGCTTGCTCGTTCAGCATGTTGAGTGTTGAACCTCGGAAGCGAACCGGCGTCCTGGCAGTCGGGTCCAGGCCCAGCAGGCGGGACTGCGCGTCGAAGTACGACAGCCGCCACGGGGTACGGAGCGCATGCAGCGCCTCGACGCGGGCGTTGAGCTCCTCCCGGCGGGCCTGGAGCAGCCGGTGCTCGGCCTCGTAGTCAGGCCGCGCCAGTCGCGTGTTCGCGGCCAGCGCCGATGCCAGGGACTCCGCGACCTTGCGGCGTGAGCTCACCCCGCCGTGCAAGTCGAGAACGAGGTCGCCAAGACCGACGTCGGTCAGACGTTTCAGAACGGCATCGATCGCGGCACGCTTCTCGGCCACGAACAGGACGCGCTTGCCGCGGGCGACGAGCGTCGAGACGAGATTCGCGATGGTCTGGCTTTTGCCGGTCCCCGGCGGTCCCTTGATGATTAGGTCCTGGCCGCCGAGTACGGCGTTGATGGCGTAGTTCTGG
>DATJOE010000282.1:0-4612 GCA_035507305.1 Solirubrobacteraceae bacterium | reverse complement strand
GTCATCCGCGGTCAGTCCTTCGCGGGCGAGGCGCTGGGCGACATCGGCACGACCGGCGGCTCGGCGGCGTATCTGCTCGGCGTCGGTCCGCTGTGGGGCTTCGTCGCGGTCAGCATGCTCGCGGCGGCGGCGATGGAGCTGCTCGGCGTACAGCGCGTGCGGGGGCGGGATCTGGCCACGGGCATCGTGCTCGGAGGTGGATTGGGCCTCGCGGCGTTGTTCCTGTACCTCGACAGCACCTACCACAACGCCGCCGGCGCCAGCGTCACGATCCTGTTCGGCGCGATCTTCTCGATCTCGAGCTCGACGGTGCCGGTCGTGGTCGCGCTCGGGTTGGCGGTGCTCGCGATCCTGATTACGATCCACAGGCCGCTGCTGCTGAGCTCGGTCGCACCGGAGATCGCGTCGGCCCGCGGCATCCCGATCCGCGCCGTCGGCGCCGCCTATCTGCTCGCGCTGGCCCTGTCGGTTTCGCTGTGCGCGATCACGATCGGCGCGATCCTCTCGACGGCGCTGCTGATCGGGCCTGCGGCCGCGGCGCTGCGTCTGACGACGCGGCCGCTGCGAGCGATCGCCTCCGCCGCAGGTCTCGGGATCGCGGCCGTGTGGATCGGGGTCTGGCTGGCGTATGAGAGCTATTACTGGCCACCGGATCATCAGGGCTGGCCCGTCAGCTTCTTCGTCGTCGCGCTCGTGTTCGTGATCTACCTGGCCAGCGGGCTGCCGCGGATCTGGAGCGCCCGCGCGGAGCGTCGAGCGGATCGGAGCGTCGCTCTGTCGAGCGGCGAGGCGTAGCGATGTTCTCGGGCTTCATGGTGAACGCCTGGATCGTCGCGAGCGTCGTCGCGGCGATCGCCGGCCTGGTCGGCTTCTTCACGGTCCTGCGCGGCTCGGCCTTCGCCGCCCACGCCGTGCCGAACGGTTCGTTCGCCGGGGCCGCGGGCGCGGTGCTGATCGGCGCCAACACGCTCCTCGGACTCGGCGTCTTCTCGTTGCTCAGCGTGCTCGGCATCGGGTGGCTGGGGCGCAGGGGCCGCCATGACGTCGTGACGGCGCTGATGCTCGTGCTGATGCTGGCGCTCGGCTCGCTGTTTCTCAGCCTCAGCTCGCAGTACGCGCCCGCCGTCTACTCGCTGCTGTTCGGGGAGGTGCTCGGCATCTCCAGCAACGAGCTCGCGCCGACGATCGCCTTGGCGATCGCGTGCGCGGTGATCCTCGCCGTGATCTACCGGCCGCTGATGCTCTCCTCGGTCCTGGCCGAGGTCGGGGAGGCGCGTGGGGTTAGCGCCTCGGCGATGGAGCTCGGCTTCCTCGCGCTGCTCGCGCTGGCCACGACGATGACGGTTCCCGTCGTGGGCACCCTGTTGATCTTCAGCCTGATGATCGGGGCGCCTGCGGCGGCCCGCTCGTTCACTGACCGCCCAGGACGGGCGCTGCTGCTGTCGGTCGCGATCGCGCTGTTGACCGTGTGGGCGGCGATCGCCGCTTCCTATTCCACCGACTACCCGGTCGGCTTCTTCGTCGGCTCGATCAGCGCCGCCGGCTACCTGCTCGGGCGTGCGTGGAGCGCCTTCTCGCAGCGCTCCCACTCCACGCCGGGCTCGTCCACGCGAGACTATGCAGCGACGGCGGCCTAGACTCTGAGCATGGCCACGAGAGAAGCCGAACCGTGGGCCAGCGCGACGCTCGAGCGCTTCGCCAAGGCCGGTTACAGGAGAGGCGGAGCCCGTGAAGAGCTCGTCAGGTTGATGGACGCTCAGACCTGCGCGCTCTCGGCGATCGAGCTCGAACGGGCTCTGGCCAAGAGCGAGCGCCGCGTCTCCAGGGCGAGCATCTACCGCATCCTCGAGGAGCTATCGGAGCTGGGCGCCGTTCAGCGCGTGGAGATCGGCGCGGGCGAGGCGCGCTACGAGGCCGTGCGCCACGGGCATGGCCATCACCACCATCTCGTCTGCGATGACTGTGGTCAGCTGCTCCCTTTCAGGGACGAGGGGTTGGAGCGTGCGATCAAGCGGGCGGCCGAACGGGTCGCGATTGAGGTCTCCGAGCACGAGGTCGTCTTGCGCGGCACGTGTCCGGCCTGTCGCTCCTGACGCCGCGTCTGCTCATCCATCGGGAGGCCGTGGACGCCAGGCGCAACGGAGGTGCGAGCGCCAGGCTGGCAGGAGCCCTCGCGCGGGAGCCGAACCACGCAGGCAGTGAGCGGTCCAGATCTCGACCTGATCGATCCCGACGAGTACTTCGCCGAGCACGATCGTCGCGCGCGCGAACGCCGCGAGCGCCGCGCGCGGAGGAAGACCCGGCGTCTTGCCCGTCGGCATCGAAGCCCTCACGTCGAGGCGGACTCACTTGCGAGCGCGCCGGGCGGGCGGGCGCTGATAGGCGCGGTCGCGCTACTCGGTCTGTTGACGCTGCTCGGGCTCATCCTGCTCTGGCCGGGCTCGCCAACGCACAGATCCGCTCGGGGATTTACCCATACCGTCCGGGCGACCGTGAAGCGGTCCTACGTCGGCCCGTGCGCGCCTGCTAGCAACGTGCGCTGTCGCTGGCTCTCGATCGCGGTCAAGGGCAAGCACGCGGAGGTCGACCTCGGCCCGCTCGCGACCTCGCCCTCGCTCGGCGGGGGCACGCCGATCCGCGTGAGCCCCGTATCGGCTCCCGCAGGCGCTGCCGCGGCGACTCAGCAGCAGTGGGAGTTCGTCAACATCGATCGCAGCGGCCCGCTGCTCTGGTTGGCGCTCGCCCTGCTGGTTCTCTCGGTGATCGTGATCCGCGTGCGCGGGCTGCTCGCCGCCGCCGGCGTCGGCCTCTCGCTCTTGCTGCTCGTCAAGTTCCTCGTCCCGGCGATCCTGGCCGGAGAGCCGGCGATGCTCGTCGCGCTGGTCTGTGCGCTGTCGGTGATGTTCGTCACGTTGATCCTCACGAGCGGGTTCGGGCCACAAACCCTCGCGGCGGCGCTCGGGATCGGCTCGACACTGCTGTTGACCTGTCTGCTCGCGCTGTTCGCGGTCCACGTCGCGCACATCGACGGTCGCACCGATGAGCTCTCCGCCTATCTCGCGACCGTGAATCCGCACATCTCGCTGCAGGGGATCGTGCTTGCGGGCATGGTGATCGGCGCGCTGGGCGTGCTCGCCGACACGGCCGTGACGCAGGCGTCGGCCGTGATGGCGCTGAGGCGCACCGATCCGCAGCTCGGCCCTCGCGCCCTGTACAAGGCTGCGTTTCGTGTGGGCCGCGATCACCTCTCGGCGACGATCCACACGCTCGTGCTCGCCTACGCGGGCGCCGCGCTGCCGCTGCTCTTGATCACGCATTCCTCGGGCGTAGGTCTGACCGACGCCCTCTCGACCCAGGACATCGCCCAGCCAGTCCTCGCCACCCTCGTCGGCTGCATCGGGCTCGTCTGTGCGGTGCCCGTGACGACGGCGCTTGCCTCGGTGCTCGTCGCGCGCGTCTCACCGAGCGCGCTTCGGGGCGTGCACGCGCACGCGCACTGAGCATGAGGGGCGCTGCGCCTCTGCTCTGCGTCGTGCTGTCCGCGTGCTTCGCAGGAGGCTGCGGATCGAGCTCGGTGCCGGCGAGGTCCTCGGAGGGGCTCATGGCGCGCAGCGTCGGTCGCGGGGGGCGCTACCGCCCACCGCCCACCGCTGCGACCGTGGCCAAAGCCCTGCCGGTCGACGCTATGCGGTGCGGCTCGAAGAGGACGATCGGCGCTGCCCACCTCGAAGTCTTCGCCAACGGGCACGTCGTCGTGATCGCTGCCGGGATCGGTGTGGCTCCGCCCCTGCGACGACATGGCGCCTACGTGCTCGGCGGTCGCTGCACCTACCCGCTGCACACGCTCGAGCCGACGGGGCTCGTGCTGATCGCCGACGGGCCGGCACGGACGCTCGGCAACCTGTTTGACCTCTGGGGTCAGCCGCTCGCCAGCCAGGCCGTCGCAGGCTTTCGAGCGCCGGCCGGTCATCCGGTCGCCGTGTTCATCGACGGCGCGCGATGGTCGGGTCCGCCGGCGGCCGCGCCACTGTCGGCGGGAGCGCAGATCACGGTCGAGCTCGGCGAGCACGTCACGCCACACGCCCGCTACGAGTTTCCAGCGTTGCAGTCTCCACGCGCCGGTGCCTAAGCAAAGGGTCGGTGGCGGCTTGCCCTACCCTCGCCTGATGGCAACCCGCACGAGCGGGGCGCACACCGGGCATGGCCGCCGGCGCATGCGCGCAGCGGCCTGCTGCTCGCTCGCATTCGCCCTGTCCGTGGCGCTGGCTGCGCTTGCGTCAAGCGCGCTCGCCGACGCCGATCCGGCCAGCGACGTACTGTTGGCGCAAGACGCGTTCTTCCCATATCAGCCCGCTGTCTCGCACGGCTTGGAAAACGGAATGAACGCGGTGCTGCGCTCGGCCAAGAAAGCGGGTCTGCCACTGAAGGTCGCCGTGATCGGCTCGCGCGAGGACCTGGGCGCGATCCCCGACTTCTTCGGCCATCCGCAGTCCTACGCGGAGTTCCTCGACAAAGAGATCTCCTACAACAACCGGCCGCCGCTGTTGGTCGTGATGCCTGCCGGGTTCGGCGTCGTGGCCGCCGGCCCAACCGGCGCGCTCGCAGCGATCAG
>DATJOE010000281.1:0-27461 GCA_035507305.1 Solirubrobacteraceae bacterium | reverse complement strand
CACCGAGGGTCGCCCCGCGCTCTATGACGCCACCCGCCCCGGGTCTTTGAGCGAGCTGGGCGGTCAATTCGCGGCGGGCATGCTGCGTCACGCCGCGGCGCTCAGCGCGCTGACGGCACCGAGCCCGATCTCGGCGGCTCGGCTCGCGCCGCACCACTGGGGTGCAGGCGCGGTCTGCTTGGGCCTGCAAAACCGGGAAGCGCTGCTGCGGATACCGCCACTCGTGCCGACCGAGGACAGCGAGGACCCAGCGCGGGCTCTACGCCTGGAGTACCGCGCGGCGGACGCGGCGGCGAACCCATACCTCGCGCTCGGCGCGGTCCTGCGGGCGGGGCTCGAGGGCGTGCGTGCGCAGCTCGATCAGCCGCCGCTACTCGAACGCGACCCCGCGACGCTCGACGCGAGCGAGGCGCGGCGCTTCGGCGTGGGTGAGCTACCCGCGACGCTGGAGGGTGCGCTCGCAGCGCTGGCGGCCGACGAACGCGCGCGGGCATGGCTCTCACCGCTGATGTACGAGGCCTATCTCGCAGTCAAGCGCAGCGAGGTGCAGGCCGCGACCGGCGCCGATCCTGCCGAACTATGCGCGCGCTATGCCCAGATCTACTGAGGCGCTACTCGGCGAGCTGCTCACCGCGCTCGAAGCGCAGCTGCCGGCGGCAGTTGAGCTGCGGCACGAGCTACACGCGATCCCGGAGCTGGCCCACCAGGAGCGGCGTACGTCCGAGCTGGTGGCCGCGAGCCTACCGGTCCCTGTCGAGGCGATCGCGGGCACCGGCCTGCTCGCCACGGTCGCTGCCAACGATTCAAGCGGGGTGGCTCCGGTAGCAATCCGCGCGGAGCTCGACGGCCTGCCAGTAGCCGAGCGCACGGGCGCGGCGTTCAGCGCGACAGGCGGGACGATGCACGCGTGCGGGCACGACGTGCACATGGCCGCGCTGGTCGCCCTGCTGCGCGCAGCAGCCTCGCTCGATGAGCTGCCCGCGCCGCTCCTGGCGATGTTCCAGCCAAGCGAGGAGGCATACCCGTCGGGTGCGCAGCAGATCGTTGAGCAGCTTCGCGCCGAGCACCCGCCTCGGCCTTCGCCCCTGGCGATGGTCGCGGCGCACGTCCACCCCGAGCTGCCCTGGGGCACGCTCGCGCTCGACCCAGGCGTCGTTAACGCGGCGAGCGACTCGGTCGAGATCGCGGTACTTGGCGAGCCGACGCACGGCGCCTACCCGCACCATGGTCGCGACCCGATCCTCGCGATCGCGCAAATCGTGGTGGCGCTGCACGCGCTGATCGGCCGCCGCGTTGACCCACTAGCGCCCGCGCTCGTGAACGTGGGCATCCTCGAAGGAGGCAGCACGGAGAACGTGGTCCCCGCCCGGGCGCGGGCTCGCGCGTCGCTGCGCACCTACCGCGAGCGCGATCGCGCGGCGCTGCGCGAGCTGGCGCAAGAGGTCGTTTACGGCGTCGCGACGGCGCATGGTTGCACCGCGACGGTCGAGCTCATCGCGGGGGAGCCTGCGCTTGAGAACGACGCCCGAATCGTCGCCTCGGCGCGAGGTCTGTTGGCGAACGCCAGCCTCGGCGCCGCGGATCCATGGCGCTCGTGCGGGTCTGATGACTTCGCGTTCTTCGGCGAGCTAGCGCCGCTGGCGATGGCCTTCGTGGGACTGCGCGGGGCGCCATCGTTCATGCCGCGGCCATTGCACCACCCCGAGCTGCTGCCGCCCGATGAGGCGGTCGGGGTGGTGGCGCGTGCGCAGGCGCTGCTCTACGTCGGGGCGCTTGCCGCGCTTCGAGCTGGGCCGCTGGAAGCTGGACTGTCAAGCCCCTGACCGGTAGCGTTACGGCCGCACCGCGCGGAGGGACGTTTTTTACACGGAAAAGCGCGGGCCGAAGGAGGGAGATGCACGGCAACGGCGGAGCCCGATCGCGCAGCACGCGCCTGCTGTCTGGACGCGCGCACCCGGCGCTGGGACGCGCTCGCTCGGTGCACCACCGGTTTGCCCGTCTGTACCCGGCGCTGGTCGCCGCGGTCGCGCTCGCGCTCGGCGCCGCACCCGCGCTCGGCACCGCGCCCGCCTCGGCGGCCGGGTATAGCGCCTCGGCTTGGGGCTACAACGGTGCGGGGCAGCTCGGCAACGGCACGACGACGCTGAGCCGTACGCCCGTGCCGGTGCAGAGTCTGAGCACCGCGATCGCGCTGGCCGCCGGGGGCGAACACAGCTTGGCGCTGCTCGCGAACAACACGATGATGGGCTGGGGCGCGAACCACGAAGGGCAGCTCGGCACAGGCTCGACCGCGGGTAGCCGGGTGCCGGTAGCGATCTCGAACTTCGCGACTCTGCAGGGCGTCACGGCGATCGCGGCGGGTAAGGAATTCAGCCTGGCGCTGTTGAAAGACGGGACGGTGCTTGCGTGGGGCGCCAACGAAGAAGGGCAGATGGGCAACGGGAAATCGGGGACCAAGGTCACCTCGCCCACAGCGGTGAAAGGCCTGAGCAACGTCGCGGCGATCGCGGCGGGTTCGGAATTCGCGCTGGCGCTTCTGAAAAACGGGACGGTGATGGCGTGGGGAGCAGGCGGCGAAGGTGAGCTTGGGAACGGGAAACACATCAAATCCGCTTCGCCGAGCGCCGTGAAAGGGCTCACGAACGTCACGGCGATCGCGGCTGGAGGCGAATTCGCGCTGGCGCGCCTCAGCAACGGCAAGGTGATGGCTTGGGGCTCAAACAGCGCTGCGCAGCTCGGGGCACCGCCGGAACTGAAGAACATCGGCGAAGGCGAATTCGAAGAAGTTGAAGTCGAAAATAGTGCGCTGCCGCTCGAAGTCCAGTCGCTGAGCGGAGCTACGTCGGTCGCCGCAGGCGCGGAACACAGCCTCGCGCTGCTCGCCGACGGCGAAGTGATGTCTTGGGGCGGCAACGAATCCGACCAGCTCGGCAACGGCAGCTCGGGCGGGTCCAGCAACATGCCCACCGCGGTGCAAGGCCTCAGCGGCGTCACGGCGATCGCAGCGGGCGCGCGCCACAGCCTCGCGATCCTCACGGGCGGCTCGCTCGTGGCCTGGGGCTACAACCCCGACGGTCAGCTCGGCAACGGCTCGAACCTGAACAGCCCGGTGCCGGTTGCGGTCAGCGGGCTCGGGCAGGTCGTGGGCATCTCGGGCGGCGGCTCGCACAGCCTCGCCCTCGGTCCCCCGCCACCGAGCGTGAGCGGGTTGAACCCGACGCGCGGCCAGCAGCAGGGCGGAACGACGGTGACGATCACCGGCGTGAACTTCGGCGAAGCGACCGCGGTGCACTTCGGTTCGAGCGCGGCGAGCAGCTTTACCGTGACCTCGCCCACGACGATCGAAGCGGTGTCGCCGCCGGGCACGGGCACGGTCGACGTCACGGTGACCTCGCCCGTGAGCACGAGCGCACCGAACCCGGGTGACCGCTTCACCTACGTCCCCCCACCGACGGTCACGAAGGTGAAGGCGAACAAAGGGCCCGCGGCGGGCGGCACAACTGTGACGATCACCGGCACGGACCTGACCGGCGCGAGCGCGGTCACGTTTGGGACGGTCCCCGTGAGCAACTTCACCGTGACCTCAGCCACGACGATCGAAGCTGTCTCCCCCCCAGGCACATCAGGGCCGGCTGACGTGCGGGTGACCACCAGCAGCGGCACGAGCCCGATCTCCACGCACGACGTGTTCAAGTATGAAAACCCGACGATCTCTGGCTTCAGCCCGTCCTCGGGTCCGACTGCAGGCGGCACGAGCGTGGCAGTGAGCGGCAGCGGCTTTGCGCCCGGGTCCGGGACGACCGCATTCAAGTTCGGCAAAGAACTCGCGAGCTCGGTGCAGTGCGCCACGACGACGAGCTGCACGCTACTCACCCCGTCGGCAAAGAAGCCCGGCACGATCGAGGTCAGCGCGGCGGTCGGTAAAACCAAGAGCAAGAAAAGCCCGCCAGGCGACCAATTCACGTACGAATAGCGCGGTTCTGATCCTGCGAACGCGGGCGCGAACGGTCCGCGCCCGGTGCGCTGATGTCAAGTCCCGGGCTGGGGCGGCCGAGACGACCGCATGGTCCCGATCGAACGCGACGGGCACGTCCAGCGCGCCCGGCATACCGCTGCCTGGGCGCGGGTGGCGATCGGCACGGTGGGGATCGTCTCGATCGCGGTGCACCCGAGCTGGCTGGAATACCCCGCGCTCGGGATCGCGGGCTTCGCGACGATCGTCGCGACCGCCGTGGTCCACCTCTCGGCGAAGCGAGTGGTGTGGCTGCAGATCGAGGAGTCGCTCGCGGGCCTTGCGGCGATCCTGATCATCGGTCTCGGTGGCCAGCGCGTAACCGTGCTGAGCATCCTCTGGCTGGCCGCGGTCGCCAGCGGCGTGATGGCCCGCGGCGGGCGCCAGCATTGGATCGGGCGCACCGTCGTGCTGAGCGCGCTGGCGCTGCCGATCTTGCTCGAAGGTCGGCTCACGCTTGAACATCTGGGCCTGTGCGTGGCGTCGATTGCGCTGCTCTTGACGATCGGGCGCTTGACGATCGAGCTGCGGCATCTGCTGTGGCAGGCGCGCTGGGACGCCGACCACGACGGGCTCACGGGCATGCTCTCACGCACGGCGTTTCGTGCAGCGCTGGACGAGGCGAGCGCGAAGGCCGACGAGCGCTCGCCGCTATCACTCCTGCTGTTTGACCTCGACGGCTTCGGCGCGATCAACAAGACCGCGGGGCACGCCAGCGGCGACGAGCTGCTGGCGTCGTTCGCGGCGATCCTGCGAGAACAGACGCCGCCCGGGGCGCTCAGCGGACGGCTCGGGGGCGATGAGTTCGCGACGCTTCTGCCGGGCACGGACGCGGTCGCCTTCGCCCAGCGGCTGCTCGCGGCGCTACCGCGAGAGAGCGAGCGCGAGCGCGGCATCTCGACGAGCGTGGGCGTGGCGTGCGCGCCGCACGACGGGCGCGACTCCGAGGCGCTGCTGCGCGCGGCGGACATCGCGCTGCGCGTCGCGAAGCGGGCGTTGGGAACCGGGCACGTCTCGGTTTACTCCGGCGGATCGCTGAGCGGTCACGGGCGCCAGAGCGCGCGTGGGGAGCTGCGGCGCGTGATCGACGGCGACGGCCTGACGATGGTGGTGCAGCCAATCGTCGACGTGCGCAGCGGCTCGATCCATGCCTACGAGGCGTTGGCGCGCTTCGGCCCCGACGGCGCGGGCAGCCCGCTGCAGTGGTTCTCGCTCGCGGATGAGCTCGGCGAACGCGAGGCGCTGGAGCGGGCCTGCCTACGGGCCGGCCTGGAGCTCTTCTGCCGGCGTCCGCGCGGCGTGGCCCTGTCGCTGAACCTCAGCGCGCCGGTGTTGATGGAGCGCGCGACGCTGCGCATGCTGGACCGCCTGGGCGATCTATCAGGGCTGATCGTCGAGATCACCGAGGACGCGCTGGTACGCGACGACGAGCGGCTGCGCAGGACGCTTGCGCCGCTGCAGCGACGAGGCGCACGGATGGCGGTGGACGACATGGGCGCGGGCTACTCAGGCCTGGGCCAGATCATGGCGCTGCACCCGCGCTACCTGAAGCTCGACCGCTCGCTGATCAAGGGCATCGACGTGGATCGGGAGCGGGCCGCGCTGGTCGGCGCGCTCACGGAGTACGCCCGGCGTGTGGACAGCTTGCTCGTCGCGGAGGGGATGGAGTCCGCGGCCGAGCTGCGAACGCTGATCGAGCTAGGTGTCCCCCTCGCGCAGGGCTATTACCTGGCGCGCCCCGCACGGCCGTGGCCGCTGGTCGCGCCGGGGCTACTCAGCCCCCCAGCGGAGAGGGCGGGATCCGCGGTTCGCCGTGAACCTCCGGGATCCGCATCATCAGCTCGTCAAGGAAGCACCACGACCAGTCTTCTCGCGGCTCGATCGAGCGAATGATCGGGTGGCCGCTCTCGCGCGCGTGCGCGCTCGCGTGACGGTTAGGTGAGTCGTCGCAGCAGGCGACGTGCCCGCAGTTCAAGCAGATGCGCAGGTGCAGCCAAGGATCGCCGATGCGCAGGCAGTCCTCGCAACCCTCGACCGACTCGGGCAGCTCGGTGATGAGAACTTGGTCCAGATGCGTGCAGCCGGGCATTGGCTTCTCACTTTCGGGTCTGGTTGAAGGGCAGCCGCACGCGGAAGGTCGTGCGGTCGGGACGGGCATCGAGCGTCAGCGAACCATCGTGACGATCAACCACGATCCGTCGAGCGGTGGCGAGGCCAAGGCCGGTGCCGTAGCCGACGTCCTTTGTCGTAAAGAACGGATCAAAGATCCGCGGCACAACGTCCTCGGGCACGCCAGGTCCGTCATCGGAGACTTCGACCACGGCGCATTCGCCATCAGCGCGCGTGGCGATCGTAATCGTGCCGCTCTGACCCAGCGCGTCGATCGCGTTATCGAGCAAGTTCGTCCACACCTGGTTCAGCTCCGAGCCGCGGACCGTGAGCTTGGGCAGCGAGCGATCGTACTCGCGCGCGACCTTGATCTCGGTGTGCTTGAGCTTGTAGCCAAGTACCTTGAGCGTAGTCTCCAGCCCTTCGTGCAGATCGACCTCGACGAGGTCGCCGCGGTCCATGTAGGCGTATGACTTGACGGCGCCGACGAGGCTCGACATGCGCTCGGTCGACTCTTCGAGCTCAGCCGCGAGGCGCCCAGCGGCGAGCGTGGCGGCAACCCATTGCAGGGCAGCATCGGTCGCGGGTCCCGCCAGCTCGGCGAGGCGGTCGAGCCACGCCTGGTCGACGCCCGCGACCGCGAGCGGCTCGGCCATGCTCCACGGCTCGGCCACGCCGAGCGCTTCTAGCCGCGAGAGCAGCTCTTCTTCGGCGTCGGCGGCGTCGAGCGCGTCGAGCGCGGTGCTCGACGCCGCGTGCGCGACCGCTTCCTGCTGGAGCGCGACGAGCTGGGCGGCCTGCTCGCGGTCCATGCCCGCGTCGACGAAGCGCGCGATCGTCGAGCTGAGTACGCCGAGCGCTTCGGTGAGCTGTTGGGCCGCGCGACGCGCGGCGGCTGCCGGATTGTTTAGCTCGTGCGCGAGTCCTGCGGCCATCGTGCCGAGCGAGGTCAGGCGCTCGCGGCTCTGCTCGCGGCTGGTGATCCGGCTCATCACGGGCGCGACCTGCTGCATCACGCGCCGGTGGATCGCGGGCTGTTCGAAGGCCAAGCGACGGAAATCCTCGGAGTAGACGATCGCCAGACGACACTCAGTCTCGGCGCGCATACGTACGCCGAGCGAGCCGCCGGTGAGCGTGGCGATCGCGCCGATCCAAGTCGGCGCCTTGTGCTTGCTGACCGGCTCACTGCTGCTGCCCTCGACGATCGAGGCCTGCGCGGCGCCCTTGAGCAGGAGCTGCATCCCCCGGTTCTCCTCCCCCTGCTCGGCGATGATCTGCCCGGGCGCGACACGGTAGGTGTGCGCTACCGAGATCCACTCGGCGAGTTGCTCGTCGGCGAGTTCTTCGAACAGGTCGACGCTGCGCAGCTCCTCGAGCGTGGCGGGTGGCTCCTCGGCCTCGCCGGGCAGCTCGGGACGCGGCGGAAGCGCGAAGGGCTCTTGGGCCAGCGGCTCGCTCACCCCGTCCGCCCCCCCACGCTCACGCCTCGACGAGGTATTCGTGAATCAGCGACACCGCCATCGAGCCCTCGCCGACGGCGCTAGCGACGCGCTTGATCGAGCGGGCACGGACGTCTCCGGCGACGAACACGCCGGGCACGCTCGTCTCCAGCAAATAAGGCTCGCGCTCAAGCTGCCAAGCCTGGGTCTGGGCGTCGCGCCCGGCAAGGATGAAGCCGCGCTCGTCGCGCGCGACGACACCCGCGAGCCAGTCGGTGCGTGGCGAGGCGCCGATGAACACGAAGCAGGCGTCGGCGGGGAGCAACTGCTCGCCCTCGGGTCCCTCTATGCGCAGCCGCGCGAGGTGGCCGTCCTCGGACTCCGCGGCCCTTGCGCTCGTCCCGGTGCGGACCTGCACGTTCGGCAATTCGGCGATCTGCTCGATCAGATAGTGCGACATCGACTTCTGCAGCGAGGATCCGCGCACGAGCATCGTGACGCTTTTGGCGTATTTGCTGAAGTAGACCGCGGCCTGACCGGCGGAGTTGGCCCCGCCGATTACAACAACGTCTTGCTCGGCGCAGGCGCGCGCCTCGGTCATCGCGGCGCCGTAGTACACGCCGGCCCCGGTGAGCTCGGGGAAGCCGGGCGTGCCGAGCTGCCGGTAGGAGACTCCCGAAGCGACGATTACGCAACTCGCGCTAAGCACCCCGCCACCACTGAGCTCGACGAGCCGCGCGGAGCCCTCGACGCGTAGACCGACCGCTTCCTGCACGGTGAGTAGCTCAGCGCCGAGCCGGCGAGCTTGGTCGGTGGCTCGGCGGGCGAGATCTGAGCCGGACAGGCCCGCGGGGAAGCCGAGGTAGTTCTCGATCCGACTCGACTGACCGGCCTGCCCGCCGGGAGCCTCGCGCTCAACCATCACGGTGTGCAGACCCTCGGAGGCCCCGTAGACCGCGGCGGCGAGGCCCGCGGGTCCACCCCCCACGACGACGAGGTCGTAGTGGTCCTGCGCGGGCGCGGCCTTCACCCCGAGGCGCTCGGCGAGCTCAAGCACGGTGGGGCGCTCGAGCACGGCACCATCCTCGAGCAGAACCACGGGTAGTCGCTCGGCATCCACGCCCGCGACTTGCAGCAGCTCGCGGGCCTCACTGTCGCGCTCGACGTCGAGCCAGCGCGCGGGGACCCGGTTGCGCACGAGGAAGTCGCGCAAGTCGTGAGACTCGCGCGAAAAGCGGTGACCCACGATACGTACGCCTCCGGCCTCCAGCGCGGCGCCGGCCTCCCAGGTCGTAAGCAGGTCCTCGACTACGGGGAACAACTGCTCCTCAGGCGGATCCCAAGGCTTGAGCAGGTAGTAGTCGAGCGCGACCTCGTTGATCGCGGAGATCGCGGCGTCGGTGTCGGCGTAAGCGGTGAGCAGCACGCGCTTGGCGTCGGGCACGAGCTGGCGCGCTTGCACGAGGTAATCGGTCCCTGGCATCCCCGGCATCCGCTGGTCGGCGATTAGCATCGCGACCTGGTCCCCGCGCGCACGGGACTCACGCAGGACCTCAAGTGCCTCGGCCCCGGAGGGCGCACGCAGAATGCGGAAGCGCTCGCCGAACCCGCGGCGCAGGTCGCGGGCGACGGCAGCGAGCACGGCGGGCTCGTCGTCGACGGCGAGGATCGCGGGACGCCTGGCCCGCGAGGGAGACTCGTCGTTGGTCGCGGCGGGCTCTGGCGCGGCTAGGGCGGACATCGCGCCAGTGACACTAGTCAATCCGCGGCGAGCTCAGCGGGCGCCCCGACACGGGCGCCCGCCGTCTCG
The DNA here is from genome assembly GCA_035507305.1 of Solirubrobacteraceae bacterium. Taxonomy (GTDB): domain Bacteria; phylum Actinomycetota; class Thermoleophilia; order Solirubrobacterales; family Solirubrobacteraceae; genus Palsa-744. The sequence goes on along the minus strand of DATJOE010000281.1, from coordinate 18,091 downwards.
CTCACCTACGAAGGCTCAGCAGTCGGCCTTGATTTTCGCGCAGGGGCCGCCTTCTTCTTCGTGGCCAGTGAATTCGATCACCTGCTGGAAGGTGGAGCGATTGGTCCAACGCATCGTGAAGCTGTTCAGCACGCCGGGCGGGAAGGTGATCCGCACGTTGGCGGCACGCCATGCGCTTGGGTTCGACCCTTGGCTTTCGGCGAGCGACTGCACCGACTGCTGGATCGTGGCCCACAGCTGTTCGCGGCAGGTTTCGAGGTTGCCCCCGCCGCAGTAGTGACGGCTGAACGCGCCCTGCTCTTCTTCGCCGAGCTCGGCGCGCAGGTCCTTATAGACGTAGCCATACCAACCGTTGTCGAACGAGGACCCGCCCGAGCTGGGGGCGTCGTCGGGCGAGTTCATCGAGGCGAACTGCCCCTCGAGACTGCCGAGCACGGGCCGCAGGACGGTTTCGGCGAGCGGCGCCCAGACGGCGTCGATCACGGCGGCGCCAGGGTCCTTGGGGCCCTTGTTCTTGGAACCGATCCGGTGCGCACCCTTTTCAGTCCATTTCCTGACGAGGCCGACGGCTTCTTCGGCGAGTTTGCTCGGTGCGGGCCCACCGGCTAGGACTTGTTCGATCACGGGCCAGACCTTGACCGCGCGCAGGTCCTGCGTGGCGGCATTGTTCATCACGCCCGCGTCCTTGGCCTCGGTCATTTTTTCGGTGAAGCCCGTGAACAGCTGCACGCGGTGCACGGGGCCCCATGACCAAGTGTCCGACGCGGCGCCCCACCCGGGCGCGGGCTTGTTGTTCCAGCTGAGGAACTGGTCGTTCGCGGGGCCGACCTCGTGCGGGTGCTGGGCCAGCGAGAGGAAGCCTTTCCAGTCGTACTGACCCGTGCCGAGCGTGGGCAGGCTGGGGTCGGTGCCTTCGGCGAGCACCGGCAGGCGCCCGGTCGAGAAGTAGGCGATGTTTTTGTCGTCGAGGTAGGCGACGTTGAACGTGGTGCCGAGTTCGTTGATCGCTTCGAAGAAAGTTTCGGGCGAGTGCACGAAACCGGAGTCCAGCTCGGAAAAGGCGACCTCGCCTTCTGGCTCGTGCCCGCGCGTGGAGCGGTCGCGGGCGATCGCATAGGGCTGTCCTCCAACGGTGACGGTCCCGGTCACGGGGCCGTGCACGGTTTCTTTGAAGATCATCTCCCGCGCGGGTTCGGAACCACTCGCGCCCAGCAGGCCGGCGTCGAACGATTTCATCGCGATGCATTCCCCGTTGTATTCGTAGTGATCGGATTCGCGCGTGGCCGGTGAGTCGTCGGGGTTGCAGAGCTTCTCCAGGAACTGCTGGGTGTTCTCGCTGTCGGCGCTCGTGAGACTCCACGCGAAGTCCGAGCCGCGACCGATGAACACGTAGGGCGAGATCGGGGCGATGATCCCCTCAGCGTTAATCCCGCCGCCGTGCAGGTCGCCCTGCATCACGATCTCGGGGTAGAAGTAGCCGAGCTGCGGACCCATCACCGCGACGGGGTGCCCCTTCTTCGTGTCACCCGCGCCGACGACGAGGAAGTTCGAGGCGTCGCGGTGCGCGGCCTGCGCTTCGTCCTGTGCGTGCACCGCGGCGGCGCCGAGCGAGCCGTGGTCTACGACGGCGGCTCCAGGCGTCGGCCCGGAGGGCACACCATCGTAGTTAAAGGTCTGCTGTGTGGTGGTGGGCGCTTCGGGGTCGTTGACCTCGCGCAGGTCGCGGAAGATCTGCAGCCCTTCTTCGCTGCCGTATTTGGCCTGCAGGCCCGAGAGCAGGTCGGAGTTCGAGACTTCGCCGCCGCCCCCGTTGCCGAAGATCGAGCCGATGAAGGCGAAGCCGGCGATCGCGTCGGTGACCGTGACGGTGGGCAGACGCTGGCCCGGAGGCAAGGTCGCCTCATACCCGTTCACGCCTTCGACCCAGCTTTCGAGGTCGTGTAGCACCTGTTCGCCCTTGGCGCCTTTCGCGGTAAGCGTCGAGATCTGGGAGTTCACGAATTCCTTGGACTGCGCGCTCGGCGTGAACGAGCGGCTGGTGAGCAGTAGGCCGAAGGGGTTGATCCCGGGCACGTCGACCGCGGCGGCGTAGGCGGGGCCGAGGCCGAGCCGCAGCAAGAGGCCGCGATCCTCGGCGGCGATCCAGCCGGAGCCGAACATCACATCGCCACGAGTCTGCCCGTAGACGTGCGGAAGGTCGTGTTTGTCGCGCAGGATTTCAAGTCCGGGACGGCCGGTTTCCTCGCTGCGCAGGACCGGCCCCGTGATGCCGAACTTCTCCGAGATGTAGTCCTTTTCAAGAGTTTTTTCAGTGATGCTGCCCTTGCGGGGCGTGAGCTTGTCGTAGAGCACTCCCTGATCGGTGGAGAACGGCCCGGGCGGCACGCCGCCTTCCTGGCCGGGGGCCAGGATCTGGAAAGCGGGGCCCGAGAGGTCGACGAGCGGTTCGGATGACAGCGCCGCAGGGCTCGCGGTGCTGCGTTTGGCTGCTGACACACCGGTGGCACCGAACGCCAACGCAAGTGTCAAGCAAGTGATCAGCCCCAAGCCGACGACACGAGTGAAACGAGCACGGCGCATCCGAGCGCATCCGATCAGCAACCCCGCCATAGCGCGCATCCTTCCTCCGAAAAGCCGGATTCAGTTCGGCGCGGGGTCCCCCCTGCAGCACCTGTGGTCCTCCACGGCGTTCCCCGCGCCGCCCCCTCTGTGCGGGCGATCGTACTCCTCGAGCGCTTCGCGCGTCGTCAGCTATAGACAGGATGTGTCGCGAGGGTCTAGCGAGAAAGGCGCGTGCGCGTTTCGGACTCGCTCGTCATGAAGCATCGGTTCACGGCGCCGCTCCCGGCGCGTATGGTGTCGCCGATGGACGAGCGCATGATCGCGACGAACGGGATGGAGCTTCATGTGCAGGAGGCGGGCGAGGGGGAGGTCGTGGTGCTCTGCCACGGCTTCCCGGAGTTGGCCTACTCCTGGCGGCATCAGGTCCCGGCGCTGGTTCAGGCCGGCTACCGGGTGATCGCGCCCGACATGCGCGGCTATGGCCGAAGCTCGGCTCCGGAGGCGATCGAGAGCTACGACATAGCGGCCCTCTGCGCGGACATGACGGGCCTGCTCGACGCGCTCGGCGAGCAGCAGGCGATCTTTATCGGCCACGACTGGGGCGCGAACGTGGTCTGGCAGTTGGCGGTGCTCGCGCCTGAGCGAGTCCGTGCGGTCGCAGGACTGAGCGTGCCATTCGTGCCCCGGGCCCCGGCGCCGCCGATCCCGATCATGCGCAGGCACCTGGGCGAGGATTTCTACATCGTCTGGTTCCAGACGCCGGGCGTCGCGGACGAGGCGCTGGCAAGCGACGTGCGGCGCGCGCTGACGACGAGCAGGCAGTGGACGGCGGAATGGGCGCGCGAGGACGGAGCCGAGCTGAAACGCCCCGCGTGGCTCTCGGAGGAGGAGCTGGCCGTCTACATCGAGGCGTTTGAGCGCACGGGCTTCACCGGTGGGCTGAACTGGTATCGGAACATCGATCGCAACTGGGAGCTGACCGAGCCGCTCGCCGAGCGGCGCGTCGAGGCACCAGCGATGTTTCTGACGGGCGAGCTAGATCCGGTGCGTCGCTTCATGCCCGCCGAGGCGATGCGCGGTTGGGTCGAGGATCTTCGCGCGGAGGTGGTAGTCGAGGGCGCGGGTCACTGGGTGCAGCAGCAGGCCCCCCAGGAGGTGAACGAGGCCCTGCTGGAGTTCCTGCGCGAACTCTGAGCGACGGGCGTTTCGTTGAGGAGGGAGTGAGGCCGGTAGGCCTCACTTAATCGAATATCTCAAACGGTCGATAAGGACGCATGACGCACTCCGTGCGAGGACCGAGGCTGCAAGCGAGCGCGCTGCTGGAGGCGCTGAGGCATCGGGGCACCGGTCAGGCGGGCGATCCGAATGCGCTGGTCCGGGAGGCGATTGACCCGCTCGCGCTGATGCAGCGGGTCGCTGACCAGGCGCTCGCGATGATCGAGCCCGCGGACGGCGTGTTGATCGGGGTGATGATCGACCCGGAGACGTTGCGCTACGTGTGCGGCGCGGGCTACCTGGGGGGTTGGGTCGGCGAACCGCTCGCGCTGGAGGGCAGCCTCTCGGGCGAGGCGATCCGCTCGGGGCAGACGCTGCTCAGTGACGACACCGAGCTCGACGGGCGGGCGAACAAAACCGCGACGCGGGCGTTCGACGTTCGGTCCTCGATCTGCGTGCCGCTCGGACGCGGCGTGGAGCACGTAGGAATCATCAACGTCAGCTCCGCAAAGACACACGCGTTCGGGCAGAACGACGTTGCATTGCTCAGCGGGCTCGCTGAGTTCATGAGCGCGGTGATCGGGGCGGCGGCCGACTTTACGAACACGACCGCGCGGCTGCTCAGCGGGCGCGGGGAGCTCGCGGGCCGATTCGTCGCGGGCGTCCTGAACCCGGAGGGCGCGGAGGCGATCGCGCTCCGTGAGGACGTCGAGCAGATCCTCGCCGAGCGCGACTTCACACTGGCTTTCCAACCGATCTTCTCACTCGAGCGCGGCGAACCCCTTGGCGCGGAGGCGCTAGTGCGCTTTGACGGAGGTCGTGGTGAGCCGCCCGACGTCTGGCTCGCGCGCGCACACCGGGCCGGGCTCGGCGTCGAGCTCGAGCTCGCGATCGTCAGCGCCGCCTCGGACGCGCTCGCTCGGTTGCCGCGCGACACGGTGTTGACGATCAACGCGGGCCCCGACGTGCTCGCCTCGGGCCGGCTGCTGCATGCGCTGGGCGACGTGGCGCCCGGGCGGATCGTCCTCGAGCTGACCGAGCACCTTCGCGTCGAGGACTACCCCCACCTCGCGGGGGCGCTCGGCGAGCTGCGTGGCGCAGGCGTGCGCCTCGCGATCGACGACGCGGGTGCAGGCTTCGCGAGCCTGACCCACATCCTCCGCCTGGCCCCCGACTACATCAAGCTCGACCGTCAGCTCACCCGGGGCATCGACAATGACACGGGCCGTCGCTGCCTGGCCAACTCGCTCGCCCGCTTCGCGGAGGAAACCGGGGCCTCGATGATCGCAGAGGGCATCGAGAGCGCCGCGGAACTCGATGTGCTCCAGGAGCTGGGAATCGCCCACGGCCAGGGCTTCTACCTCGCGCGGCCTGGGCCGATCGGCGCGCTAGCGCGGGCGTTCGCCTCCGGCGGGCGGCGCGTGCGTCACGAGCCCGCGATCCGGATCCCCGCCGCGCGGCCTACGACCGCTGGGGCAATCGCCGCGAGGTCGCGTGTCGGCTCGCAGCCACGACGCTAGCCTCGGCCCAGCCCCGGGTAACTAGAGGGCAAGATGGGCGCCTCGCCTCGCACTTCGACGCCTGCGGGTCCGCCGCCGTCCGGCGATTCACCCACGACTGCGGACCGGGCGCGCATCCCCGCGAGCGTCTTTCGCCTGCCGGTGCAGAAGCTGCGCGAAGGCTGGTACAGCGACGCGTACTTCAACCTCACAAAGCAGCTGCTCGAAGCGGAGGGCAAGCGCCCGATCGTGACGATGCAGATCTTTCAGCGGCACGAGTCGCTGCTCGGCGGGATCGACGAGGCGCTTGCCGTACTGCAGGAGTGCGCGGGCCGCTTCACCGCGAATGGCCGTTGGAAGGCAGGGTGGCGGGAGCTGGAGGTCGCGGCTCTCCACGAGGGCGAGATGATCGAGCCATTCGAGACCGTGATGACGATCTCTGGCGACTACTCGCTGTTCGCGCATCTCGAGACGGTGTACCTCGGTTGCCTGGCGCGTCGCACATTGATCATGCGCAACGTACGGGAGGTGGTCCGAGCCGGCGCAGGCAAGCCGATCCTGTTTTTCCCAGCGCGCCACGACCACTGGCTCGTGCAGACAGGGGATGGCTTCGCGGCGCACCTCGCGGGAGCGATCGGCGTCTCGACCGACGCGCAGGCCTCGTGGTGGGGCGGGCGCGGCGTGGGCACCGTGCCGCATGGCCTGATCGCCGCCTACGGTGGCGACACCGTTGCTGCGGCGAGCACGTTTGCCGCTCACTTCGCGGACGAGTTGAACGTGACGGTTCTCGTCGACTTCGAGAACGACTCCGCGCGTACGGCGGTCGAGGTGGCTGACGCGCTTGGCGAGGACCTGTGGGGCGTACGCCTGGATACTTCGGGCTCGCTCGTGGACCGTGGGATCGTGCCGGTGATGGAGCGCGAGGGCAATTTCGACCCCAAGGGAGTGACGCCCGAGCTCGTCGCTCATGTGCGCGCCGCGCTCGACGACGCTGGGCACGAGCGGGTGAAGATCGTCGCCTCCGGCGGCTTCAACGCCGAGCGGATTCGCTCGTTCGAGGCGCAGTGCGCCTCGGTCGACGCCTATGGCGTGGGCTCGGCGCTAGTGCGCGGGGAGAACGACTTCACCGCTGACGTCGTGCTGCTCGATGGTGAGCCTTGCGCGAAGGTGGGGCGGCGTTGGCGACCGAACCCGCGGCTGGATCGAGTCGCCTAAGTCTCGCTCGCCGGAGCGGGACTTGGGCGCCAAAGTCGTGTTTCGCTGGGGCGTGGCAGCTGACGGATGACGCACGGATTCATTAGGCCCGATCCGCGCTTTCGAGCTGCGCGTGTAGTGCCTCGCGCGCTCGATGAAGCCGCGACTTCATCGCCGAGCGGCTAAGACGTAGCAGCTGCGCCGTCGCGTTGCCGGATAAGCCCTGCACGTCTCGCAGAACCAATACAACCCTTTGCTCTGAGGGCAGCGCCGAGATCGCGTCGACGATCCTTTTCACCTCGCTACGAACCAGCGCGACTTGCTCGGCTGACACTTCACTACCACCAAGGTGCACCCTCGGATGCAGGATCGAGCGCGATCGGCGAATGCACTCGCGGCGCACGATCTGAAACAGCCATGAGGCCAGCGCGGCCGCTGCGCGCAGCGTCCCGATCTTGCGATAGAGCACGATCAGAGCCTCCTGTGCCGCCTCTTCCGCATCCTCGGGAGTCGCGCAAAGCGTGTGCGCGAAGCGCCGCACGTGCGGGTGCGATGCGTCCAGCAGCAGGGCAATCGCATTTTGATCGCCCTGCTGCGCCGCGCTGACGGTCCGCTCGCTCGGCCACACCCGCGTCGGCAGCTCATCGCTCATCGCGACACGGAGCGTGACGAGTCCTCGATGCGGGTCATTTCCTCGGACAAGGCATCGTGTAGGTCGCTTGCGCCGTGGCTCCGCCGAGGAAGCTGAGTTCCGCCTTCGTGGGCCAGCCGGTGCTCGGGCACTTTCGCGGCAACGTCAGGTAGGAGACCGTTTCCTTGCCGCGCTTGTAGGCAGCGCCGGCCTCCAGGGTGCCTTCTTCGAAGGAGGCATCGAGCGCGCCCGGCACAGTTTCGATCAGCGGGATTTCACCAATGGCCTCTGGTCCGAAGGGTGGCGCGTCGCCCAGCACTCGAGCCTTCGCGAGTATTTCCACCAGCACCGGGGTCGTGCCGTCGATGAACACCGTCACGGTTCCGCCGGGGGCGAAGAACCCCTGAACAGAGACCCTCTCGGGGACCCGTTCTTCGCCGAAGGTGACAGTCCCGATCGCAAAGCCCTTCGGACCCGCGATTGATCGCTTTGGGCATCGTTCGGGACCGCTCTGTTCGAGCACAATCGGTGCGCACGTAGCGAACCCCTGCTGATGGATGACTGCGCCGGGCGGCATGTAGAACTTCAGCCCGGTAAGGGGAGGCGGAGAGCCGCCGTATTCCGAGCCCGAGACCTTCGCGGATCCCTCGATCATCGCGCCGGCGCCGAGGTGATCGCCAGTGCCGGGAAACCCCGGGATCGGGAGTGCGGTGATCTTGAACGTGACGGTGGGAGCCGCCGGGGCAATGGCCGGTAGCAACAGGCCAACCATGCCGAGCACACTAAGCAACGCGGCAATCCTGCACGGGGACGTTGAGGTTTTCACGAATCCTCCAATCCATCGACAAGTGTCAACTATTGGATAAGAGGCACCGCGTTATGAAAAGGATTCACCGCCTAGGACATCGAGCAGGTACCGCGACCAGTGCTACGACTTGGGCGTGCTGGACGGCGCAGAGTCGATGGGCGATCCTGGATTCGAACCAGGGACCTCTTCCTTATCAGAGAAGCGCTCTAACCGACTGAGCTAATCGCCCGATGTGCGGGCCCGCGACGAGCCAAGCAGGCTCAGCGCGGCGCGCAGCGAGAAGTCCATCTTACCTGCGGCGCTGCCGAGGCACGATGCCATGATCGGCAGCTCGCACAAAGGCCTCTACCGCCCTCCACAGCAAAAGCCGAAGTTCGACTAACTGGAATGTTCCAGCAGCCCCGGGATCGCCCTGGGGCGCAATCGCCGGGCGAGCTCGGCGGCTTCCTGCGGGGTCTTGAACGTCAGCTCGGCGCGATACCCCTCCTCGACTGGGTAGACCTCGACATCCGCACCTAGTGTCGAAGCAAGCGCGTCCGCGATTTCGCGTGCCCCCTCCACTTGATCAGGGTGGGCATTCTCGATCGCCTTCGCCCGTTTGCGCGGGGCGCGGGAGATCTTCACCTCATCTGGCGCATTGTGTGCGCGAGCGCGCGCTTCGACCGTACGGACCGACCACCCATCCTGTGCGGCAGCGCGGGCAAGCCGAGCACGTACGGAGTGGTCTTCAGCAAGTAGCAGCGCTCGGCCGTGACCCTCGCTCAGCTTGCCCTCCTGCACCAGCTCGATCGCTTCCTCAGGCAGATCCAGGAGCCGGATCAGGTTGCTAACCGCCACGCGGCTACGCCCGACGCGCCTGCCGACCTCCTCGCGGGTGAGCTCCAGCTCCTCGACGAGCGCCGCGCACGCGCGCGCCTCCTCGATCGGGCTCAAGTCCTCGCGGGCCATGTTCTCGATCAGCGCCAGCTCGATCGCTTCCGCATCATCCCGTGAGCGCACCAGGGCGGGGATCGTCTCCAGGCCCGCGATCTGCGCGGCTCGCCAGCGACGCTCGCCAGCGACGATCTCGTACGTGCCGCCAGCCTTCGGGCGCACAAGCACCGGCTGCAGCACGCCGCGCTCCCCCAACGACTCGGCCAACGCTTGCAAGGCCTCCTCGTCAAAGCGACGTCTCGGCTGCGTCGGGCTGGGGCTGATCCGGTCCACGGGAAGCTCACGCAACTCCTGCTCGCCCTGTTGCTCTCCTTCCTCGCGCGAGGACACCGAGAGGATCGCCTCGAGTCCCCGGCCCATCCCGGGCTTTGGCCTAGCCACGCGCTGCTACCTCCTTCGCCAGCTCAAAATACGCCTCCGCACCCGAGCTGTGCGGGTCATGGTGCGTCACCGGCAACCCGTAGCTGGGCGCCTCGCCCACGCGTACGTTGCGTGGGATCACCGTTGAAAAGACCAAGTTCGGGAAGTGCTCACGGACCTCCCGCTCCACGTCGCGCCCAAGGCGCGTGCGTGAGTCGTGCATCGTCAGCAGCATTCCGGCAACCGTCAAGCTCGGGTTGAGCTCGCGCTGTACGAGCCCTAGCGTCTCTAGCAGGCCAGCCAAGCCCTCCAGCGCGAAGTACTCCGTCTGGACTGGAACGATCACGCGGTCAGCCGCCACCAGCGCGCAGACCGTCAAGGGTCCCAGCGATGGGGGGCAGTCCAGCAGTACGTAACGAAAGCGCTCCCGGATCGGCTCCAGGCATTCGCGTAGGCGCCCCTCAAAGCCCTCCAAGCGAGGCAACTCCACATTCGCGCCCGCGAGCCCCGCGCCCGCCGGCAGCAATTGCAGGCCGGAGACGCGCGTGTCACACAGGGCCTCGTGCGCCTCCGCCTCGCCTGTCAGCACCTCGTATAGGCCGGGGGACTGAGTACGGGGGATCCCAAGCCCCACGGTCGCGTTCGCCTGCGGGTCCACATCCACCAGCAGCGTGTCGTATCCCGCCTCCGCGATGCAGGCGCTCACGTTAAGCGCGGTCGTCGTCTTGCCGACGCCGCCCTTCTGGTTTGCGATCGCATATACCGTCGCCACTTCGCTGCAAGCTAGCGGTGGGCGCGGTCAGAGTGGTGGTGCACGGCTCGCAAACCCGCTCCAAGCGGGCCTTTTCAGCCGCTGAGCTGGCGCTTTCGCGCAATTCCGGGCCTGCGCGGAAAGCGTGGCGGTGTCTCCCCCGTCTTTATCCACACGTGCAGGTGACGGTCGGTTGCCGATGCGAACGGCTCCACCGCTCTAATCTCGTGCAGCTCGAAGCCCAACACCTGACTTGCTTGCTTAGCCTGGCTCTCCTCCTCGGCGTCACGCTTGCCGCGCCAGTCCACGAGAGCTCCCCCAACTCTCAGCAGCGGTGCCGCATACTCAAGAACCACGGGCTGTGGTGCCAGAGCCCGTGCGAATGCCAGGTCGTTGGCGCCGCGGCCCTGCGCCCACTCCTCGGTTCGCGCGCACACGACTTCTGCGTTCTCGATCGCCGCTATTGAGAGCAGACGGCCCAGGAACTCACACTTGCGTCTTTGGCTCTCTAGTAGCCGCACATGCGACTGCGGTAGGGCCACCGCGATCGCCACGCCGGGGAAACCCGCCCCCGAACCGAGATCGGCCATCACCCGGCAATCCTCGAGCAGATCGACGTCCAGAGCCGTCAGCGCATCCGCCAGGTGTCGCCAGACGGCCTCGGCCGGTGCACGAACCGTCGTCGGAGCCCGATCGTCGGACTCGAGCACCGACAAGACAGCCGTCAGCTGGGCGAGCTGCACATCGCTGAGCTCGTATCTTGCCAGCGCGTCTGCGACGAGCTTCGGGATGTTTCCCGTGAAACGCTCCTCAGGAGGCTCAGTCATCCACTGGCGAGACGACGAGGAAACGCTCTGGCTCCTCGCCCTCGCTGTGCGTCTCGATGCCGTCGCGGTCGCGCAGATGTTCGTGCACGATCCGACGCTCCGAAGGAGGCATCGGCTCAAGCTCGACGGGGCGGCCATCGCGGAGTGCTTCCTCCGCCGCTTCGTCCGCGTCCTCGCGAAGCAGTTCGGCTCGACGCTCGCGGTAGCCGTCCGCGTCGATCTCGACGCGCGTCTTCGACGGCCCGTCGGGGAACACGATCCGCTGCGCAAGGTGTTGCACCGCCTCGATCGTCTGCCCGCGCCGACCAATGAACAGACCGACGTCATCGCCCACAAGCGTTCCTCGCAGTACGTCGTCGCGCTCTTCGACCTCTATCTCCGCGTCGAGTCCCAAACCCGCCGTAATTTCCTCGAGTAGCTCCTCGAGTAGCTCGGCAGGCTCAAGCTCGTCCTCCTCGATCTGACCGCGTTCTTCGCTCATCTCCGCCTTCCCGAGCGTTTCTTCTTCTTGCTGCGCGGCGGGCGGGGCGGGGGCACGGCTGGCTTGCTTTCCGGCTCCGGAGCGGGCGATGAGGAGCCAGAGAGCCTGCCGAGCAGGCCTGAACCTCCAGTGGATCCTGACTCACCCGATCCTCCGCCACCGCCCACACCAGCGAGTGCGGGCTTCAATGGGCGTGTCGACTTTCCGTTCGTGCTGCCATCGGCAGCCGCGGGAGTCGGAGGCGGTCCCATATGTCGTTTGATCAGGTACTGCTGAGCGATCGTCCAGAGGTTAGTCGTGATCCAGTACACGAGCAGCCCGGCGGGGTACCGGTAGAGGATGACTACGAACACGACCGGCAGAAGCAGCATGAGTCGGCGCTGGTTCGGATCCGCCGACGCAGTGGCGACCAGCGTCGAGAAAACTTGCGAACCGACGTACAGCAAGATCAACACGACAAGCGCGACGCCTGTGGCCTTTTCCGTGATGTCCGGGAGGAACAGGAACTTCGCCGAGTGCGGCGCCACGGCGTTGCAGCTGATTTCAGACAGACCTTTGACGTGGTGTCCAGCGACCGTGACCGCGCCTGAGGGGATTTCGCTGTTATGCGCGATCGTTTTTCCCAATTCGTGGGAGAAGTGCTCGCGCAGCTGCTTACCGCAGATGTCGAGCTTCAGGTCCGTGCGCAGCATGTAGAACAGCGAGATAAAGACCGGCAGCTGCAGCAGCAACGGAAGACATGAAGCCAAGGGATTGATTTTGTTCTCCCTATAAAAATTCATGATCTCCTGCTGCTGGCGCTGTTTGTCCTCCTTGTACTTCTCTTTCAGCGCCTGGATCTGCGGCGAAAGTCGCTGCATCTCCTGCATGCCCTTCAACTGGCGATAGGTCAGCGGCACGAGGATCGCGCGGATCAGCACAGTCAGCCCAACGATCGCAAGGCCCCAACTCCCACCCACGATGTGGTCGTGGATGAACACCATGATCGACTCGAACGCGCTGATCAGCGGCGAGAACGCGTCCTCGATTACGTTGGCGAAGATTGGCATGCGCGCTAGGGGCTGTGTGGCTCTATCGGTTCTCTGCGAACTGCTCTACTGCTCGTGACCGGCGGTCAGAACGGGCCGAAACCGCGGGCCCGGCCCTTCCGCCCGCACTCAAACGCCGCAGCGGTGTCCGCCCGTGAACACTCGCTGGGCCTCCACGGGATCGTATCCGCCGTAGCTCCATGGGTTGCACCTGAGCAGGCGCCACGCCGCGAGCACCGTGCCCTTAAGTATGCCGTACTGCTTGATCGCTTCGACCGCATAGCGCGAGCACGTTGGCTCATACTTGCAACGGCGTGGAATCGCCGGGGAGATCACGCGCTGGTAGACGACGATCGGCGCCGTCGCGAGCGTACGAAGCGCCCTCAGAGCCCGTCCTCCGATCCGGTCTTCAGACGCGTGCTCAGGGCGGCCATTCGCGGTTTCGGAGGTCATATCTAAACCTCAGCCTGATCGTTAACGATGGCTCGTCCAGCCCTCTCGCTCGGCTGGTCGGCATCGACCGACGGCCCATTGTGGGCGCGAGCCTTCGCCAGCAGCTCCGAGAGGGCCTGATCAACGCCCGCCAAACCCTCCCGCTCCACGAGCTCAGCTACAGGCGGTCTCGCCACAACGACCACATCCTGCTCCGTTCCGAGCATCTCCTCATTGCGAGCGAACGCCTCGCGCAACAAGCGCTTGACCCGGTTCCGCTCAACCGCACCGCCGACCTTGCGAGACACTGACAGCCCGAGCCGCGGTCGATCCCGCGCCGAGCCCTCGGTCGCGAACGTGTACAGCACCAGGTGACGATTAGCCGTCGAGCGTCCCTGGCGATATACGCGCTCGAACTCCGCGCTGCGCGAAAGTCGACCGCGATTCGAGGACCGCGGCTTCATCGCCCGATCCTCACGTTCAGGTAGACAGTCGCTTGCGCCCCTTCGCGCGGCGACGCTTGAGTGTCAGCCTGCCCGCGCGGGAGCGCATGCGGTTGCGGAACCCATGCGCTCGGGCTCGCTTGCGCTTCTTTGGCTGGTAGGTGCGCTTCATCGTGAGTTCGACGGATACCGAGCATGATCCTGCTCGGAGCGGACTGTCTTCCCGACCACTCCGCCGCTGGGTCGAGCGCCAATTATAGGCGCGTCGCGTTGCTCGTGCGAACGTCTTGACACCGGGTCGGATTTTCCCGGCAGTTGCGGCGAGCCAGCCGTTCGCTCACATGTTCTCGGCTATAGTCGCCCACCGCACCGGGGCCACCTTAGGTCCCCCCCTCGATAGTCCTCGACGTTCGCTTTGGGAGAAGCCGATCAACGCTGCTGTGAGCGCGGAGCTTGAGCACATATGGTCCGCCCTGCAGGCAGAGCTTGCCGAGGCTGTCGACGAGAGTGCCTATCGGATCTGGCTCGCCGGCTTGCAACCGGCGGACTTGGTTGGCAACCGCCTCCTGCTCGAAGCCCCCGCCGGCGCCCTCTCCTGGGTCCGCGACCGCTTCGGGCGCGTGCTCCAGGCCTGCGCTGAGCGGGCGAGCACCGACATCGTGGTCGAGTTGATCGAGCGCGGAAGCTTGCACCCAAGCCAGCGAATCGAGCACACCACGATCACCCGTCCGCGCAGGGCAGCTCTCCCGGAGAACGGAAGTCGAGGGAGGAGAGAAATCGGCACCGACTTGCGGGAACACGACCACGGGGGGGAGTCCCGACCCGGGCCGCTTGCCAACCCAAAGCTCACCTTCGAGCAGTTCGTGATCGGCGACAGCAACCGACTCGCCCATGCCGCCGCGCTCGCAGTAGCGGAGATGCCTGCACAGGCATACAACCCTTTGTTCATCTGCGGTCCTCCAGGCGTCGGCAAGACGCATCTGCTCGGGTCGATCGCCAAGCTTCTGCTCTCGCACAACCCAAGCCTCACGGTGCGCTGCACAACAGGCGAGGCCTTCACAAACGAGTTCATCGATTCGCTCTCCGCGGGTCGGGCAGACAGCTTCAAGGCTCGCTTTCGCGACGTCGACGTGCTGCTACTCGACGACGTCCAGTTCCTCGAGCGCAAGGCCAAGACCGAGGAGGAGCTGTTTCACACCTTCAACGCGCTGCACGACGGGGGGCGCCAGATCGTTCTCAGTTCCGATCGGCCCCCTCACGACCTGCAGGCTCTCGAGGACCGCCTGCGGGAGCGCTTCGCCGCAGGGCTAGTCGCCGACATTCAGCCGCCCGACCTGCCCACTCGCCTGACGATCCTGCATAAGCGTGCCCACCACGACGATGTCGAGCTGGCCGATGAGCTCGCGCTCCGTGTCATCGCCGAGCGCATAGACGACAACGTACGAGCGCTCGAGGGCGCCTTGATACGCGTAGTCGCTTACAGCTCACTCACAGGGCGTCCGTTGACAGGCGATCTCGCGGAGGAGGTGCTCGACACCCTCTACCCAAGACCGGCCCCCGGGTTCGCAGCCCACTCGCCCGGCATGTCGATAGAGCACATCCAGACCGTCGTCGGCGGCTACTACGGCGTCTCGACCGGCGATCTGATCTCTGCCAAACGCACTGCCGATGTCGCTCTGGCTCGCCAGCTCGCGATGTACCTGTCTCGTGAGCTCACCGACCACTCGCTGCCCGCAATCGGGCGCGAGTTCGGCGGCCGGGACCACACGACAGTGCTGCATGCCTGCCGACGTGTGACGTCCCGGATCTCCGACGACCCAACCGTGCGTAATGCTGTGGACGAGCTACGAAGCCGTCTCTCGACCTGTCCACAGCCATCAAGCTCGCCTCCGAGCGACCGCGTCGCCTGAGACACTGACCGCCGGCTATCCACAGAGACACGCACAGGGAATCCCCACGAACCCCGCTTCGATAGTCCTCCTTATCCACATCTCCACAGGCCCTACAACTATGAGAACCAGTTCATAACGATGAAGCTCTCACTTTCCTCATCGGAGCTACTCAGCCACCTGCAAACCGTGACGCGCGTCGCGTCGACGCGCAGCGCCGTGCCGGCTCTCTCCGGCGTGATGATCGCGGTCGGCGACGCGAACGCCGAGCTGCGCGCAACTGACACTGAGATCGGTCTCCGCGTTCCGCTCCAAGCCCGGATAGACCGCCCCGGAGAGTGCGTGCTGCCCGCCAGACTTTTGCTCGACGTCGCTCGGGCGCTTCCCGGCGATGATGTCTCGCTCGAGCTCCGTTCCGCCGAGCAAGACGTAGAGCTGATCTCCGGCTCGGCCACCTTCCACCTCCGGGTCCTGCGCGCCGAGGATTTCCCCGAGCTGCCCGTTCCGTCTCCGGACACCCGCACCTCACTGCCGCTCGAAGCGTTTGTGCAAACCGTCTCCCGTGTCGCGCGCTCGGCCTCCCGTGATGAGACAAGGCCGGTGCTGACTGGGATCCTGATGTCTGCCTCTGCCCAAGAGCTCCGGATGGTGGCCACCGATTCCTACCGCCTGAGCGTGAAGGAGACTGCGCTGGAGGAGTCGCTGGAGGGAAGCCTCGAGGCCAACGTGCCGGCCCGGGCGCTGCAAGAGCTGACGCGGATCGCCCAGCAGACGCCGGAGGGCTCGCTTGCGGTGAGCGTCGGGCAGAACCAGGTCGTCTTCGAGCTCGGCGACACCGTCCTGTCCTCGCGACTTATCGACGGGCAGTTTCCGAACTACCGCCAATTGCTCCCCGAGTCCGTCGAGCACGAGCTGCGCCTTTCCACCGGGGAGCTCACCGAGGTCGTGCGCAGGATCAGCCTGCTCGCGCTGAAGAACGCGCCGCTGCGTTTGAGCTTCTCGGAGGGGGCGCTGACTGTCTCCGCGCAGACTCCCGATGTGGGCGAGGCCAGCGAGTCGATGCCCGTGCCCTTCAAAGGCGAGCCTTTCGAGATCGGCTTCAACCCCGAGTTCTTGCGTGACGGGTTGGAGAGCGTGGAATCGGACGAGCTAGTGCTGAAGCTGATCAGCCCACTACGTCCCGGGTTGATCGAATCGCCCGAGTCGGGTGACTTCGTGTACCTAATCATGCCGATTCGCCTGAACGTCTGACGGAATGGGCGGCGCAGCGCTGCGCGACGGAGGCTGACTGGTGGATGGCGCGCAGGAGGTACGCGTCACGGGCGTGCAGCTGCGTGACTTTCGCACCTATGCCCGTGCCGTGGCCGACTTCGGTCCTGGGTTGACCGTCGTTCACGGGCCGAACGGCGCCGGCAAGTCGAATCTGCTGGAGGCGCTGTACTTCGGATGCACAGGCCGCTCCCCGCGAACCCGCAATGAGCGCGAGCTGGTGCGCTTCGAGGCGCAGGCGACCCGGGTCGTCGTGCGCTGTGAGGAAGGCGCCGAGCAGCATGAGCTCACCGTCGCTTACGGGCCGGGCCCGGACGGCGCCCGCGCGGTCAAGCGCATGACCGCCGACGGCGCCGACGTCGAACGATTGCTCGACGTCGGCTTCCGCCCTTTGCTGAGCGTCTTTGAGCCGGATCGTCTCGAGTTGATCAAGGGGCCGCCCGCGGTCCGTCGCGCCCATCTGGACCAGGTGATCGCTGCGCTGTGGCCACTGCGTGCGGACGACCGCCGGGAGTACTCCCGCGTGCTGGCCCAACGCAACGCGTTGCTGGCCCGGATTCGCTCTGGACGTGCCTCGGAGGCGACCCTCGGGACCTGGGACCGCGAGCTGGCTCGCGCGGCCCTGCGCCTCTGTGCGCACCGCGGCGAGACAACCGGACTGCTCGCGGGCAGGTTCGCCGATCGCGCCACGCAGCTCGGCCTCGCCGGCGAGCCCTCGCTCGAGTACCGCCCTCGCACCCGGGCGACGGACGCCGATGACTTCGTCGCCGAGCTGCAGGCCCGCCTGGCCTCGGACTTGGAGCGCGGGTTCACGGGGCACGGGCCGCACCGCGATGAGATCGCCTTGCTGCGCGACGGACGTGAGCTGCGCTCCTACGGCTCCCAAGGCGAGCAGCGCTTGGCGCTCTTGGCGCTGCTGCTCGCAGAGCGCGCAGTGCTCGCCGAGCGACGCTCCCGCACGCCCCTCATGCTGCTCGACGACGTGATGAGCGAGCTGGATCCCGATCGCCGTGAGCTGCTCGCAGCCGAGCTTCGCTCCGGGGGGCAGAGTGTGATCGCGACGACTGACCTCGCCCATGTCCCTGGAGGAGCCGATCCGGCCGTCGCGCGCCTGCGCGTCTCGGCGGGCGAGGTCGTGCGGGAGCCCCCACCGTGAGCAGGGCCGCCCCCCGCTCGCTCGCCGGTGCCCTGGAAGGGCTCGCCCGGACGGTCGCGCCCGCGACGACGCTTGCGCGGGTGCAGGAGATCTGGGAGCAGATCGCGGGAGCCGCGATCGCGAGCGCTGCTCGGCCCACCGCCGAGCGCGAGGGGGTGCTCACGGTGAGTTGCGAGTCCTCTGTTTGGGCCCAGGAGCTGACGCTCATGCAGGCCGATCTGATCCCCCGCCTGAACGCCGCGCTCGACGGCGAGCCGATCCGCGAGCTGCGCTGCCGCGCGCACTGAACGGCGCCCGCGGAACGGCGTCGGGGACGACGCTCGCCTCAGACTCGGTTTAGTCCCCGTTTATCCCCATTTTGCAGGGGTTTAAGCACCAACGTCGATCGCCCGCAACGTCGCCACGTGCTATTATTATGTACACAGGAAAGCCGCCCCGGATAGCGCCCTGAAGCGCTCTCTAATCCGGGGCGTTCTCACGTAATCGGAGGGCGATTGGCCACAGGCAGCAACAGCTCTAACGGGAGCGCCGGGAAGGGCAGCGAGAACGATCCCAAGCTGACCGACGGCGCGTCCACATACGACGCCCAGGACATCACGGTCCTGGAAGGCCT
>DATJOE010000280.1:0-4444 GCA_035507305.1 Solirubrobacteraceae bacterium | reverse complement strand
GGATTTCCGTCCGGCGCGTCGGCTTCGCGACGCGCCCAGGCGAGCACCGCACGGCGGGAGAGATGCTGGGGCTCGGCGACCACGCCACCGAACCGCCTGAGTTCAGTCTCAAGCCAGCCGTGGCGCTAACCGCCGCCCAGCGCACCTCGCTCCCGGCCGCAGCCGCCGTCGGCGCGGTCGCGAGCATTCGCCGGGTAGAACAGGTCCGGCTTGCCCGCACTAAAGCTAAACCACCCGGACGCCGCGCCGACCGCCGCGAGCGCCGGTGCGGCGACCACGAGCGCCGCTATCACGATCCCCAATCCATGGCCACGGAGCGGCAGCCGGACGCGTGCATACCAGCGCAGATGCGCCCGGCGTGCGACGGCATCCCTGAGCGCCCGCTCGAAGTGAACGAGCTCTGTTGCTCGCCTTCCGTCGTACGTCAGCGGGTCAGCCGCGGGTTACGGAGCGTTAGATCTGAGTTGGAGGGCGCCCAGTTCCGCCGTCATCGCAACGAAACCGCCAAACAGGCCCAAGCCCGCTTCGCCACGTTCCTCGCCGCCCACCATCTAACCACCAGGGGGTTGGTTCCAGGCGATCATGCCGCAATGCCCGCCGGTCGGCTGGATCACCGGAAAGCAACACCCGCTCACACCTGCCGACGTCGCCTCGCCGCTCAAAGTGAGCGTCTCCGAAGGCAGACGCTTCTGCTCCAAAGGCCCTTGGTCCGAGAACTCGGTAGACGACAGCACCATCGCCTGCGATCACCAGATTCCAAAGGGCTACACGTCCTACTACGAGAGCTCGGCCGGCACCAACGGCCCGCTGTTTGCGCTTATACGGGTGAGCTTCATCGCGCGCCAGCCGGTCACGACCACAAACAGCTACTACGAATGGAATATCCAGAAGCCGGGCAACAACGGAGGCGAGGGCAACCGCACTCAAGCGGACGTTCGCCGCGGGCAGCACGTCATCTTCACATGTCTGAGGCCATCCCTGGCGCCGGCGCACCCAAAAACGAGACTGTCCGCGGGGTGTACCAAGGGACGATCAGCTACATGCAGAACGTCGGCCAGAACGGCGCGAACGGAGGCAACATGCCAGGGCACGATGGCTCAATCGTGGTCGGCCGCTTCAACTTCAAGCTGCCTACGACTCACTGATCCTCGCCCAGTGCACGTGACGGAAGCCGAACAGTCCCGCACACCCCCCGGGCGTGCATCGCTGGTCGAGCACGCGCTGCCGCTGTTCGTGACGGTTCGATGATTGAGACGACCTCGACCGTCAGCGCGCCGACCGCTTGGCCTGACACGACGCGTTCGCTCGCCAATCGCTGATTCGGAACCCGGCTTTGCGCTCGGTGGGGGCCGGGCCGGCTCCGTCGACGCTGCTCACGTTGCGCAGGTCGGTGCTCGAGTCGAGATGACCACGCCGGCGTCAAGCGGAATCTCGGTCGTCAGGTAACCCAGCGCACGATCGTTGACGTGATCGCGATAGCGCTCGTGATGCGGATCGCCGTGGCTCATGTCGGCGATCACGAGCGCGCTCGGTGACAGGTGCGGCTCGACACGAAGGTGAGCGATGGGGCCTCGAACCCACGACCGCCTGGACCACAAACGCCGGTTCAAACATCGTCTGCGCCCCCGGATCCCCAATGTTTCCGGGGGCTAAGGCGGCTCTTGACGCCTCATGCGCCTTACACATATTCCGTCTGTTTTCAGGCGATCCGCGGGCTTTTGTGGGACATCCCACATTCAATCCAGTGCGGGACATAGGACGTTGCGTCGACCGTTCACAGCGGTTCCGTTCAACATGCGCTACCTGGAGAAGCGAGGCGCTAGGTAGGCACACGCTACGGCGGGCAGGCCCAGCGTGGTTGATCTGCGGGGCAGACTTCACAATCCGAGCGTCTCGAAGAATCGCTGCACGGCATCAACAGCGTCTGCGCGAAGTTCTCTTTCGTCGGCCTCCGGCTCGACCTGAAGGGCCTGCTCGGCGTACCCGGAGGGTCCTATGTCGCTGGTCCTGGAGTAGCGCGCCCGTAGCTCGAGGAAGGTGCTGCGCAACTCGGGCAGGTCCTCGGCGAACGGTCCGTTCAGCAGCTGTTGTGCGGCCTGCTCGGGTCCGCCGGCGCGGTTCTGCAGGAGCACGTAGATGAGGTCGTAGTAGTCCTTGACGACCCCACGCGTGCGTGCCACGACGCACTTCGACAGCAGGTATCCCTGCAGCCCAGCGAAGCGGACCCGAACGGTCACGACGGTGCCGTCGGGGAGCTGCCCGGTGAGCTCCTCCCATGCGAAATCACGGGCCACGTAGCCTGTGCCGCGGAGGTTGGCAGCCGTCAGGTGCCTGCAACCGCGAGGGCGGATGATCTCGCCCTCACGCTGGTCCGGGAGATCGCAGAGAAACTCGAGCTTGACCAGCGCTCCCTCGACGGTCCCGCGCCATCGCCAGCCCTCCTGGCTGGGATCCGGTTCAAAGTCGATCCGCTCAAGTGCTCGCTCGACGCCGCCCAGGTTGGCGTCGGGCTCGACGTGGGTGATCAGCAGGACGTCGACGTCGGTCGTCCCGAGATGCTCGGGGATTAGCGCATCGTCCCGAGCGAGGACGTCTGGGACCAGACCACCGAGGACGACGAGGAAGACGTCGTCCTCACGCAGTTCGTAGACGAACCGCAGGAGCGCCAGCTCAGCGCGCGCCCGCGCGTCGCGTGACCGCTGCTCATCCATCCGCGACCTGCGACGTCTCCCGCCGGCGCGAGTTCGCGTGCAGCGGATCGATCGCTTGCTCCTTGAGATGGGCGGCGGCGTCAAATCCGCGGGCGCCGAAGCCGGCGAGATCCGCGTACACGCGCGGCGGGCTGGCGACGGTGATTCCGTCACGGCGGGTCGCGAATGCCAGCGCGCGGGCGTCGACGGACCAGAAGATCACGCGTCCGCCTTCGTCGACCTCACGCAGGCCCGCCCGCGTGAGCGCTTCGCTCAGCGGCCCGGCGAAGTCGCCGTCGGCCACATAGAGCTGGAGGCTGGGGGTCGTGGTGACGAATGGCGCTGTCAGCTCGAGCGCTGCCCATCCGCTAAGTGACCACTGGATGTTGAGGTTGAGCGCCGGGGCGAGGTCCTCGCGCAGTAGCCGCATGACGTCGCGTCCTGCGCGGTGCGCGGTCCGTGTCGGCCGCGGCTGTTCCGTCAGCTCCTGTGCCCACGACGAGAGCATCGCGTCGGGGTCGACGAGGTCACGATGGGCTCGTGGGCCTCGCGCCGGGCCGCGCTTGAGCGTCCAGCTCTGCTTGTCGAACGCGGTCAGGACGTTGGCAACCTGCGCGACCGACCAGCCGCACCGCTGGGCGAGCTCGGTCGCGCGCAGCGGCCGGTCCCCGCTCGAGAGGATCGCCTCGGCGACGGTCATCGCCGAGCGTGACCACCTGAACGGATGGGAGGGCTTTCGTGAAGCATCCGCAGCTTGCGGTTCGCGAATCACGATCAGCCCGCGGGGGCCGTGGATGCGGGCCTGGCCAGACTCGTCGGCCCAATTGGCTCCCCGGTCTCGGAGCCACTCGATCGCTCCGGGCGACAGATGGTGAGCGAGCAGCCAGACATCGGCCGGCCACGGATCGGGTACGCCGGCCGCCGCATGGCGGACGTCCTGGGGCCAGCCCTCCCCCGCCCACTTGACCTCGATCAAGATGGTCGCGCCGTCGCGCGTGCGCACCACTAGGTCTGGCTCGGCCTGGCCGTGGGCAGGCTCGACGACGACGCCGTCGAGCGCTTGCGACACGATCTTCTCCAGCCGCCTATTTTCTACCATAAATCGTTTTCTACTGTACCACTGGAATAGTAATATGAGTAGAAAACTAAGGAGCGAGGGTGCGGTTCCCTGGGAGCAACACGCTGCCGGACACGACTGTAGAGGCGTAGATGAAGCGCGTATATCTCGACCAGAACCACTGGAGCTACCTGTCGCTGGCGCTCGGCGGCCAGCCGCGCACGCAAGCGGAGGCCGAGGCCGCGAGGGTGATCGCGCGGAGCGTCGCCAATCAGGAAGCCTCATTCCCGCTGTCGACGGCGCACGTGTTCGAGACCTGGAAGCTGATCGGCGCGGACAAGCGCCTCGCGATCGCGAGGACGATGATCGAGGTCTCGCGGCACGCCGCGATCGCCCCGCCGCAGCAGCTGGTCCCCGCCGAGCTCGCGCTGGCGCTGCATCGCCGCTTCGACACCGCGGTGTCGCCTCCGGAGGTTCAGGCGTTCGGGCGCGGTCTGGCGCACCTGTCGGGCGGGCTCTTCTCAGAGCTTGACCCTGAGCTCGTCGCGTACGTACGGGCGGAGCATCCCGAGTTCGACGATGCCGAGGTCACCGACTGGATCGAGGCGCGGCTGATCGCCGGTCCCGAGCAGGACCTTCCCGTCGGCGAGCTGACGCCGCCCCCGATGCAGTTCGCCGAGGGCTTCGCCGCCGGCCA
>DATJOE010000279.1:0-7293 GCA_035507305.1 Solirubrobacteraceae bacterium | reverse complement strand
CGTCGTTTAGGTATTCTTTTAGTTCTTGTTTGCCTTTGGGAGTGCATTTTAATGTGAAGCCAATTCCTTCGGTATCCAGCCCAGCTTCGGCTTTTGTGAGACCGAGCAACACTGGGGCACGGGCCTTGATTTTCATATTTCCACATTCAAAAGTAAGTTCTGGGAATAACAAGAGGACCGCCGGAACTAACGGGAACATACTGACGACCACCAGATCGAAATCAGCGGTGATTAATATGATCCCCGCGGCATCGCCTTTGGTATTGCATTCCAGTTTTGCCTTAGGTTCCGTAGCTTTACGAAGATCTATCGTGAGAAAGCCTTTTGACGATAATTCTTTCAGCGTGAGTTTTCGTTCTATCTCACCAGCGACAATCTTTTCTCCGAGTTCGGTTTCAAAGACTACGATTTCTGCGCCTTTCAGCACGTTTTCTCCAGTTACCGGGTAGGTATCGCCAGATAACACATGCATATCCGGTAAATCAAACGCCAGCGCCGGGGTCGTCATGACTGACGCGGCGATTAGGCTTGGTAGGGACAGCGCAAGGAACAGTCTCTTCACCCGCTTCATCTCACATGTCCTTTCATGGAATCTCGACGTAGACAGGCCCTCGGTGCCTCGACCGCACGACCGAAACCATGAGCCGGAGTCCGAGAGCCCTCCACAGGCATGCATTTACCGTTCGGCCGTTGAGCCTCGGATCGTTCTTCCCCCTTTCAAAGTTGTCGCCCAGAAATCGACCTCGACGATTTGGCATCTCGGCAACAGTGGACGGATATATCCGGTCTCGGATACAGAGGTCACCTCGAAGAGTCCCACCGACGGGGGCAGCCTTTCAAGCGATCTGGCTTTGGGTTTCTCACCCTCAACCGGGCCGAGTCATCGTGCACTCGGCACTGATCTCGGGACGAAGGCTTACCCTTACTCTCCACGGCGCGCCACAACGGCTCCGTGCGGCGCATCGTCGGACGCTCGCGGGTCAGATCACGCTAGTCTCGCCAGGGCGATCACGTCGGGGGTTACTCATCGACGCCCCGTAACGTCAAATTCCAGCTTTGCGCAGTAGCTGCCAGGCCGTCGTGCCAAGCCCCGTGGCGATGGTCGCGAGCGCTTCGACGCCGATGTTGCGTTCGCCCCTCTCGATCGAGCCGTAGTAGCTGCGATCGAGGTCGATCCGGGCAGCAAAGGCTTCTTGGGTATAGCCAGCCTCCACGCGCGCCTTGCGGATCGCGGTTGCGAGAGCGCGGACATTCTGCTCCGGCACGCAGGCCAGCCTCTACGACCGACGCGATTAACACCACGGCAAAAAAGTCCACGGCCTATTTACAGCGGGCTATCGCCGCGCGTCGCAAGGCTCCTCCACGGGGCCGACCAGGTGCAGATGAGCGCGGGGTTTGCGCCGCTCGGTAAGCATGCTCAGGCGTATTTGCGCAAGCTCGAGCGCGCGTTCGGCAGCATAGAGTTCGGCCCATGCCTCTCGCTCGGCAGGGGTGAGTTCGTCGAGCGATCTCACAACGCGATCAACTCCAACCGCGCCAGACAGGCGGTGGCGGCGGATGCCCTGACGGTGCGCCCGCTCACCGTCAGGACGCCCTCTCTCTCCAAGCTCTCTATCGCGGCGTCGATCTCCTTGGGGCTGTAGTCCAGCGCTCGATAGAGGCTCTCGCGCTGGCGTCCACGTGGCCCGCGGTTAAGTAGCTGGACGGCCACCAGATACTGTGGGGAACGCATACCGTATCTTCTGTGGGGACGAAAGACAGTGGAATTATATCCCGTGGAATTGCTCGCGTCAACCGAACAAGCTCCACTACATGCCGTCTAAGAAGTCGTCCGCAAATCAGACGCTAGGCAAGGCAATTCGCCGGGTCCGCGAGGAAAGCGGCCACACCCAGGAATCGTTCGCGGCGCGAGCTGATCTCGATCGCAGCTACTACGGCGCGATCGAGCGCGGCGAGTTCAATCTGACCGTGGATACCGTGTCGAAGATCGCCTCAGGCCTAGGCGTGAGCATGGCCACGTTGTTCAAGCGAGCCGAGCTGTAGCGCAAGCCGCACGGGCCGGCATGGCTTCGCAATGCGAGATGTGGCTGCACTCCCAAAAGCGGCGAACGGGTCTCGAACCCGTGACCTCAAGCTTGGGAAGCTTGCGCTCTACCAACTGAGCTACCGCCGCGTACGGGGAGATGGTACGCAATCGCGGTCTACTCTTGGAGGCCGTGAAGCGCCGTGTGCTCCCGATCGTGGCCTCGCTGGCCGGCGCCTGCCTGGTCGGACTGCTGGTCTACGGGGTCAGCGTCCAGTCCTCGAGCCGCACCCTGGACGAGCAGGTCGCGGAGGGCAAACGCCCACCGGCCCCAGACGCCGCCCGCGCACTGCCGGTACTCGACGGCAGCGGCGGCGACACGCTCTCGGCCTACCGGGGCAAGGTGGTGGTACTGAATTTCTGGGCGTCGTGGTGCGAACCGTGCCAGACCGAGGCGCCACTGTTGCAGCGCGCACAGGCCGGGCTCGCGCGCAGCGGCGGCACGGTGTTGGGGGTCACCTATAAGGACGCCTCGCCGGACTCGCTCGCGTTCGTGCGCCACTACCACCTCAGCTATCCGAACCTGCGCGACAAGAGCGGCGGCTTTGCCCACTCCTACGGGACGAACGAGCTGCCGGAGAGCTTCGTGATCGATCGCGACGGGCATATCGCGGCGATCTCACGGGGCGAGATCGGCCAGCGCTTCATCGACCGCGCGCTGGCGCTCGCGCACAGCTCATGACCACGTCTCTGCACCAGTTCATAAGCGCGCGTCTGCTCCGACGAGCGCGACTCCGCGCTGGTGCGCTGCTGCTGTGCCTGACTGCGGCGCTCGGCTTCGCAGGCGGCGGATCGGCGGGGATCGCCTCGGCGAGCAGCACGCACGCATCGCTGCCGGAGATCGAACGGGAAGTGATGTGCGTTACGTGCAAGATCCCTTTGAACGTCGCGCAGTCGCCGCAGGCAGACCGCGAGCGCGCGCTCATCCAGGGGCTGATCGACCACGGCTCCGACGCCGCGACAATCAAGCACGAACTCGTGAGCCAGTACGGCTCGGCGGTCCTCGCGCTGCCAAGCGACAGCGGCTTCGACGCGACGGCCTACATCGTGCCGATCGTCGCGCTGATCGTTCTGCTGATCCTGCTCGCGGCCCTGCTCCCCCGCTGGCGCCGCCGTGCCCGCGTGCAGGCTCGCAACCGGGCCCCCGCCCCCGCCTTGGGCGCCGCGGACGCACGACGCCTGCAAGACGACCTCGACCGCTTCGACTGACTACATCTCCTCGGGCGCGCTCACCCCGAGCAGGCCCAAGCAGCGAGCGATCGTGTCGCGGCTCGCGACGCACAGCGCAAGGCGCTGGGACTCGAGGTCCTCGGGCTCGGCCCCGACGACGCGACAATCGCGGTAGAAGGCCGTGAACCCCTGAGCGAGCTCGAGCGCGTAGGCGGCGATCCGGTGCGGCGCGCGACGCTCGGCCGCGGAAGCGAGCTCGCCGGGGAAGTCGAGCAGGAGCTTGACGAGCGCGCGCTCGGAGGGGTGCAGCTCGCCGACGCCTTGAAGCTCGTGCACGGCGCGCGCGGTCGCGATCGCGTCCCCCACGCGCTCTTCGCCCGCCTTCGCGAGCACGGAGCAAATCCGCGCATGCGCGTACTGCACGTAATAGACGGGGTTCTCGTTCGACTGGCTGCGCGCGAGGTCGAGGTCAAGATCCACGGTCGTGTCGTGGGAGCGGGCGAGCAGGTACCAGCGCGCGGCGTCGACACCGATCTCAGCGACGAGGTCGTCGAGCGTGACGAACTCCCCCGCGCGCTTTGACATCTGCGCGCGCTCGCCCGAGCGCACGAGGTGGACGAGCTGCATGATTAGCAACTCCAGCTCCTCGGGGTCTCCACCGAGCGCCTCGTACGCTGCCTTAAGCCGTTGCACATAGCCGTGATGGTCGGCTCCCCATACGTCGATCTGGTGCTCGAAGCCGCGCTCGCGCTTGTCCTGGTGGTAGGCGATGTCCGAGGCGAAGTACGTGTGCTCGCCGCTTGAGCGAATCAGCACACGGTCCTTGTCATCGCCGAACTCAGTCGTGCGCAGCCACAGCGCGCCCTCACTCGTGTAGGTGTGGCCCAGCTCATCGAGTAGCGCGAGCGTGTGGACGACCGGGCTGGGCTCGCCCGCGTGCAGCGCGGACTCATACGTCCAGTGGTCGAAGTCCTTCACGCCGAACGCGCTCAGCGACGCTTGGATCTCGCCGATCATCAGCGTGACCGCCGCGCGGCCGACCTCGTCCTCCTCGGCCTCGGCGACGTTCGGGATCCGCGCGGCCAGCTCGGCGACGTACTCGCCCTGATAGCCCCCCTCGGGGAGCGCCTGCCCGCGCGCGAGCGCCTGCACCGAGGCGCCGAACACCCGCACCTGCGTGCCGGCGTCGTTGACGTAGAACTCTCGCGTCACGGGCTCGCCGCGAAATTCGAGCATCCGCGCGAGCGCATCGCCGTAAGCGGCGTTGCGGGCGTGGCCCACGTGCATCGGCCCCGTGGGGTTCGCGGAGACGAACTCGACCAGCACAGGGCCACCCGGGTCGCCGACGCTCGTACCAAACCTCTCCCCCGTGGCGAGCACGCTTGCCAGCGCCTCGCGCAACCACTCGTCCGTGAGATGCAGGTTCAAAAAGCCAGGCCCCGCGACGTCGAAGTGCTCGAGCGCTGTGCCGAGAGAGCTCTGCAACTGCGCGCCTAGGCGCTCGGCCACCTCGCGCGGCGAGGCCCGCACACGCGGGGCAAGCAGGAGCGCGGCGTTCGTGGAGTAGTCGCCGAAGTCCGCCCGCGGCGGGCGCTCCAGCGTGATTCCGCCGCGCGAGCCGGCCGAAAGCTCCTGCCCGGCTGTACCCTCGCCCCCGTCCGCGGCCTCGCTCCCACCCACGCCGATGAGGGCTTCAGCGACCTGCATAACCGCGGCCCGCAGACCCGCCGGGGAGCGCTCCCCGGGCAGAGCCCCGGCGCGGTTGTCGGTCCGCTGATCGCTGGTCGAAGGCTCGCTCATGGGATTCCCGCTCGGCGATTGCGATACTAGCCGCGTGAACGACCAAGACCCCGGCGCGGAGCGCCACATCAACATCCACCTGTCTCCCGAGATCATGGGAGGCGTATACGCGAACTTCGCGAACGTCAGCCACTCCGACTACGAGTTCACGGTCACCTTTGCGCGCGTCGACCACGAGGTCGAGGCCGAGGAGGTACCTGGCGTAGTCGTCTCGCGCGTGAACATCTCCCCGCGCTTCATGCGCGAGTTGATCGACGCGATGGAGGACAACTACTCCAAGTGGCGCACCCGCGAGGGGATCAAGAACCTACCCGAGTACGGCGGCACGGAGGCCGGGCCTGAGGAGGACTAGCACCGCACGGGCGCGGAGCGCGGCTTCACGATGAAGGTCGCAGTGATCTCCGACATCCACGCGAACCGGCAGGCCTTCGAGGCAACGCTCGAGGCGGTCGCGGCGAGCGACGCCGCCGAGCTGTGGTGCCTGGGCGACCTGGTCGGCTACGGCGCGGACCCCGACGCGTGCGTGGAGCTGGCGCGCGAGCACGCGGCGGTGTGCCTCGCAGGCAACCACGACCTCGCGGTCACGGGCGAGATCCCGCTGGACGAGTTCTCCCGCGGGGCGAGCCTCGCGGCGCAGTGGACGCGCGAGGTGATGGCGCCGGCCAACGTCGAGTTCCTCGCGAGCCTAAAGCCCGAAGGCAAGGAGGGCGCGGTCGGCCTCTATCACGCGAGCCCACGCGACCCAGTGTGGGAGTACGTGCTCTCGACGCTGCTCGCGGAGCTGTGCCTGGACAAGCAGGATCATCGCGTGTGCCTCGTGGGCCACTCGCACGTCGCGCTCTCATTCGTGCGCCGCGAGGGCGAGCTAGCGACAGGCGAACCGCGCCGCGAGGGGACGTTCCTGGACATCGCCCAAGGCGAGTGGCTGCTGAACCCCGGCAGCGTGGGCCAGCCGCGCGACGGCGACCCCCGCGCGTCGTGGCTGCTGCTCGACCTGGACGGCATGACGGCGTCGTTCAAGCGCACCGACTACGACGTCTCGGGGGCGGCGGCGGCGATCCGCGCGGCTCGCCTACCCGACTCGCTCGCCGAGCGCCTGGAGTACGGTCAATGACGATGCAGCGCCCGCAACGGCAAATTCGGCGTGCCTCGCCGGTGCTGAGGGCGGCGCTGGCGCTCGCGCTTGGCGCGCTCGCCGCGGTCCTGGTCTCCTGCTCGGGCTCGGGCAAGGGACTGATCCCGCTCGCCGACGCCGGCCCGCTGCAACATGACTTCGAAGCCGTGGCGCAGGCGGCGGAAAACGGGGACGGCTCCTGCGCAAGCACAGAAAGCGCGCTGCTGAAGACCGAGCAAGACTTCGCGGCGCTGCCGTCGAGCATCGACAGCGGACTGCGCACGACTCTGCGCCAGGGAATCGACAACCTGCGCTCGCGCTCGCTGGCGCTGTGCGCACAACCGCTGCCGTCCTCGACGCTGACTACGACGACGCCGAAGACGACGACGAGCACGACGACCACGCCGCCGCCGACCGAAACCGAAACCGAAACTCAGCCGACGCCCCCACCCGAAAGCGAAGAACCATCCGGACCCGGTGGTGGCACCCCCGCCCCGAGCGAAGAAGCCGAAGAAGAAGGATCCGGGATCGGCAAAGGCGAAGGCGCCGGGCGCGACCACGGCTCAGGCGGAATCGGCGCGGGCGGCGGCGACGGCGGACAGGAAGCGGGCAGATGAACGGCGTGGAGATCGCGGGTCGCTATCGCCTGGAGGGCCGCCTGGGCTTCGGCGGGATGTCGACGGTGCACCGTGCGCTGGACCTGCGCCTAGAGCGCCAGGTCGCGGTGAAGCTGCTGGCCGAGCACCTCGCGGAGGATCCGACGTTCGTCTCGCGCTTCCAGCGCGAGGCGCAGGCGGCGGCGCGCCTCGTGCACCCGAACATCGTGCAGGTGTTCGACTCAGGCCAGGACGAGAGCACGAGCCAGTACTTCATCGTGATGGAGTACATCGAGGGACAGTCATGCGCGGAGATCTTGCGCGATGACGGCTGGCTTGAGGTGGACGAGGCGATCGCGATCATCGATCAAGCGTGCGAGGGCCTGCACTACGCCCACCGTCACGGCGTGGTCCACCGCGACGTGAAGCCCGGCAACCTGCTGCGCGCGCGCGAAGGCGAGGTGAAGCTCGCGGACTTCGGGATTGCGAAGGCGACAGAGCAGTCGAGCATCACGCAGGTGGGCTCGGTG
>DATJOE010000278.1:0-5640 GCA_035507305.1 Solirubrobacteraceae bacterium | reverse complement strand
CATCCTCGACCGTGATCCGCGCCGTGAATGGGGTGATCGGCTCGTAGCGAAGCGCCTCCTCGACCGCCGCATCCGCAAGCTCGGGCCGCTCGGCCAGCAACGCCAGCTGGTCGGGGTGCTCAGCGAGCAGCCGGATTGCGTGCGAGAGCTGGCTCTGGCTTGTGTCGACCCCACCCACGAGCACGTTGAACACCAGGTTGATGCACTCGACGTCGTTTAGCCGCTCGCCCTCCTCTTCCGCAGCGATCAGCTTCGAGATCAAGTCGTCGCTTGGGTCCTCGCGACGTGCCTTCACGAGGGCCTGCGCGTAGTCGTAGAACTCCTCGACCGCCTGCTCGATCACCGCGATTTCGCTCGCCATGCTCACAGCGTCGAACTGGCGCTGGATCACATTCGACCAGTGGTGCAGCCGCGGCGCGTCCGTCAACGGCGCCCCCATCACGGTTGCGATCGCCAGTGACGGGTAGGGCTTCGCAAACGCCTCCACGAAGTCGCAGCGGATCTCCTCGCTCGCACCGTCCGCGACCCGCGACGCCGCGACCGCCTCGGCAAGCAACTGCTCCAGGAAGTCCCGCATCACCGGCCGGTAGCGCTCGACCGCCCGCGGCGAGAGCGCCGGGTTCACCAGGCTGCGCAGCCTGGTGTGGTCCGCGCCGTTCACGTGCAGGATGTTGCGGCGCATCTGCTCGTACAGCGGTCCCTCGCTCACGCCGAAGATCTCCGCGATCTTCATCCCCGGGAAGATCGCCGAGCGCGTGCGCAGGAAGAACTCCCCCGCCTCCCGGTCCAGCGTCATGTAGCCGAACGGCGCTTGCGCCAGCCAGCCCTGCTCGCTGACCCTCGCCATCTCGGTATGGAAGCGCTCACCCCGCATCGCCGCGTCCGTGTGGTCGAAGCTCGGCAGGTCCAGCTCGCTGAGGAGGGTCATCCTTCGATCATCCTCTCAATCGCGCGAGCTTCTTGCCCGGATTGAGAAGACCCTTCGGGTCGAAGACCTGCTTGATCTGTTCGTGGAGCGCGATCGCCTGCGCATCCCATTGGCCGTCGAGCAAGCCCGTCTTCAACGCGCCCGTGCCGTGCTCCGCCGCGATCGACCCGCCCAGCTCGCTGACCAGCGTGAACAACTCAGCTTCGGCCGCCTCCGCCGCGTCGAGCTCGGCGGCGTTCGTCGGGTCGACCAGGACCGTCGCGTGCACGTTCCCATCCCCGCCATGCCCCCACGCGCACGAGCTCAGTCCGTGCGCATGGGCGATCTGCTCGAAGCGCTCCAGACCTTCCTGCAGACACTCCAGCGGGAACGAGACGTCCTCGCTGACCTTCGCGCCTCGGGCCGCCGTCACCACTCCGTTGAACCCGTCGCGCCAGCGCCACAGCGCCGCCTCGTCGGCGGGCCGCTGCACCGCAAGCGCCCGTTTGCCCACGGCCTCGACGGTCGCTGCGCGAGCCCGCTCCGCCTCCTGCGCGCTGCCGTCCAGCTCCACCAACAACAAGAAGCCCGCCTCGGCGGGCAGCTCGCCCGGATAGCCGCCGCGCACGAGCGCGAGCGTCGCGGCATCCGCGAAGTCCAGCGCCGCTGGCTCGATCCCCGCCCCCAGCACGTCGAGCAACGCTGCGCAGCCCTCCGCGCGATCGCGCATAAAGATCGCAAGCGGGATCGTCGCCTCGCGCGCGGGCAGCAGCCGCAGCCGGACCGCCGTGATCACTCCAAGCGTTCCCTCCGAGCCGATCAGCAGGTCGCGCAGGTCATAGCCCGCCACGTCCTTGCGCACCCAACCTCCCAGCTGCGTGATCTCACCCGGCGCGAGCACCGCCTCCAAGCCCGTCACCCATGCGCCCGTCACGCCGTACTTCAGCGCGTGCGGCCCGCCCGCGTTCGTCGCCACGTTCCCGCCGATCTGCGACTGCTCCGCAGCGCCGGGGTCCGGCGCGAAGAACAGGCCGTTCTCGCGTGCGAGCCGTTGAACTTCGCGCGTCGGCACGCCCGCCTCCGGCTCGATCCGCCACAGCTCAGGCTGGAGCGTCCGCACCCCGCGCAGGCGCTCCAGCGAGAGCACAACCCCGCCCTCGCTCGGCACCGCTCCGCCCACCAGCCCCGTTCCGCCGCCGCGCGGCACGATCGGCACGTCGTGGGCGTAGCACCAGCCCACCACCGCCGCGACCTCCTCCGCGCTGCCCGGCAGCGCCACGGCATCCGCGCGGCCCACGATCCCGCGGCGGCGCGTCGCATCGCTGTTGTAAGGCGAGTCGGATGGCGGCGTCGCGAGAACTTGCTCGGACCCGAGCAAACGGCGCAGCTCGGCAGTCATCGCACCCTCAGGCGTCATCCGCGAACACCCGCGACATGACAGCACACCGCGTACCTGCGCAAACGCCACTCCTTGTGGGCATTTCCGTGCAGCAGTAAGCAAACCTACGTGCCGGGCCGAGACACAACCTTCATCGCGCCGAATCCAAGTTCGGCCAGTCAACCGGGGGTAGTCGATGGTCAAGCGCAGCGTTCCGCTCGCCGTACTCGTATCGGTTCTGGTGCTGTTCGCAGCCGCTCCTGCGGCCGCTCAGCCATCAGTCGAAGCGTCCCCCGCCCAAGTCGAATTCGGTGCGGTCGACCTGCACTTCGGCGGCAATCCGCAGCAAAACGTCAAGTTCACGAACAACACCCCCGGGCCATTGCTTCTCACGGCAGCCGAAGTGTCCGGTCCCGACGCCGCGAGCTTCCAGATCGTCAACGACAGTTGCTCTGCCAATTCCGTCGAAGCTGGTGAAAGCTGCTCGCTCGAAGTCGTGTTCAAGTCCGGCGTGCGAGGCGCCTACGCAGCGACGCTCGTGCTCGACGTGTTCGGCGAAGCGCCCGTCGAAGTCCCGCTCTCCGCAAGCGCCAAGACCGGCACGCTGTCGCCCAGCCACAGCCAGCTCACGTTCTCGCCGATCCCCTACAACCCGCCGGGATCCTTCGAAGGCGAAAACCGCGAGAGCGAATCGCTTGAAGTGCGGAACAGCTCAGACTTCGGCACGCAGATCGAATCGGTCGCGATCACCGGCCCCGACGCCGGCGACTTCGGTGTTGAATGGGGCAACTGCGAAAACGACCTGATGTGGCCGAGCAATAGCTGCGGCATGGGCATTCGCTTCCGCCCCAGCGCCCCGGGCGTGCGCACGGCCTCGCTAGTCATGCAGAGCGACTCAGCCTCCGGGGCCCTCGTCGTGCCCCTCTTCGGCGAAGGCCTGTATGGCCCACGGATGACGCTCGACACAACTCAGGCGTTGCTTGGCAACGTCGCACTCGGCACCTCCGCACAGCACACCTTTACGGTCACCGACACCGGCGACTACCTGCTCTACATCCAGCGTGCATTCCTTGTCACCGGCACGCCGCTCATGTTCCCGCTGCGCTCGGACTCCTGCAGCGGACAGATTCTTCACCCGGGCGAATCATGCACCGTGACCGTCGGCTTCGAACCGGCAACCCTCGGCGAGAAGAGCGCAGGGCTACTGTTCATCACGAACACCCCCACAATCAATGTCGCCGGGATCGACGGCGTCGGTGTGCCGGGGGCAGAAGAGGTAGCGCCGTCACTCTCGACCCTGCTCCCAGCCGCACCGTCGGCGCCCGCGTCGGCACCTGCGTCCGCGGGGCCGCCGATCGTCGCCGCGCCACAGGCCGTGGAACACGTCGTAACGCTGCCGAGCACCCTGTCGGTGTCGCGACCGCCGCGCCTCTACAGCTTGCTCAGTCGCAGAACGCTCGACCCCGGCGCCGACATACAGTGTTCGAGCGGAGTCGATGATTGCGAAACGCTCGGCTTCGTCGTACCCGCCGACACGCCGCACAGCGCGGTTGGCTTCGGCCGTGCCGACGCGGTGCTCGGCTCCTCGGCAAACCAGCTACGCGCCGGGCAAAGCATGCACGTGCGAATCCCGCTCACGCGCAGCGGGGCGACCCGGCTCAAGCACCAAGGGCACCTGCGCGTGCGAGTCAGCGTCGTCGTGCTGGCCGGCGGCGCGATCGTGGCCCAGCGAAGCTGGGCAATGCGGCTCTCCGCCGCCGGGATCGTCTCGCAGCTCTGAGCCCTTCGTCGCGAACCCGCGCGCAACGACGGGGCGCGGCTATCGCGACGGGTAGCATTTGACCGGCATGGCTGTCACCGCCAAGCCCTCTTCCGAGCGACCGTCCGCCGCTACGCAGCGAGAGTGCCGCACGCTCTCAGGCGAGCCGGTCCGCGAGCTCTACACGTCCGAGGACCTGCCGCCGGGCATCGGCTCCGAGCATGACCCGCTCGGGCGCCCCGGCGCGTACCCCTTCACGCGCGGGATCTACGAGTCGATGTACCGGGGCCGGCTCTGGACGATGCGCCAGTTCGCGGGCTTCGGCACGAGCGAGGAGACCAACGAGCGCTTCCTTTACCTGCTCGACCAT
Source organism: Solirubrobacteraceae bacterium (assembly GCA_035507305.1). Lineage (GTDB taxonomy): Bacteria > Actinomycetota > Thermoleophilia > Solirubrobacterales > Solirubrobacteraceae > Palsa-744. Next base: position 1,226 of record DATJOE010000278.1, on the reverse strand, counting down.
GGGCAAACGGGCCTTTCGACCGCGTTCGACATGCCCTCGCTGATGGGCCATGACTCCGACCATCCCCGCTCACTAGGCGAGGTCGGTCGGGAGGGCGTGGCGGTCGACACGCTCGATGACATGCAGACGCTGTTTGGCGGCATCGACCTCGGCGAGGTCTCGGTCTCGATGACGATCAACGCGCCCGCCGCGATCATGCTCGCCTTCTACGTCGCCGCCGCCGAGGCCGGGACCAGCGCCGCGGGACCCGTCCCGCCCGAGCAGCTGTCCGGCACGATCCAGGCCGACATCCTCAAGGAGTACATCGCCCAGAAGGAGTGGTGCTTCCCAATCGATCCCGCGATGCGCCTATGCGGCGACATGATCGAGTGGTGCACGCGACACATGCCGCGCTGGCACCCGATTTCGATCTCCGGCTACCACATCCGCGAGGCCGGGGCGACGGCCCAGCAGGAGCTCGCCTTCACGCTAAAGGACGGGCTTACCTATGTCGAACAAGCCGTCGAACGCGGGCTCGACGTCGACGATTTCGCCCCGCGTCTCTCTTTCTTCTTCAACGCCCAGATCGACTTCTTCGAGGAGATCGCCAAGTACCGCGCTGCGCGTCGCGTCTGGGCGCGTGAGCTGAAGGAGACCTTTGGCGCGAAGAAGCCCAAGTCCTGGCAGATGCGCTTTCACACCCAGACCGCCGGCGTATCGCTCACCGCGCAACAGCCTTTGAACAACATCATCCGCACGACCGTCGAGGCGCTGGCCGGCGTGCTCGGCGGCACCCAGTCGCTGCACACGAACTCTTACGACGAGGCGCTCGCGCTACCGACCGAGGAGGCGGTCACCGTCGCGCTGCGTACGCAACAGGTGATCGCCCACGAGACCGGCGTCACGAACACGGTCGACCCGCTCGGCGGCTCCTACTTCGTCGAGGCGCTCACCGACGAGATGGAGCGCCACTGCTACGAGTACTTCGCGAAGATCGACGAGCTCGGCGGGATGGTGCAGGCGGTTAAGGGCAACTATCCCCAACGCGAGATCGCCGACGCCGCCTTCGTGCTACAGCAGGAGATCGACGCGGGCGAACGCGTCGTCGTCGGCGTCAACCGCTTCCTTGCCCAGGACGAAGCCCCGATCCCGACGCTGCGCATCGACCCCGCCCTCGAGCGCAAGCAACTCGACCGGCTGCAGGGAGCCCGCGCCGGTCGTGACGGCGTCGCGGTTGAGGCGTCGCT
>DATJOE010000277.1:0-3547 GCA_035507305.1 Solirubrobacteraceae bacterium | reverse complement strand
AGAACCTCGCGGCGGTCGCGACGCATCTGAAGCACCTCTTGCTCGTGCGCGACCTGCGCAAGATCGTGCGCTGATGGGGGCGCGGCGATGAGCGCCGAGGCCGGCTCGGAGATGCGCGGGCTGATCCGCGAGATTCCCGACTTCCCGCGCGCGGGGATCAGCTTCAAGGACATCACGCCGCTGCTTGCGGACCCCCCCGCGCTGGCCGCCGCCGTGCGCGCGCTTGCGGACTTGGCGCGTCCGCTCGAAGTGGACTGCGTGGTCGCAGCGGAGGCGCGTGGCTTCCTGCTCGGACCTGCGCTCGCGCTTGAGCTCGGCGCAGGCTTCGTGCTGGCGCGCAAGCCCGGCAAGCTGCCTTACGAGACGATCAGCGCCGAATACGAACTCGAGTACGGGACCAACCAGCTTGAGCTGCACACCGATGCGGTCCAGGACGGAAAGCGGGTGCTCGTGCACGACGACCTGCTCGCCACCGGTGGGACTGCTCTCGCGCTGTGCGAGCTCGTCGAAGCGCTGGGCGGCGTCGTCACGGGCTGTGGCTTCCTGGTCGAGCTCGGTTTCCTAGAGGGGCGTGAGCGGCTCGCACCCCGGCCCGTGCACGCGCTCTTCAGCTACGACGCCTAGATAGGAGTAGCGCAGGTGCCCTCAGCCCGCCGCAGCCGCACGATCGCCGCGCCTTTGCAGGAGCTATGGGAGCTGATCGGCGATCCTCACCACCTGCCGCGCTGGTGGCCGCGCGTCGACCGCGTCGAGGACGTCGACGTCGCCGAGGGGGCATTCACTGAGGTGATGCGCACCGCGAAGGGAAAAACCGTGCGTGCGGACTTCCGCCTGCTGGAGAGCGACGAGCGCAGGCACACGCTGGCCTGGGAGCAGCAACTCGAGGGCACGCCGTTCGAGCGCTTGCTTAGCGAGGCTCGCACACATGTCTCGCTCGAGCCCGCGGAGGCCGAGGGCGCCGGCGTGAGTGCGTCGGCCCAGGCGACGCGCGTCACGATCGAGCTGCACCAGCGCCTCGCGGGGTTCTTCCCGCGATTTGGCGGCTTCATGGTCAAGGGCGCTGCGGCGCGCACGATCGAGGAGGCTCTCGATGGGCTGGAGAGGGTCAGTGGCTGAGCAGCCGCCGCGCATGCGCTGGTGGGGTTGGGGTGACCCGACCCATCCGCCCGGGCTGCCCACGCACGCGCTGAGTTTCCTCGCCAAGACCGTGGACGTCGGGCAGCGACCGCGGCCGCCCGTGGCGCTCTCGCGCGTGCAGGTCGAGGCCTCGACGCTGGGCGAGGGGAAGCTCGACGCGCTGCGCGCCATCGTGGGCACGGAGCTCGTGCGGGCTGACCACGACGAACGGGTCTTTCACGCCGCCGGCAAGGGGTATCCAGATCTAGTTCGCCTGCGCGCGGGTGAGCCACTGGGCACGCCCGATGCCGTGGTGCTCCCGGGGAGCGCGGAGCAGCTCTCGGCGGTGATCGAGCTGTGCGCCCGCAGCTCGCTCGCGGTCGTCCCGTTTGGTGGGGGCACAAGCGTCGTCGGCGGCGTCGAGCCGCTACGCGGGGCGCACGCCGGAGTGATCGCGCTCGACACGTCCCGGATGGCCGAGCTGCTGGCGCTTGACGAGCAGTCGCGCACCGTCACCGTCGGCGCGGGGATGCGCGCGCCAGCGCTTGAGGCGCTGCTAGCGAAGCGTGGGCTGACGCTGGGCCATTACCCCCAGTCTTATGAGTACGTATCGCTGGGCGGCTGCGCCGCGACGCGCTCCGCGGGCCAGGCATCCACCGGCTATGGACGCTTCGAGACGATGATCGCCGGGCTCCGCATGGCCACGCCGAGCGGGGAGATCGTGCTGCCCGCGCAGCCCGCGAGCGCAGCCGGGCCCTCACTACGCGGCCTCGCGATCGGCTCGGAGGGGACGCTCGGGGTGATCTCCGAGCTATCGCTTCGCGTGCGGGCCGCCCCCCGCGAACAGCTCTATGAAGGCGTGTTCTTTGAGAGCTTCGACACGGGCGCGCAGGCGCTGCGAGCGCTCGCGCAGCAGCGAGCCGCGCCCGACGTCGCGCGCCTCTCTGATGAGGCCGAGACGCGCATGTCGCTCGCGCTCGCGGACTCCGGCGGGGCGAAGGGCCGACTTGGGCGGCTCTACCTGCGCGCGCGGGGCTACGCTGAGGGGTGCCTCGCGATCTTCGGCTGGGAGGGCGAGCAGGATCAGGCGAGCGCTCGGCGTCAACGGAGCCTTCAGATCGTGCGCGAGCACCGCGGCCTCACCGTGGGAAGCTCCCCCGGCGAGGCATGGCGTCATGGGCGCTTCGCGGCGCCCTATCTGCGCGATGAGCTACTCACGCTCGGCGTGATGGTCGAGACGCTCGAGACCGCTACGCAGTGGTCGAACCTCCCGCGCCTTTATCGCGCGGTCGCCGACGCGATCGAGCGCTCGCTGCGCGAGGGCGGCACGCCGGGGCTGGTGATGTGCCACATCTCGCATCTGTATGAGACCGGCGCTTCGCTCTACTTCACGTTCATCGCCAAGCAGCGCGAGGGGTCCGAGATCGAGCAGTGGCGCGCCGCAAAGGAAGCCGCTAGCGAGGCGATCGTCACGCACGACGGGACTATCACCCATCACCATGCCGTTGGGCGTGATCACGCGCCGTGGATGAGCGCCGAGGTGGGGGACACCGGGCTGCGCGCGCTGCGCGCGCTGAAGGCCGAGCTTGATCCTGTGGGGATTATGAATCCGGGGAAGCTGGTCGGATAGCCCTTCAGTAATCGAGATCGAAAGCCGCTTGGATCGCTCGACTCAGGTCTGGCTCCTGGTGATCGAACAGGACCCCGATCTGCTCGCCGAGGGCATCTACCGGAACGGTGGTGACGTTGTCGCAGCTGACGACCGATGGCTCGGAGAGTCCGTTCGCGAGTCCGACGAGCACCTCAGTCGACAGCCCACGGATCGTTGTCGTGATAGGCGCGATCGTCACGGCACTTAGATGGAGCCGCACAAGCTCGCGGGTCAGCACCAGTATCGGCCTCGCCTTGTCGAGGGGAAGGGCAGACCGCGACGGAGTGCAACTCCGAACCTCCCTCCGCCCCGGGAGCCGGCGGGGCCGGCGCTGGTGACGGCAACTATCCCGGTGAGCGGGGTGAAATCGCTGTACGTCGACTTCGGCACGGGCGGGGCCGGCGGGCTTGCTCAAGGATCCTCTCTCGGTTCACGCCTGGAGGCGCGAGATTAGCGTCGTCTCGCGCCTCCAGTGTCTATTTGTGCTCCCGGCGCTTCGGCCTTATGCCATCAGTTCGCCTTCTTTTTCGAGAACGATTTCCTCAACCGTTTTCTCAAACGCCTGTTTCTTAGATTCAGGTTTGCCGTCTTCTTCCTCAAACAACTTGCATTCCGATAAGGTCGAGCCTTGGAATTCTTTTGAGTATTTTTCCTCTGCTTCTTTGCCTTTGATTTCTAGGCTAAGTGTTTTTACTTTTGTGTTTACTGGTTTAATTAACGCACAGACGGACCCTTCAACTTTAACTAAGATCGTGCCACACGCGATATGAACCGGTTCTA
>DATJOE010000276.1:0-5913 GCA_035507305.1 Solirubrobacteraceae bacterium | reverse complement strand
GGCCGCGAAGTTCTTCGCCGGATTGGCGGTGATTTCGTGTCTACCGAGCGATCCGCCGGGCGCCGAAGTTGAAGGATCGCAGTGCGCGGCAAAGCCGGGGGGAGAGGTGTCGGTAGCCCGCCGACATCTTGTGGCCGGTAGCAACGTTGCTGCCAGGTACGTCGACGTTCTTGGGCTAGTTGGATATCTCTTGCTGGCGGTACTGCTGCTGGGCAGGACGTGGTTCGGCGGGGGTCTGACCGATCGCGTTGTCGGGGGCGGCGGAGATCCTCTTGGTCTGGTCTGGTTTCTCGCATGGCTTCCGCATGCGTTGGAGCACGGGCAGTCTCCGCTCTTTACGACAGCCGTGATGGCGCCGGGGGGTGCGAACCTGCTCAACAGCACGTCGATCCTCCTCCCATCCTTCGTGCTGTGGCCCGTTACGGCGACGGGCGGACCGGTTCTGAGCTACGACTTGCTTGCGACTTTAGGTCTGGCGCTGTCGGCTTGGACGGCGTACTTGGGCATGCTCAGAATTACCCCTGCTCGCTCGTCGGCGTTCATAGGCGGCGCCATCTTCGGCTTTGGCGGCTACATGGCGGGGCAGGTGGGAGCCCACGCGAATCTCTTGATCGTCGCATTTCCTCCGCTCGTGGCGATTCTTCTCGATGATGTGCGGAGGGGGCGAAGTCCGCTTAGAACTGGCGTACTGCTAGGAGGCTGTGCGGCCGCTCAAGTATTTGTCAACGAGGAGATTCTCGCAACGACGGTGCTTATGGCCGTCTTGGGCCTCGTGTTCGGCGCCTTGATCTACCGTCCTCGTCGCGCTTTGATGAGGAGGTATGTGCAAACCGGCGCCATAGGGGCCGGTGTGTTCGCTGTTCTTGCCGGACCGGCGTTGGGATATCAGTTCCTCGGTCCCGAACACGTCTATGGAGTGATCGTGAGCTCGGGGCGGTATGTCGATGACTTGCTCGGCTTCTTCGTCCCGAACGCGGTGGACTGGTTGAGTTCCGCGGGGTCGCGTCACCTAACCGACGGCTTCTCGGGTCATGACGGCGAATTCGGTGCATATCTCGGCATCCCCCTCGTTCTGCTTCTCGTGTTTGCCGGGTGGCGACTCGGCAAGCGTGCGCTCTTGCTCGGGCTCCTGTTGGCGACAGCGGTCCTATTTAGCCTCGGGCCGCATCTCCGTGTTGGGGGTTCTGACACGGGCGTGCTGCTGCCTTGGGTGATACCGGGTCACTTGCCTCTCCTCGAGAATGTCGTGCCGGCCAGGTTCAACCTCTTCATATGGTTGGCGGTCGCTGCGCTGGTCGTCCTCTTGATCGACGATCTGCGCCGTCGCCCGCTGCTAGGCAGCAGGCCGCTCGGGGCGTGCGTGTGGGTGCTGGCGTTGATTCCGGCGCTACCCGCGCTCGCCTCCTCGGAGATCCCACGGGTCCCGGCAGTGGTCGGGAGCGCGGCTGGGGTGCGGCAGCTGGCGCCTAGCGCGAGGACCGTACTAATCGTGCCGTCCGCGAATGGACAGCTTGGCATGTACGCGCAGGCACAGTCGAACTTTGCGTATCGCATTCCCGATGGAGGCGTCTTCGTGCCCGCGGCGGGGGGCGCGTCATACGGGATGCGTCGCGGCCCTCTTCTCTACGCCCTGGCGGCATTGGGAAATCGCACGAGCACGCGCGCGGGGCGCACCTTGATCGATGTGCGATGTCTGCGGCAGCTGAAGCTGCGAGCTAGGCCGATAGGTCTGTGCCAGACCTATTACCGCGATGCGCTACGTGCTGCGGACATCGACGCAGTTGTCGTCAGCAGACTTGATTCATCTCTGGGCGTAAGCCGCTATGTCGAGTTTTTCACGGCGTTGCTCGGCGGCCCAAAATCCGCGCGAGGCGCTGATGTATTCGCGGTGGGTGCCGTTGGCAATCTCGCCTGGCGTTAAGGCCAGACGGCGCGGCTAAAGCCCGCTGCGTCCGATCAGCTCGCTGGCGCTGAGCTCGAGCGCCCCGGCGATGCTGACGATGAGTTCGAGATCGACTTCGCCCTCGCCGCGCTCGATCGCGGCGTAGGCGGACGGCTGGAGGCGGATTTGCCGGGCGAGCTCGTCAGGACTGAGACCGGCTTGCTCGCGCGCGTCGCGGACGGCCCGGGCGAAGGCCGACGCAGGTTGGGGACTCGGGCGCTCGGACGACATCTGGGTCTCCTTTAGCTCAAAACGCTGATGATTCCCAGGGGGTAGAGCCCACGGGGAATAGTTCTTGGCGGAGCCTAGCCGAGATCAGGATCTTCTGCAGACAGATGTCGTAGGAGATGAGTTCGGCGCACTCTTAGCCGAAGCGTGAACTCGAGCTCACTGGTGCAAAGCGTCACTTCGCGCCGTGGGTGCGCGCGGCGGAGGAGGATCAGCTCATGGAGGGCGTCGAGTGCTCCCGGGACCGCCAGCACGACCGCAAGTAATTCGAGTACAGACACGCTAGGTCGTTCCGCCGCCGTTTCCCCTACGCTTGCAGACAGTTGTCTTCATCACCCCGGAATCATAGTTCGTGGAGAACTTCTCCGTGGAACCGGCCCGAGCCAACCCTTCATCCGAGGAGCGCACGCCGATGCCCCGCAAGAGATCCGAGACGACCATCGCGTTCGGCGCAGCCGTGCGAGCGCTGCGCGTGGAGCGGGGCTTCGCGCAGGAAGCGTTCGCGGCCCACGCGGACATGGACCGCAGCTATTACGGTGCGATCGAGCGAGGCGAGTTCAACGTGAGCCTCGAAACGATCGTCCGGCTCGCGGACGCGCTGGGAGTCTCCGTAGCAGAGATACTTCGACGCGCGGAGTTGTAATCGCTCAGCGCGCAGGCAAGCTCGAAGCGGGCGGCCGACGTGGAGCGCTGGAGCGCATCTGAGCGGTGCGCCTGCGCAGCCGTTGCACGAGCTCCCGCTCGGCTTCGGCGGCCTGACGCGTGAGACCGCCGGCTATCTCGTTGCGATCGCGCTCGACGACCCAATAGGTGCGGGCCTTCTGTTTGACGGTGAGTCGCTCGTCGTGTTGCATCGCACTTCCAAGCTACCCCTGCTCCCGCGAATCCCAGTTGCGAGGATGTGAACGATTCGGCTGCGATCGGCTGGGGTCTGCGACCACCTAAGCGAGCGATACGGTGGCGGGATGCGATCGCGCAGCGATGCGACGGTGAAGCGGATCACGCTGGTGGCGTGCATCCTGGGCTCGGGGATCGCGTTGCTGGACGGGACGGTAGTGAACGTGGCGCTGCCGACGATCCAGCGAGCGCTGGGGGGAGGCCTAGCGGCACAGCAGTGGGTGGTGAACGGCTACCTGCTTACGCTGGGCTCACTAATCCTGGTAGGCGGCTCGCTGGGCGACCTGTACGGCGAGCGCCGAGTCTTCGCGATCGGGGTGGCGGGGTTCGGCCTGGCTTCGCTCGCTTGCGGACTCTCGCCGACGATTGGCGTGCTGGTGGGGGCGCGTGCGCTCCAGGGGATTGCGGGGGCGCTGCTGGTGCCGAGCTCGTTGGCGGTGATCGTGAACACGTTCCCAGCAGAGGAGCGCGGTGGGGCGATCGGGACGTGGACGGCGTGGGGAGGGATTGCGGGGGTGCTGGGGCCGCTGGCGGGGGGCGAGCTGTTGGCGATCGCGTCTTGGCGCTGGATCTTCGTGATCAACGTGCCGCTGGCGGCGGTGTGCGTGTGGTTGATCCTTGCGGTGATCCCGCCTTTGCCGACGCGCAATCGCGGCGGGCGGCGCGTTGACTACCCGGGCGCGGTGCTGTGCGCGCTCGGTCTTGGCGGGCCGGTGTTCGCGCTGATCGAGCAGCCTCGCCTGGGCTGGTCGAGCCCGGGGGTGTACCTGCCGATGATCGTGGGCTTTGGACTGCTCGCGATGTTCGTGGCGTACGAGGGTCGCGCGCGCGACCCGATGCTGCCGCTGAAGCTGTTCGGGAGGCGCAACTTCTCGGCGGGGAACATCGAGACGTTTGCGATGTATGCAGGGTTGGCGATCGTGTTCTTCTTCCTGGTGCTGTTCCTCCAGCAGATCGGGGGTTACTCACCGCTGAAGAGCGGTCTGGCGACGCTGCCGGTGACGGTGGTGATGTTCCTGCTCTCGCGGCGCTTCGGCGCGCTGGCTGACCGGTACGGCCCGCGCTTCTTCATGGGCGTAGGACCGTTGGTGGGCGCGGGAGGCCTGCTGATGTTCCAGATGACGGGTGCGAAGGCGAGCTATCTACCGGAAGTGCTGCCGCCGCTCTTGCTGTTCTCGCTTGGGCTGTCGATGACGGTTGCTCCGCTGACGGCGGCGGTGCTGGCGGGGTCAGAGCAGGAGGCGGGGATTGCCTCGGGGGTGAACAACGCGATCGCGCGGGTCGCGGGCCTCTTGGGGACGGCGGCGGTGGGCGCGGCGATCTCTTCCTCGTTTGCGACCTCGATCGACGGACGGATCTCGGGCGCTGCGCTGGGCGGCGCGGCTCGGGCGGCAGTGGCGGAAGCGAAGCGCCTGCCGCTGGGCCTGCCAAAGCTAAACGGCGTGCCCTCGGCACAGGCGCACGTGGTTAGGGTCGCGGCAGAAGGCGCCTCGCTGCACAGCTTCCACGTGGGGATCGCGATCGCGACAGTCCTCGTCGCGCTCGGCGGCGTGGTGGGCGTGGCAGGAATCCGCAACCCGCGCAAGCGCCAGGAGGAGGACGTGCACGCGAAGAGCTGCGCGGGCGGCCAGCTGGTGGGGGCGAGCTCGGAGCTTGGCCCGCGCGAGCGTCAGCCGACGGGGTCAGCCGCGTAGGCGCGCATAGCCTCGATGATGGGCCGCAGCTTGTGCCCCCGCTCGGTGAGTCGATACTCGACGGTGGGGGGGCTCGAAGGGATGACGGTCCGCTCGACGAGTCCTGCGGCCTCAAGGTCACGCAGGCGCTCGGAAAGCATCCGCGGGGAGATGCCGGCGACGGCCTCGGCGAATTCGTTGAAGCGCAGGGCGCCGCTCAGCGCGGCATAGATGATCGAGAGCTGCCAGCGCCGCTCGAGGAGGTCCGCGGTCTGGCGGACCTCCTCAGGGACGGGCGTGCAGCGGCTGCGGCCGTTGCCGTTAGACGTGGGCGACATCGCGGGCGGGCTCCAGTGCGCGGTCGAGCACCTCCTGGACGGTCATGACGGGGTGGAAGCTCATCTGCTTGCGCACCTCCTCGGGAATTTCGTCCAGGTCGCCACGATTGCGCTCAGGGAGGATGACGTCGGTGAGGCCGGCAGCATGGGCGGCAAGCGCCTTCTGCTTGAGACCACCGATCGGTAGCACCCGGCCTTGGAGCGTGACCTCACCGGTCATGCCGACGGTGTGCTTGACGGGCCGCCCGGAGAGCAGCGAGGCCAAGGCGGTGACCATGGTGACGCCGGCGCTGGGGCCGTCCTTGGGGATGGCTCCGGCGGGGACGTGCACGTGGAACTCCTTGCCCTCGAAGGCGCCGGGCTCGATGCCGAGCTCCTCGGCGTGGCCGCGGACGTAGGAGAGGGCGATCCGGGCGGACTCCTTCATGACGTCGCCGAGCTGGCCGGTGAGGACGAGACCGTTCCCGTCGCCGCCGCTCTTCATGGCGGTGGCCTCGACGAACAGCACGTCGCCGCCGACGCCGGTGACGGCGAGCCCGGTGGCGACGCCGGGGGTGGCGGTCCGCGAGGCCGACTCCTGGAAGAACTTCTGGCGGCCGAGCGCGTCGCGCACGACCTCGAGGTCGATCTTCACGGGCGCCTCGACGGAGCCGGAGGCGATCTTGGTGGCGGTCTTGCGCAGCACGGTCCCGAGCTGGCGCTCGAGGCTGCGGACGCCGGCCTCCCGGGTGTACTCGGCGATGACGGTCTTCAGCAGGTCGTCCTCGATGAGCACCTCGTCCTCGCGCAGGCCGTTGCGGTCGCGCTGGCGCGGCCACAGGTAGCCCTTGGCGAT
>DATJOE010000275.1:0-8191 GCA_035507305.1 Solirubrobacteraceae bacterium | reverse complement strand
CGGCATCCTACTGGACTAGTTCCACGCGCTGAAAACAGCCCAACCTCCCGTAAGCCCATGGGATCAAACCGCTGCGATGAACGATTCACCGTAATCAGGATCATTCAAGCGCTGGACCCAGATCCATCGGGACGAACGGTTCAGGTTGGCTTTGCTATGCGGTTTTCGGAGCCCCTGCGGTCTTTTTGCGGTCCCAAATCACGAGGCGTCCCGCGCGCTTTGATTGAGCAGCGCCGTGGCCCAGCGACAAGCGCTCTCGGCGGCGGCGACTGCGGCAGCACGATCGAGCGTGGTCGTAAGCTCGTCGTAGCGCAGCGCGACCGCCCACGGCGTCAGCCAATCCACGCCGGCAAGCTCGTCCGGCAGCGGCGCGCGAGCGGCGGCTTGCTCGGCGAGCGCTTCAAGGTCGTGGCTACGCGGCAGTTCGGCTTCCGCGAGCACGATCGCCACCTTGAGCGCCTTCTCCACGGCCTGCTGCGCGTGGAAGCCGACAGCGCCATCGGCAACGTCGTCGTGCGCGGCGAGCACGCGACAGGCGTGCAGATCCGCGTCGGCGAGCCGAAGCAGCGCCCCGGCGTACTCGACGTGCTCAGGACTCGGCGACAACGCGACCCTCGCGCAGCGCGCGCTCGACCATCGTGCCTCGAACCTTCGCGCGACGCTCCGCAAGCGCCTCGTCAATCACGATCACGTCCACGGGGGCGTCGAAGCCTCGCAGCGCCCGCCGCAGCCGGACGGACTCGGCGGCACGATCGTCAACCTCACGCTCGATCACGAGGAAGTCAAGGTCGCTGCCGACGCGCGCATCGCCGCGAGCGTGCGAGCCGAACAGGATCACCCGCGCAGGCGACGACGCTGCATCTAGTAGCGCGCGACCCGCACGCTCGATCATCTCGTCGGCGGCGACGCTGCTCATCAGCGGAGCGTACTCGCCTATCTGCCCGCGATGCGTCCGGGGCTCGTTAGGCACGCGGCTGTCGATCAAGAACCAGCGACGCCGCTGACGCTGCGATGGACCGTCCCGCCACTCCTACACTGGGCCGATGCCGCGCTGGACTCCCACGAACTCGGACTACCATCGCGGCGGTATCGAACACGTCCCCAGAGCCGTAGCCGAGCATCCGACGACCAAAGCGGCACGAGACGCCTGCAAAGGCAGGCCTGGGGAACTTGAAGCGAAGACCTATCCGACGGTTCGGTTGCGGTGCGTTACATGCCTTGACTACGCTCCCACTCCAGCAACGGATGTCAGCGTTTTCGCGGGTTTTCGTCCCTGTTCGCGGATATTCGCGGGTCACTAACCAATCGGGACGGCCGGATTCGAACCGGCGACCCCCTGCTCCCAAAGCAGGTGCGCTACCAGGCTGCGCCACGTCCCGCGCAGCGCGATTTTACCGCCAGCCCTCGCGCGTCCTCTGCATCCACCCCTGAAGCCGCGCCCGGAGCAGCGAGTCCTCGACGGTGACCGTCAGCAGGCCATGGCCCGTGCTGCCCTCTTGGGTGTCGGATTCGTGCTTCGCGCCCCCTCCCTCGCCGCCGCGTGAATCTCCCCCTCCCCCTTGTGCCGAGCGCGCCCTACCTCGTGCGCGCGTCCCGATCGCCCGCGGCTCCGCGCCCACGGCCTCGCCCCAAAAGCGCCGCAGCTCCGCCAGGCTCTGCCCCGGCCCGTACTGCAACGAGAGCGAGAGCGCCCGGTCGGTGAGCCGGCGCAGCCAGCGGCTTGCCAATCGCATCACTGCCGGGTCGGAGTTTGTCAACGCCACGCGAGTACGATCGCGTTGCTCGCCCGCGAGCAGGTAGACACAGACGAAGTCACGGAACGTCGGCTGCGCTGCCAGCTCGTCGAAGCTTTGCAGGCCCTCCTCGTACGCGGCCTCACTACGCTCGCGCGAGACCGCCTCGCCCCGCTCGGCCGGGCCGGAGGGCGTCTCCTGCGAAGCGCGTAGCTCCGCACTCCCTTCGCTCGACATCGCTTCAGAGTGTCGATCCTCGCGCAGTGGCAGATCCCTTACCCAGTAATAGATCGTGCTGCGCGGCAGCGCGAGGCGGGCAGCCAGCTCATCGACCGTCAGCTGCCGCTCGACCCGCAGCGAGCGAGCCATCTGCCGAAGGTAGCGCGAGTGGGCCATACGAACATATGTTCGCATACCCGTTCCGAAAATGTGGTGCGGCCCGCGCGTATTCGAATCCGCGAGCGTCACAGCCCAAGCCACTGCTAGCCTCCGCCACCGCCCATGGCAGACGTCCAACCGCTGCGCGCCCTGCACTACGACCCCGCGGTCGCGGGTCCGCTCGCCGACGTGGTCGCGCCTCCTTACGACGTGATCGACGCCAACCAGCGCGCCGCGCTGATCGAGCGCTCGCCGTTCAACGTGGTCGCGGTAGACCTGCCCCAGGGCGAGCCCGACCCCTACGCGATGGCGCGCGAGCAGTTTCAGAGCTGGCAAGCAGGGGGCGCGCTCGTGCGCGACGAGCAGCCCGCGCTGTGGGCGCACACGCAGGACTACACGGGCCCCGACGGTCAGCGGCGCACGCGCCGCGGCTTCTTCTGCCGCGTGCGGATCGAGGGCTACGGCCCGGGCCGCGTACGTCCGCACGAGCGCACGCACCCGGGTCCGAAGGAGGATCGCCTGCGCCTGACGCGCGCAACGCAGGCGAACATCTCACCGATCTTCTCGCTGTTCTCTGACCCACAGAACGCGGCCTGGACCGCGCTTGAGCCTGCCACCGCACAGCAGCCGTTCGGAGAGGTGACGGACTCCGACGGCACGGTCCACCGTCTGTGGCGGGTCGCCGACGCTGAGGCAATCGCCGCGGTACAGGCCGCGACGCGTGAAGCCGAGCTGCTAATCGCCGACGGGCATCACCGCTACGAGACGATGCAGGCCTACGCCGAAGAGGTCGAGGCACAGGGCACGCCGGCGAACGACGAGCACCGCTACATCCTGATGTGCCTCGTCGCGCTACAGGACCCAGGGCTGACGGTGTTCCCCACACACCGCATGGTCAACAAGCTCGATGACGCCAAGCGCGCAGCACTCGCCGCGGCGCTGGAGCGCGACTTCGAGATCGAAGAGGTGCCCGTTGAGCAGGCGGCGCCGGAGCCGAGCGAGCCGGGGCCGCTGGTACTGGGCTGCGTCAAAAACGGCGACGACCGCGCCTACCGTCTGCGGCTGAAGGACCAAGCGATCGCAGACGCGGCGCTGAGCGGCCACTCCGAGGCCTACCGGCACCTGGATACCGGCGTTTTGGAGACATTGCTGCTGAAGGGCGCGCTCGGTCTTAGCGACGATGACATCTCGCACTTCAACGGCCTGTTCTACGCGCGCAGCACCGAGGAGGCGCTGGCGAAGGTCCGCTCGGGCGAGTACGACGCGGCATTCCTGATGCGGCCCACCCCGGTCGAGCAGGTTCGCGACGTGGCGGCTGAGGGCGAGAACATGCCGCCGAAGTCGACGTTCTTCTTCCCGAAGCTGCTGACCGGCCTATTGTTTAACCCCCTTTCGTAGGCCGGGTCCCGCAGTACGATGTAAGCGAGAGTTCTCTGGGGATCTCGAAAGGAGCAAGATGGGCGGAACGGACGGGTTGACGAGGTTGAAAGCGACGGCGAGTCGCGAAGGCGGTGGCTTCAAGCACACGGTCCAGGTGCACGACCACCAGCTGACGGTTGACGAGCCCCTGCGCACTGGCGGCCAAGACGCGGGCCCAAGCCCGCAGGAGCTACTCGCGGTGAGCCTGGCTTCGTGCACGGCGATCACGATGGAGATGTACGCCGCGCGTAAGGGCTGGGACATCGGCCACGTGGAGGTCGATGTCGAGTACACCCCCGCCGAACGGGGCTGTCCGACGAAGTTCGAGCTCGTGACCAGGCTGCCAGACGACCTGCCCGAGGAACAAGTCGAACGCCTGCGGGTGATCGCGGCGAAGTGCCCCGTGCACCGCGTGCTCGAGGGCGAGGTCATGTTCCTCGAGCGGCTCGAGCGCGTCCACATGGCCGCCTGAGAGCGGTCCTGAGTCCACTGGCCCGAAGCCGCTTGCCCACCATAGGGACTCCCGACCCCCGCAAGCTATTCGCGAGCGACCCCGCGGAGCAGACGCCCGCGGCGGTGCTCGTGCCGCTGTTCTTGCCAGCAGACGACGGACCCCCTTCGGTCGTGCTGACCCGCCGCCGCGCGGAGCTGCGCCGCCACGCGGGTGAGATCTCTTTTCCGGGCGGGCGCCATGACGAGGCGGACGCGGACCTGCGCGAGACCGCGCTGCGCGAGGCCGAGGAGGAGATTGGCCTCACGCGTGAGGTGGTCACGCCGCTCGGCGAGCTGCCTGCGATCTCGACGTTCGCGACCGGCTATTTGATCCACCCATTCGTCGGACTGATCCCGCCGGGCCAGAGCTGGCGCCTCTCCCCTCGCGAGGTGGACGCGGTGCTGGAGCTGCCGCTGGGAGACGTGCGCGCGAGCCGCACCCGCACCGAGATCGAACGGCGTGGCTTTCGCTTCGAGGTGGACGCCTACATCCTCGACGGGCACCTGATCTGGGGCGCGACGTTCCGGATCATCGAGGACTTGCTCTCAGAGCTCCAGGCGGGAGCGTTCGAGGACCCCCGCCTGGCGCTCTCCCAGCCGAGCGCTTAGCTCGGCTGGGGCACGATCCTGATGTAGGGCTTGGGCTCCTCCCACCCGTCGGGGTAGGTCTCTTTGGCCTGGTCGTTGGAGACCGAGCCCGCAATGATCACCTTCTCGCCCTGCTTCCAGTTCACGGGCGTGGCGACCTTGTGCTTCGCGGTCAGCTGCAGCGAGTCGATCACGCGCAGCACCTCGTCGAAGTTGCGCCCGGTCGTCATCGGGTAGACGAGGACGAGTTTGAGCGTCTTATCAGGAGCGATCACGAAGACGTTGCGCACGGTCTGGTTGTCGACCGGCGTGCGCTCGGAGACCTCGCCTGAGGCATCGGCGGGGAGCATCCCGTAGAGCTTTGAGATCTCCAGAGTCGGGTCGCCGATGATCGGGTAGTTCGGAGCGGTGCCTTGGGTCTCCTCGATGTCCTTGGCCCACGCCTCGTGGTTATTGAGGGCGTCCACGGACAGGCCGATGATCTTCACGTCGCGCTTGTCGAACTCGGGCTTGGCCTGCGCCATGTAGCCGAGCTCGGTCGTGCAGACGGGCGTGAAGTCCTTGGGGTGCGAGAACAGCACCGCCCAGGAGTCGCCGATCCAGTCGTGGAATTTGATGTGGCCCTCGGTGGTGTCGGCCTCGAAGTCGGGGACCACGTCGCCAAGTTTCAGCGTCATATGTGTCTTCCTTTCGCGCCCGCTGCGTCTGTCGTCGCGAGCTCAGAAGCGGTTAGCCGACCTCGAAATTCGAATCCTGATCGGCTTTACAGAGATTACTTTTAGGATAGCGGAACGGCCCTCCTACCGACCGGTTTGGGCACGGCTCGAGGGGACTCGGATTGAACGCTCGGATGCGCCGCGAGGCGTCGCAGAGCTGATGGCGACGCGCGCAGAGCCAATCGCGACGCGCTAGGTCCCGGGCGTCCAGCCGGAAAGCTCTGACCAGATGTTGCCGGAGGCGTCCGCGTCATCGGAGCGGGCCGCCCGCGTACGCGAGGGCCACAGCGCGCCGGCAGTCATACAGGCACACCCGAGCAACGCAATCCAGGCGCCCTCGCGCAGCGAGAGCGAGACGAAGTCGCCGGCGGGCGAAGGCGGGGCGACCATGCGAAAGACGACGCAGACCGCGGCGATCAGGCCAAGTAGGGCGAGCGGAACGCGATTGGCCTCCGAGGAGGCCGCGGCAGGTCCGGCGAGCGCGAGCAGCGCGATCAGGATGCCGAGGCCCGCGAGGATCAGGAGAACGACGTTGAGCTTGCTCAAGGCTTGGTGCGCGCTCAGCGCGGTGACTTCGTGGCCGACGAGCGTATTCAGGCCGGCGTGGAGGTTCCCCAGCTGGCTGCGCAGTGCGGCGTTGCCGAACTGCTGGCCGACCTGTTCGGAGACCTGCTGCGCCGTGGCGATGCCGTGGGCGGTAATGCTGACCCCGTACCAAGGCAGGAACATCGCGACCGCGAGCAGGATCGCGCCGATCGCCGCAACGAGCAGCCCATATGTCGGCCGCGACCCCGAAGTCGGTTCCCCCATGATGCGACGCATCGACCGCTTTCTCGCGGGGCTTGACGGTTGAGAACAAAACTCGACAGCCGACCGGTCTTGCTGACGGCTCGGCGGCCTCGATCAACTCCTGAGCAATGACTGCACGGTGCGCTCGGCCTCATCGAGCCAGGCGTTTTCGTCCTCCCCGCTGCGCAATACGACCGCGGGAATCGCGTTGAGCTCGGCGATCTCGGTGAAGGTCTTCGCGCCATCTTCGAGCACGTCCTCGGGGACGCACCCAGGCGTGGCGTCGTAGATCAGCCCGCGCACGGTTGTGTCGATCGCCTGAGAGAGGAAGAACTGAAGGCGCGAGGAGTGCAGTTCAGCCACCTCGTGCGCCTCCCCTTGTACCTGCGCGAGCAGCCAGCAGGCGATCGCGACGCGGTCGAGGGCGCCGCGCAGCGTGGCGAGGCGATCGGGGGTGCCGATCCAGCACTCGGCGCCGATGTCCTGGATCGCGGATCGGCCTTCCTCGGTGCGGGTAGTGATACGCAGGGCGTGACCCTGGTCGATCATGCGTTGGGCCAGCGCGCGGCCGCGAGCGCCGCCGCCGACGATGAGAATCCGGGCCACGGCGGGGCATCTTAGGGAGGCGGCTCGCGGCGTCGCCTATGATCGCGCGGACCCGACGACAGACGACGATGGACGACTCAAACACACCCAAGACCGAAGACGCAGTGACGATGGAGAAGATCGTGGCGCTGTGCAAGCGCCGCGGCTTTGTCTTCCCGTCGTCGGAGATCTACGGCGGCGTGGGCTCGACCTACGACTTCGGCCACTACGGCGTGCTGTTGAAGTCCAACGTGAAGAATGAGTGGTGGCGGGCGATGATCACCGAGCGCGACGACATCGTGGCGATCGACTCGGCGATCCTCCAGCACCCCCGCGTGTGGGAGGCATCGGGGCACCTGGAGGGCTTCACGGACCCGCTGGTGGACTGCAAGACGTGCGGCAAGCGCTACCGCGCGGACCATCTGCAGGAGCTTGAGTGCGGGCGCAAACCCTCAAAGCACCCGGGCGAAGCGGAGGAGTGCGAGCTGACGGACGCGCGCGACTTCAACCTGATGTTCGAGACGACGATCGGCCCGGTGAAGGAATCGGGCTCGGTGGCCTACCTGCGCCCGGAGACCGCGCAGGGGATCTTCATCAACTTCAAGAACGTGCTCCAGTTCGCACGCCAGAAACCACCGTTCGGGATCGCGCAGGTGGGGAAGTCGTTCCGCAACGAGATCACCCCCGGCAACTTCATCTTCCGCACGCGCGAGTTCGAGCAGATGGAGATGGAGTTCTTCGTCCCGCCCGACGAAGCCCAGCACTGGTTCGAGCACTGGCTGGCCGAGCGCGAGCTTTGGTACACGAACCTGGGCATCCGCCCCGACCACCTCAGACTGCGCGCGCACGACGCGGATGAGCTCTCGCACTACTCCTCGGGCACGAGCGACGTGGAATACCTCTTCCCGATCGGCTGGTCGGAGCTCGAGGGCATCGCGAACCGAGGAGACTTCGACTTGACCCGCCACGCGGAGTTCTCGGGCGAGAAGCTCGAGTACTTCGACCAGGCGACGGGACAGCGCTACGTCCCGCACGTGATCGAGCCCGCGGCGGGAGCCGACCGGGCGACGCTCGCGTTCCTGGTGGACGCCTACGACGAGGAAGTCGTGACGGGCGAGGGCGCGGGCGAGGGTGAGATGCGCACGGTGCTGCGTCTGCATCCCCGCCTGGCACCGGTGAAGGCGGCGGTTCTGCCGCTGCTACGCAAGGAAGGCCAGCCGGAGCTGGCCCAGGAGGTGCACCGTGCAGTACGCGCCGTGGTTCAGGCTGAGTACGACGAGGGTGGCTCGATCGGCAAGCGCTATCGCCGACAGGATGAGATCGGCACGCCGTTCTGCTTGACGATCGACCACCAGAGCCTTGGGGATCGAACTGTGACGCTGCGCGATCGCGACTCGCTGGCACAGGAGCGCGTGCCGATCGAGGGGATCGCGGAGGAGATCGAGCGGCGCGTTACGGCGCCCTGGCAAACACCAAAGCTCAGCTGAGAGA
>DATJOE010000274.1:0-3635 GCA_035507305.1 Solirubrobacteraceae bacterium | reverse complement strand
GATCTGTCCGACGGCGCCCTCGAGTCGATAGTCGCGAGAACCGAGGGGTGGGTGGCGGGTCTGCGCCTCGCCGCGCTGTCGATGGCCAGGAATCCGGATCCCGAGGCTTTTGCAGTGGGGTTCTCGGGCCGTGCGCGCGCGGTGGCCGAGTATCTGCTGGCCGAGGTGCTCGAGCGCCAGCCGCAGGAAGTCAGCCACTTGCTGTTGCGTACTTCGATCCTCGAGCGGGTCAGCGGGCCGTTGGCTGACGGGCTGACCGGATCCTCGGGGTCTGAGCGGATCCTGTGGGCGCTGGAGGACGCGGGTGCGTTCGTGGTGTCGCTGGACGCGGAGCGATCGTGGTTTCGCTATCACCACCTGTTCGCGGATCTGCTCGCGCTCGAGCTACGGCGGACCGCCCCGCAGGAGCTGCCCCGCCTGCACACGATCGCCGCCGAGTGGCTGATCGCGCACGGGTATCCCGTCGAAGCGATTCGCCATGCCCAGGCGGCCGAGAACTGGGAATTGGCCAAGCGGCTTCTGGCCGACAGCTGGTTCGGTTTGTACCTCAATGGTCGCCTCGCCACGGCCCGTCAGCTGCTGTCCGGGTTTCCCGCCGGCAGGATCGCAGCGGATCCCGAGCTGGCGGCACTCGCCGCGGGCGACAGGCGGGCGGCCGGGTTACTACCTGAGGCCGAGCGGTATCTGGCACTCGCGGAGCGCAATTCGGCCTTGGTGCCCGAAGCGCGCCAGGGACACTTCCAGGTCTCGCTCGTGCACGTGCGGCTGGGGATCGCGCGGGCCCGCAACGATCTGGACGCTGTCGCCGACGCGGCGCAGCGATTGCTCGCCCTGGCCGACAGTCCAGTCGCGATCGAGGCGGGGGTCCGCGACGAGGGCCTGCGCGCAGAGACGCTGAACGATCTCGGGGCCGCCGAGATGTGGGCGGGTCAGTTGGAGGCGGCCGAGCGCCACCTCGAGCAAGGGCTCGAGGAGGCCCGCCAGATCGGCCGGGCTTCGGTCGAGATCCAAGCGCTCTCGGATCTGGCGCTCCTGAGCCTGATCCGCGATGAGGCGATCGGGGAGGAGCGGGCCAGGGAGGCGATCGAGTTGGCGCGAGCGCATGGGTGGGAGGAGACCCTCTCGGACGCCGCCACCGCCTACCTCACGCTCGGCGCCGCGGCCCTTTGGCGCGGACAGTTCGCCGAGGCGGAGGGGTGGCTGGAACGCGCCGAGCGGGTCCTGCAGCGCTTCGCGCAACCGACTACCGCGATGATGGTGTATGCGGCACGGACGATCCTGGAATTCGCGCGCGGCCGGCACGAGGACGCGATGACCGCCCAGCGCGCCACCGAGAGCGTCGAGCGGGGGCTCGTGACGCAACACATCCTCACGAGCAGAGCGCAAGCGCGCAGATTGGAGATCATGGTGCGCCTTGGCGAGGCCGAGCTCGTGTGGCAAGCCCTCGACGACATGGACGAGGACCTGCGGGCAACGACGGCGATGCGCGTCGTCCAAGCCACGGCCAGCCTCGCCCACGACGATCCGAAGGCCGCCGAGGCAGCGCTGGCTCCGATCTTCACGGGCGCTTCACCGATCGAGAACCCACGCTGGGAGATCCAGGCGCTGCTGGTGAAAGCAAGCGCCGACGACGCTCTCGGCGACGCAGGCGCCAGCTCCCGGGCGCTGGAACGCGCGCTCGAGCTCGCCGAGCCCGACGGAGTGTTGCTTCCCTTCCTGCTGCACCCGGCGCCGGAGCTGCTCGAGCGCCACCGCCGACTTCGGACCACGCACGCCTCCCTGATCGCCGAGATCCTGAACCTGCTGGCCGGACACGCGCCGGCCTCCCGGCCCAAGGGCGCCGACGCGCTCCAGGAGTCGCTGTCGGAGAGCGAGCTTCGCGTGCTTCGCTACCTGCCGACCAACCTGACCGCACCGGAAATCGCGGCTGAGCTGTTCGTGTCACTGAACACGATCCGCACGCACATGCGCAACGTGTACGGCAAGCTCGGCGTGCACAGCCGCGCCGACGCGGTCAAGCGAGCGCGCGAGCTCGGCCTGCTATCGCCGTCCTCGCTCAGGCGTTCATCCAGACCAGCGTAAGTCGCTGAGACTCGACCCGGGGCGGTTCCTCAGCCGTGGGACCCGTTGGAGTAGGCGCCGGTCTCGATGTCCTCGATCAGGGTGGGGCCGGTCGGCTCCCATCCGAGCAGGTCGCGCGTGATCGCGCTCGAGGCGGGCATATCGAGAGCCACGAACGCCGCTAGGAAGCCGAAGCGCGCCGCGGCGTCCTCGGGCGAGATCGCGGTCAGCTGCAACTGGTATCGGCGGCTGATCGCGCCGGCGAGATCGCGCAAAGCGACGCCCTCCTCGCTGACCCCGTGGAGCACCGATCCGGCTGGTGCGCGCTCGATCGCGAGCCGGACCAGCCGGGCGGCGTCGGAGCGGTGTACGGCGGCCCAGCGGTTGGTGCCCTCGCCGACGTAGGCGCCCTGACCCGCCGCGCGGTCGGCCGCCACGATCATGGCGGTGAAGCCGTTGTCGCCCTTTCCATGCACGGTCGGGGCGAAACGGAGCGCCATCGACCGCACGCCGCGATCGGCGAGGCCCAGCACCGTGCGCTCGTTGAGGAACCGGCCGCCCGCGCCTGGGGACGGTTCGGGTCTGTCGCGCTCGGTCGCGACCTTGCCCGGCTCGACGGGAATGCCCGACGCGATCGCGAACGGACGGTCGCTACCCGCAAGCGCTTCGCCGAACGTCTCTATCGCCGCCTGATTGGACGCGATGGCGGTGTCGAAGTCACCTGCAAAGGCGACATCGTGGCGGAACGCGAGGTGGACGACCCCATCGGCCTGCTCGGCGCCCGCCCGCAGGACGTCGATGTCTTGGACATCGCCGCGAAGGACCTCCGCGCCAAACCCCGCGACCTTCTCGGCGGCGGCGTCCGATCGAGCCAGGCCGAGCACCTCGTGCCCGTGGGAGAGGAGCTCGGGGACGACGGCCGACCCAATCCAACCGGACGCGCCGGTGACGAATACGCGCATGATGTAACCCTCCTTAGGAGCAGGTGTGCCGTCTGCTAGGTGGCGGACGGCGCGATGTCATTGGTTGAGCTCATGCTCGATGACCGTCGGGTGAGCGCTCATCGCATGAACCGGATGATCGTCGTGAGTGCAGGTCAGACCGCGGGCTGACCTCCGATCGCGCGCGGAGCCGAAACCGCACCAAGCATGTGAGGCGCGCTCACATCGCGAGGGCGGAGCCTGCATCACCTCACACATCGACGCCAGGCAGCCGTAACTAAGGAGCTCTTCATGGAATACCGACCCCTGGGACGCACCGGCATTTTCGTCAGCCAGCTATGCCTGGGGGCGATGATGCTTGGTGCCGCCGGCAACCCCGATCACGACGACGCGACTGCGATCGTCCACCGTGCGCTCGACGCCGGGGTCAACTTCATCGACACCGCGGATGCCTACTCCCACGGCGAGTCCGAGGAGATCGTCGGCGAGGCGCTGACGGGCGGACTGCGGGAGAACGTCGTGCTCGCGACCAAGTTCGGCCTGCCGTTCGGGGAGGATCCCAACCGACGCGGCGGGTCGCGACGGTGGATCACCCAGGCGGTCGAGGGCTCGCTACGACGGCTGCAGACCGAC
>DATJOE010000273.1:0-12065 GCA_035507305.1 Solirubrobacteraceae bacterium | reverse complement strand
GCGCCTTTACCGAGCGACCCTCCTCGCCTTCGGACTCCAGCACGCAGAGCGCCTTCAGCTGCGTGAAAGACAAGTCGAGCTCGCCGATCTTCTGGAACGTCCCGACGTTCGCGCTACGCATCAGGTAGCTCGCGAGCGCGTACATGTCGCGGGTAAGCGCGTCGCGCGAGGTCGTGGGCAGCTGCGAAATCGATTGCATCAAATTAATTATATATAGATGGATAATCATTCCATCTGTGATGTGGATCACAGTGCGCGTGCGCGAGCACGCACCGCGCTCACATGACGAGCAGTGGGAAGCTCGGTTCTTATGAAGGCTCAGCCTTCGTTCCGCCGCGCGCGGTGGGAGCTACCTAGGAGCGAGAGCCGCGTCGCTTCTTGGCGCCGGTCCCGCCCTTCTTAAGGCTGGACTTGCGCGACCTCTTGGGGACCGCCTTATGCAGGGAGACCGTCACGGTCTGGGCGAGGGTTGGGCCGCCGTTGCCCGCAAACGTCACGCGGACGCTCGCGTACACGCCTGCCTTCGTGGTCAGAAGGCGCGTGTATGGAGAGGACACGCGTAGCGGCAGTTCGAGCAGGCCGGGTAGCGTCGCCGGCATCTGAGCCTTGGCCACCGCGCGACTCTCGAGCACGACCCGCGCTCGCGGGCTCATCCGCTTGTGTCTCTTGCTCGAGGTGGTCGCGGCGGCGTGGGTCTTGCTCCCGCGCCGGGTCTTCGTGCCGGCGGTCTGAACGGTCACGGGCACCGTCGCGCTTGCCGTGGCGGCGACTCGCCCAGCGCCGGGGACGACCACGTCGAGCGTTGCGGTTCCGTTGGCGTGGACGATCGCCACCACGCTCAACCGCCACTCCGCGGGCGGCGTACGAGGGGCCGCGGCCGGTCCGATCGCGACTGACCCGGGCGTGTCGGTTTCGGGTTCGGTAGCGGTGACCGTGAACACGTCTCCGGTTTCGTTGGCGTCTCCGGCCACGAGGTTCGAGGCGCCGTCGCCGAAGGCAAGCGTACGTCCATCCGCGGTGTAGGAGGGCGATCCGGCCCCGGAGGAGCCGGTCGACGGGCCGTCGTGCGTGCCGTGCGTGACCCGCACGAGTGCTTCTGATCGCAGGTCGACCTGGTACAGCTCCGCGACGCCGAGCTGGGCGAGCGGCGCTTCGGCGAAGAAGGGTGGCGCCAGTGGAAACTGCTCGCGTTCGGTCGCGAACGCGACACGGCTACCGTCCGGCGAGATCGTGACGTCATACACGTTGCCAGCCGTCGCCGTGTATGGGCCTACCACGCTCCCTGGGTTGTACGTAAAGGGGACCGGAACCTCGCGTGTGAGCTGAAGTACCGCCTGCACGCGCGACAGCCCTTCATGCATGTCGACCACGAACGCGTTTGAGGTGCTGTTCGGAGGATCGCCGAGCAGCGCGGCCGTCCACCCGTCGGCGCTCAGCTGCGGTACGGGATCGTAGCCGTGGACCGTCACCCAGCCGAGACTGCTTTCGACGCCGCCTCTCAGTTCGTCGGCGAGTCCCGGGAAGGGCCCGCGGCACGCGCTGAGGGCGAGCGTTCCATCCGGCGGGCAGCCAGGGGCGAGGGGATCGCCGCCCCCGACGATCCGTCGCGTTGGAGAGGTAGGCCCGGCAGCGATACGGCGCCAAAGAGGCTCGTCGTAGGCGAGATCCTGGGCCGCGTGTTCGTCGTCTTGTTCGATCTTCTGCGCCTCGTCGCTCAAGGTCGGCGCCTGTGCTGGGATGTGCGCGCCGAGCCACGCAACCGTCGTGCCATCCGCGCTCAGGGAAGCGCCCGGCGCCTGGCCGTCTGAGGTTACGGCTCCTTCCGGCACGGGAAGCTCGGTCATCGCCCCTGTGCCTCGGTCGCGCTTCGCGCTCACAAGCATGGTTTCGTGCGTATCCAGGTAGCGGACCGCCACTTGCAAGCCAGGCGTGTGCACGGCGGGCGTGCTGCCACCCGCTTCGCTCGTCAGGTTCGATTCCCCTTGGATCACGAACGCCACCTCTCGCCCGTCGGCGCTCAGCGCGTCGCGCCCGGATGCGACGGCGCCCGCGCCCGAGTAGTAGGTCAGGCCTTCCGTCGTTGCTCCGGGGGTGCTCAAGGCTGAAGCCAGCTCGAAGGCGCATCGCCGGGCCGATTCGGCTTCGGCGGTGCATGCCGTGCCGTCAGATGCGGTGCCCATATCGCGCACGTACACATTGCTCCCCGCGTGCGCCGCCGCCGTCAGCGGCGTCGTGCTGGTGAAGCTCACATACCGGCCGTTCGCCGAGATCGACGGGGCCGAGGCGTCGGTCGGCGCGCCTTCGGCCGGCGCATAGGTGCTGCCGCCCGCGACGAGCTGCACTTCACCGCTCTGCAGGTTCTTGCGAAAGACGCCCTTGACACCGTCAAGCGTCCCCGCGAACGCGAGGTAACCGCTGCCGGCCGCGATCGCCGGTTCGCTTGCCCCTTCGAACTGGTCGAGTGGCCCTACCGATTGCAGTCGGATCGGCCCAAAGCCGGCCAAAGCGGGTTCGGCCACCGTGACGAGGGCAGACGATGCGAGAAGTGTCGCGAGCAAGGCTCGTAGCTTCATCTGACGCTCACGCGCAGACGCGCAGTCCCTACGTTGCCGACCTTGTCACGCATCTGGACCACGATCGTGTAGCGACCTGGCCGGTGGTACGTGTGCCGAGCGGTGAGCTTGGCTTTCGCGTGCGTGCCGTCGCCGAAGGACACGCGCACCGCTCTAGCGACGGCGCCCGACTGCGGGTCCTTAACCTGCACGAGGACCGAGCGTCCACTGCGCCTGCGGACGCTTGCCACTGGTGGGCTGCCGTCGACTTTCAGCGACCTTTCGCTGCTCAGCGTCTGCTGGCCGGCGGCGTCGGTCGCGAGCACCTGGAGATGGCGGACGCCGCTGCCGAGCAGTCTGCGGTCGGGGAGCGCGCTGAGCGCGTGCAGACCGTGTGAGATGAGATGCCCGTCGATCACGAGGCCATACGTGACGCCGCCGGTCGCGTCTTCGGCGCTGGCCCACGTGATCCAAGCACGTTGCGGGCGCACCCATGTGCGGGGCGCGTCGACGAGGAACTGCGGCGGCGGGACGCTGACCGGCTCGCCCACGATCTCATAGGAACCGGGTTCGCCCTCGCGAAAGCCGACGGCCGACTCGCCCGATTCAGACCCCCCGACCGCCAACTCAGACACCGGGCCGACCTGCGCGCCCGAGACCTGCGCGACCTGCGCTCCGCCACCGGGAAAGTCCTCGCGCACTGCTGCCCCACCGTCGCTTGGCCAGGCGGTCACGCCGCCGCCTTCGGGATTCAGCGCGGTCGCCGTGCCTGCGCCGGTCGCCGCCGGGCCGAGCGCGACCTCGGGCGCAGGCGAAGCCGACGGGCCTTCTTCACCGGCGAGCACGTTCGCGGCGCCGCCGGTCGTGAAGGCAACCCGAAAAGCGCCACGCTCATCGATCGCGACGCTCGGCACACCGACGTTCGGCGACGGTTCGCCCGTCAGCGGCTGGGGCGGTGAGAACTGCCTGCCGGTCAACGCCGTCGAGCTCGGCATCGAGCTGACGAAAAGGCGCGCTTGGCTCACGGGCGTACCCGGCGCGCCAGGTACGCGGCTGATGAGCTTCGCCGCGCCATAGGTGCTCACGCTGAGCGCGAACGCGTCAACGTCCTGGGTGATCGAAGCGCCCGCGAAGCTGGACGGACTGGCGGGGAGTACGAGCCCAAGTGTCGTGCCGAAGACTCGCCTTGCCCAGATCCGTGCAGTGCCATTCGATTCGGGCTCCTGCCAAGCGACGACCGCCTGGTTGCCGCGGCCAAGCGCGACCTGCGGTCCGTTCGATTCGGTCGGCGGGCGCATCGAGAGCAGGGGGTCGCGGTTGATCAGCTCCGGCGGAGACCAGAACTGCCCTCCGTACACGGCGATGCGAACGTCGGCGAGCACGTCGTTTGGGCGCAGCTGCGGGATCGTCGTTTGCACCTGCGTCGTGCGGAAATCGTTCGTGACCGCGCGATAGGCGACGAGGCCCTCGCCGTTCGCGGCGATTGCCAGCGACGGATTCACGCCGCTGCCTTCGCCGACGTTCGGGTCCACGATCGACGGCGGGCCAAACGCGCCCGCACCTGGATCCAGTGTGCTGGAGACGAGCGCGCGCTGAATGCGGTTGTTGATGGTCGCGATCTGCGTTACCCACACCACGACCAGTCGGCCGCCGTCTGCGGCGGCGATCCTCGGGTAGCTCGCGTCGTACTGGTTTGCCCAATCGACGCGTACTGGTGGCTGCCACTGACCGCCCGCGAATTGCGCTGCGAACACGTGCGGGACCCCTTCGACCTGCTTGACGTAGACGAGTCCACCGCTGCCGTCGGCCGAGACCGCGACCCCGCCGAATTCGCCGATCGCCGCACTCGGCCCGTCGAGCGTCGTGGGCGGCAGGATCAGAGCGTCGGCGGGCGGGGACGGCCAGGCGGCCGTCGCGAGCAGCACGAGGCAGAGCAGGGACAGTCGAAGTGGTCGATCTGGAAACAACGCGTGGGGGCTTGGTCGTCTCGCGCCGCGATCCCTCGCGCATCAAGCGCGAGCGCTGGTGGAGCGACTGCGCGAACGATGCCAACAGCCTGCGTGGAGGACGACCGCCCGTCAAGGCCGTTTACTAAACGATCACACGATCTTTAGGCTAAACAACACACCCGTCTTAACGGTCTACCCTTGGCGAGTGCGACGCGACCGGGGCAAGTGCAGAACGAGTCGATACTGAGCCGGTCGTTGTGGGCGATCGTTTTGACGATCGTCGTGTTGATCGTCGTTGTCAGCTACGCCCAGCAGGCGCTTAGCAGCAGCGATGACGAAGCTGTGGGCTTCGGACCGTCGCTCACGCTCTGGGTAGCGGGCGCGCAATCGGGCGGACAGACGGTCTCGGTCGCAACCCAGGCCGCGAGCTGCTGGGAGCTGCACGGACACTCGACCACGGTCGGCGTGCTACCGGGCGGCTCGGCCACGGCGGTGGCCGAATTCCTCGACGGCGTTCGGGGCAAGCCCGACGAGCTGCTGTTGATCACGAGCACGACGCTCGCGGACATCGCGCACGATCAGCGCGACCCCTTGCTGGGCGACGAATCTCGTGAACGCGCCGAGCGCGCCGAGCAAATGCTCTCGGCCGCCGCGCCGATCGCGATCCTCGCGAGCGATCCGCTCACGCTGACGGTCGCCGCTCACTCCCCGATCCACAACACGGACGAGCTTTTCGAACGAATTCGTCACTTCTCGTCCCGTCCGCTGCTCGACGTAGCCGCTGACTCTTGGCTGCGCGGCAACCTCGCCGCGCTCGTCGAGCAGGCGGGCGTGCAAGGCGTCGTGCCCTATGGCGTGTTCGGCTCCTCCCGCGAAGCGATCGCGAACGTGGCCGGCGATGGTGAAGAGGTGGGCCTCACGCCCTACAGCGCGGTTCGTGCCGATCTGCAGAGTGGCCGGCTGCGGGAGATTCGGTGGCCGGGAGGGCGGCCCCCGCGCACCTGGATGGCGATCCTCGCGCCGGCCGGCCTCGCGCGGGAGGAGATAGCCGCGTTGCGCCGGCAGGCGCGTGGGCTCTGCGCGGGCGGCGCGTGGGCTGAAGTCCTGCGCACCGATGGCCTGCACCCCGTTTTGCCCGGGGCCGTCGGGCTCGGTAGCTTCGTCCCCGATGGGATCCGCGAAGCAGCTCGGCTGCAGGTGCTCGCCAGGCGGATTATGCGTGACTACGGCTGAGCCCGGACAGTGACCCGACGCCCGCGTTCCTCACCTTCGAGCGGCGTTATGTTTATTGTTTCGTATGAATGTTTAGGGCGGACACGATGACGGGGGGCGCGCGGGATCTTCGGGAAGATGCCTCGAGAGCGCGTTCCGGTCCAGAGCGAACCGTGAGGCGAGCTTGGGGAAAGCCTCGACGGTCGCTGACGGCGGACGACTTCACGGGCCTCTATAAACGCCTGGCCCAGCCGCTGCTGCTGTACTTCCAGCGACGCGTGCACGAGCCCGAGCTGGCGGCCGATCTGCTCGCCGAGACTTTCGAGCGCGCGATTCGCAATGGCCCACAGTTTCGCGGCGCGACAGATTCCGAACTCTCCGGCTGGCTGTGGAGCATCGCACAGAGCGTCCTCGGTGAAAATGACCGTCGTGAACAAAGCGAGCGACGTCGTGCGGATCGACTTGGTGTGCCGCCGCTGACGCTGTCTGACCGGGAGATCGAACGAATCGAGGAGCTCGCCGGGCTCGCGGGATTGCGCAACGCGGTGGCCTCTGGTCTCGCGGCGCTGCCCGAGGAGCAGCGCGAAGCAGTTCGTCTGCGCGTGCTCGAGGATGTGCCCTACGAGGAGATCGCGCGCCGCATGGGAACCAGTGGCGACACCGCTCGAGCTCGCGTCTCGCGTGGTCTGCGAACGCTCAGCGTCACGCTGCGCGAGGATCACCAAGCATGGAGAGAGGGATGAGCTCGACTCCATACGACCCCGGGCTACCGTTCCTCGCCGAGCTTGAGGGTCGCGTCCACGACTTCGCCAAGGCGCACCTCGAGACCGCGACCCAGACGGCGCGTTCGCCAATTCCACGAACGCCGGCACCACGGCGAGCAAGACGATCGTCTCCAGCGCGTCTGGTCCGCCGGACAGCGATACTCGTCGCGCTTCTCTGTCTGCTTGGGGCGAGCGCGTTCGGTGCGGGAGCAGTGCTCTTCACCGGTGCGCTGAATCCGCCTGCACCGCATCAGAGTCGGTCGGTGACGATCGCAAATGGATTCTCGGGATCAACTCACTGGAGCCTGCGTGTGTATACGCGCGCCGGCCAAGTTTGTAGTGAGCTGATCATCCTCTCTCAACAGGAGGTCTCACGGTGCGCGCCGAGACCCGCTGACGCCGCGTTGGAGAGCACGGGCCTCGCGGGCATTACGCACAGCTACCTGTTCGGGCTGGTCGGCTCGCGTGTCCGCAACGTTGACGTCGCCGCCGGGCGCGATTCAGCGACGGTCGCCACTCGCGCTCTCGGCAAGAGGTCTCATCTCGACATCCCGGCCTCGACACGCTGGTTCATCGCGGTAGTGCCACGCTCACCCGGTCCAGTCATCCATTCGGCAACCTTGACTGCGCGCGACGCGGACCTGCATTTGCTGGGCCGTCGCCACACATGCTTGGGTGAAGACGGTCCGCCGGGGTGCTCCGATTGAGCGCAAATTTGCCCATGACATAAAGGACGTTTGTATTTATCCGGTGTCGTTTCGAGAAACTTTGTCACAAACGACCGCGAACTCCGTCATACTGCATATGTGCTTGGGAACGGCAACGCACCTCTGCCTGCGGGGACGTCGATGCTGGAGGAGATCCGGCGTTCGGCCGAGCACCGCCTGCATGAGATCGAGCCGCTGATCGAAGAGGCCGAGCGCCTGCGCGAGGTGCTCTCCGCGATCGAACACCACCCGTCGAGCTCGTCGGTTACGTCTTCGCCGAACGGAGCCGCTGATGCTTCTGGCCAACGTGCACCCAAGGGTGCCAACAAGCGCATTATCCTCGAGCTGATCGCGCGTCGTCCCGGTATCACTCCCGCGGAGATCGCGCGAACCACCGGATTGAAGCGGACGGTCGTCGCGTCGACCGTTAGCCGGCTGAAGCGCTACGGCGAGCTCGAGGCGCACGAGCACGGCGGCGTGCGCGTGGTTGGCGATCGCTCGTCGGTTTAGCTTTCGCGGGAGGCTCTTCAAGCGCGGCCGATAGCTCGCTCGCCGCGCCGGCGTGTCGTGCGATCCGACCTAGGATCAGGATCGCCAACTCGTGGACGTAGTGGAGTCCCGAGGCGTCGGCTGTTTGCAGCGTGACATCGAAGTCAGCTTCCAGGGCGCCGAGGATCGAGACCAACGCGCGATCTTCGATCGGTAGATCACGATCGGCCGATCGCAGCTCCCGTTCCAGATCGCTCGCGTCGCGGTTCGCACCCTCGGCCAGCCGTCGAACGATGGCGCGCTCGACCGTCGCGATGTCGATCATCACTTAGTCCTCCTGCGTAAACGGCGCCGCGCCATTTCTAAACATTACGCATAAACTATCTTCGATTGCTAGTTTCGACCAACTGTTTTCAAGATGTTCACACGGACTCGGGCAGCGACGGCAATCGTTCACGCCGCGTGTCTGATCCCCGACTAAGTCCGACACCCGGGACCGGAGACTCATCGTTCCCCCCGGCAACGCCTGGAGGAACCAGCCGATGAGCAACCCCCGCCTGGCGACGGCTCGCCAGCGTCATTCGCCCCTCCGCCTCGCGCTCGGTCGCACCGGGGAAGTCATCCGCGCCGTGCTTACCACGCTCTTGCGCGATCCGTTGTCCGCCTTCTTGCTTGCGGCTGCCGTCGCTCTCGCGATCGCGTTCTTTGTATTGCTCAGCTCCCTAGGTCCTCAGGCGCAGGGACAGCAGGTAGCGCTGACCAACGTCACGAGCCTCGCCGGCGCCCAGCGGATCCGCTCGGCCACGCTGCTGGACCACGACCACCAGGTCGTCGTCCAGACGGATACCGGCCTGCAGCTGTACGCCGACTATCCCTCCTCAGATGCGGCGACGCTGAACATCTTCGAAACGCTGCGCAAGGGCGGCGCGCTCGTGAGCATCAACCCGCAGAGCAGCAAGCCCGCCAGGCAGATCGTGGTTCAGTTCCTAATCCCGATCCTGCTGCTGGTGTGTCTGTTCGCGTTCTTCGTTCGTCAGCGGAGCGACAGTTCTGGGGGCATCGCGTCGTTCTCGAGCTTCCGTGGCAAGGGCAAGCGTCGCAAGGGCAGTGCGCCGATCACGTTCGACTCGGTCGCCGGCGCGGGCGAAGCCGTCGCGGAGCTCAGAGAGATCAAGGATTTTCTCGACGATCCCACGCGCTACCTGGAGGCCGGCGCGGCCGCACCGAAGGGTGTGCTCCTCGTCGGCCCCCCCGGCACCGGTAAGACGCTGCTCGCCCGCGCGACCGCTGGCGAGGCCGACGCGGTGTTCTTCTCGGCATCGGGCGCGGAGTTCGTCGAGTCGCTCGTCGGCGTCGGCGCCGCGCGAATCCGCGACCTGTTCGCGCAGGCCCGCCGCATGGCCCCGGCGATCATCTTCATCGACGAGCTCGACGCTGCGGGGCGCAAGCGCGGCGCGGGTGTCGGCCAGGGCAACGACGAGCGCGAGCAGACTCTGAACCAGTTGCTCGTCGAGATGGACGGCTTCGGCGGCGACGCCGGAGTCGTGGTGATGGGCGCGACGAACCGCCCCGACATCCTCGACCCCGCCCTGTTGCGTCCTGGGCGCTTTGACCGACAGGTCGTCGTCGATAACCCCGACGTCCATGGGCGCGTGGAGATCCTCACCCTGCATAGCCGCGGGCGCCAGTTCGACCAGGACGTGGACCTGATGGAGATCGCCAAGCTGTGCCCCGGCTTCTCGGGCGCCGAGCTGGCAAACGTGATCAACGAGGCAGCCCTGCTCACGGTCCGTGAGAGTCAGCCCGCGATCTCCCAGCACACACTTGAGGAGGCGATCGACCGCGTGGTCGCCGGGCCCGCCAAGCGCCACGTGCTCAGCGAAGACGAGCGCTGGACGATCGCGATCCACGAGGCCGGGCACGCAGTGGCAACCCATGCGATCGGCCAAGTGGTCAGCGCACAGAAGCTCTCGATCGTCGCGCGCGGGCGCCAGCTCGGCACCGCGGCGCACATGCTGACCGACCGCGACGCGGTGATGCACGGGCGCTCGGACCTCGAACGCCACCTCGTCGCGATCCTCGCGGGCACCGCCAGCGAGCTGCTCGAGTTCGGCGAGGAGTCCACCGGCGCGAGCGACGACCTGCACGCTGCGACGAAGCTCGCCCGGCGGATGGTCACCGGCTACGGGATGAGTCCGCGACTTGGTCACATCACGGTCGGCGAGGCCGGCGGCGAGGTGTTCCTCGGCGCCGCGCTGCAAGACCTCGGCTCGATCGGCCCCGAGACCCTGAACATCATCGACTCGGAGCTCGAGCGAATCGTCGAGGACGCCGAGGCCCGCGCCGAGCACGTGTTGCGCGCCAACTGGGGAGCCGTTCACGAGACCGCGAGCCTGCTGCTCGAGCACGAGACGCTGTCGGGCCTCGCGCTGGAGGCGGCGCTCTCGACGGTCCAGCGAATCGACCTGGCCTCGATCCCATTGCCCGACCGCGACATCGACGCGCGCCGTCACGGAAACGGCTGACGCGATCCTGTCGATGGGCTCGCCTGAGATCAAAAGCCGGATCGCGCTGGCACTGGCGCTGGTCGCGGTGATCTTCTCGACGACGGGTCTCGCTGACGCGGCGCGTCACGCGGTCAGCCACGCGATCGCGAAGCTCGGCGGCCACCGTGTCAGCACGAAGCCCTATGCCAAGGGCCTCTTGCTGCTCGGCAAGAACAAGAAGTTCCCCGCCGCGGCGATCCCGACCGTGAAGAACGCGACGAACTCGAGTGAGGTCGGAGGGATGAAGGTCGACGTGCTGTTTAGCTGCCCGCCGACGTCTGTCGATCTCGGCACCTGGTGCTTGATGACCGCGCCCTTCCCCGTCAGCCCTCAGCAGGCGACCGAATCCAACTGGTTCTGGGCCTCGCAGAAGTGCGTCGAAGAAGGCGGCTTCCTGCCCTCGGCAGCCCAGCTGATCGGCGCCGCGAACCGCGTACGGCTGGAGTCGACGATCCACGACTCGCCTCTGACTGCGACGGTCCAGATAGATCCAAGCGTCGGCCTGAAAGATCAACGCGAGATGAGCTCGACGCTGGTGACGACCGCCGCGGGCTCTGATGCTGCAGGTTCGGAGGGTGTAAGCCAGGGGGCGACCGGCAATCCGCGCACCGGCGAACCGAATCCCTCACCGCTGCCCGCGGTTCCCCAGCCTGAAACGACGCAGTACGTCACGGTCTACAGCAACCATCAAAAGGGGGGGCTCGCGGGCTCGGAGCCGGTCTCACATCCCGAGAACTTTCGCTGCGGCTTCTATAAGTCGCCCGGCGCGATCAACAAATCCGAAGGTTGACCTTGCGCCTCAAATCGCCGCGATACGTGTTTGCGATCGCGGCCTTCACAATCGCGCTCGCCTCGGCGCTGCTCGCCACGCAGGCTGGCGCCGAAGGCTGGCACTCGGCGCAGCCAGCCCCTCCTCCTCCCTCCGAAGAACAGGCCGGCATCGGCGTGCCGGTGCCGCTTGGGCACATCGGCGACATCGAGTTCTGGGCTCCAAATCGAGGCCTGCTGATCACCGCGGGCAACGAGGCGGTTCCGGCGGGCCTGTACTACTACGACGGCGTCTCTTGGCATGAGTTCTCGACTGTCTGCGGCGGCACCGACGGACGCATCGCGTGGGCCGGGCCGGATGAGTTCTGGACGATCTCTGACCAACAGGTCGGCCAGCAGCTTGGTAGTCGCACCAGCGGCGGCGAAGACCGCTCGCTGTGTCACTTCGTGAACGGTACGCTCGTAGCGTCCTACGCCGAGCCAATCGGCGTGCCGAGCTCTTATCAGCAAATGGACGCCGCGGCCTGCTCGAGCGCGAGCGACTGCTGGTTCGGCGGCGAAGTCCTTCCGCCTGGCGTCAACAGCGGCGCCTTCCATCTGCATTGGGATGGCACCGACCTGATCGCGCTGCCCTCGCCATTGACCGCTGAACCACAGCTCGAAGACCCTGCGCGGAAGGTAGCCGGCATCACTTTTCACCAGGGGCGCTTCTACGAGAGCGTGCAGGTTCAAACGACCGATCAGGTGCCGGGCGAGTCCTCAACGCAGCCCTACTTTTTGCACCGAATCGTCGAGAGCTCGAGCAAACCGTTCACGCCGCTGATCACTGAAGGACCGCTCTCCTACGGAGAAGGCGTGGCTCCATCTGAACTCGCGGCATTTCGCTTCGGTGCCGATGAACGCGAACTATGGGCGATCGCGGGCCCGAACGGCCTGCGCTCCAGCGCTCATATCACCGCGCTGCTGCTTGGCGCCGGCGGGTTCCGCCAGCTAAAACTGAGCGATCCCGGCGAAGCGCTCGCGGGGGAGGAAGTCGCCGGCGTCGCCGCCGAACCAGGCGGCGAAGACGCGTGGGTTT
>DATJOE010000272.1:0-22201 GCA_035507305.1 Solirubrobacteraceae bacterium | reverse complement strand
GTTGGCCTTGCCCTTCTGGTTCAGGAACGAGGGAATCGCGATCGCGGCCAGAATGCCAATGATCAGGATGACGACCAGAAGCTCGATAAGAGTGAAACCACCCTCATTGCTCAAGCGCTGGCGCAGTCGATGCAGCATGTGATCCTCCTAGGATCGGTTTTAGAGCGCCAGCTCTCGGCCCATCGCCCACAAGCGGCGATGCGGTCCCCCTTCAGTTGACCTGTATCGGTCTTCTTTCAAAGAGCCGCCGGCTTTGCCACGCACCCAATTTCAGATGCTTGCCATGCGCCTCGACACTGGCTTTTGTCAGCCCGTGCATCGACCCTTACGGGGATGATCTTTAGCGCTGCATGAGGCTTGGACGCATGCACTACGCACGGCCGTGAGTCCGTGTTACTACTCGGCCTCCGCCTGCTCCTGCTGCTCGTCCTCCCCGTCGCGCCATTTGGCCTGCGCGTCGATCCCCGATAGACGCACGCCGCCACCTTCGCACCACGGGCAAGTGACCGTGCTCGGCGTCCCGCCGAGGTTCGAGATCAGCTTCCCGCTGCCGCGGCAAGGCATACACTCCCGCGGCTGGTGGGCCTCCTCCGACCGATCCTCGCTGTTTGCAACATCGTTCGCCACGCGGCGATGAGACTAGCGCCCCGCGGATGAGGAGTCGGGTCAGACCGCAGGAGTGGGCGATCCTCGCCCTGATCACGCTCGCCGCTGCGGCCCTGCGCCTGGTCATGATCGGCAAGGTCCAGCCCGACCCCTTCTACGACGCCGCCGTGCGCAGCATGGGGCTCTCCTGGCACAACTTCTTCTTCGGCGCCTTCGAGCCTTCGGCGAGCGTCTCGATCGACAAGCCACCAGTCGATCTGTGGCTGCAGGTCGCGAGCGTCAAGCTATTCGGCTTCAGCAATACAGCGCTCAAGCTGCCCGAGGCGTTTGCCGGGATCTTTGCCGTGCCGCTCCTGTTCGCCGCCGTGCGGCGCATGTGGAGCGTGCGCGCCGCTCTCGCCGCTGCCGCCGCTCTCGCCGTGCTGCCCGTCGATGTCATCACCTCGCGCAGCGACACGATGGACGGGGTCATGATGGTCCTGATCGTGCTCGCGCTGCTGTTTATCGTGCGCGCGTGCGAGAGCGGCTCGCTGCGCTGGCTGCTCGCCGGGGCCGCCGTGCTCGGCCTCGCCTTCGACGTCAAGATCCTCGAGTCGCTCGTCGCGCTGCCCGCGCTCGGGCTGATCGCCCTGATCGGCTTTCCCGGCAAGCTCAACCGCCGCGCGCTCGCGCTGACCGCCGCCGGTGCCGTCTACGTCGTGGTCGCCCTCGCCTGGCTCACCGCCACGCTGATCGCGCCCGCCCACGAGCGCCCCTGGGCAATCGGCTCCACCAATGGCAGCGCCTGGAACGCCGTGTTCGTCTTCAACGGCAGCGATCGGCTCGGCGGCAAATCCCCCGAACCCGGCGGCACCGAATACGAACCGGGCCACAAATACCCAGTCGCAACCCAGTCAGACCGCGACCACATCCCGATCGTCACCCCCTCGCCAACCCGCCTATTCGCGCGCATCGGGCCACTCTCCGGCGAGCGCCTCGGGATGGAGCTGCTCGCCGCGCTGCTGTTCGGCATCCCCGCGCTCCTCTGCACCGCCTGGCGGCGGCGGGCGCTCGGGGGGCCAGGCGAGGAGGACGAGGATGGGGATTGGGACCGCGAGCAGGGCGATGCGGATGAGCAGGGTGCTCCAAGCGAGGTCGACGACCGCGCGGTCGAGGACAGCGACGCGGACGAGCGGGAGAACGGCCGCGGCGAGCGCGAACCGGGCACTCGCCGCAGCGCAGCAGACGAGCGCAGGCTGACCCTGGCCTTCGCGGCAGGCCTGCTCGTCTGGCTGCTCGTCGGCATCGTGCTGTTCAGCCATATGGAGCGCCTGCACCCCCGCTACGTCGAGGGCCTCGTCCCCGCCGTCGCCGCGGTGCTCGGGATCGGCGTCGCCTGGGCCGCTGAACTAAGCGGGCGGTTGCGCCCCGCGGTGCTCCTCATCGCGCTGGCGGCCGTCGTCCTCTACGGCGAGCGGCTGCTCTTCGGGACAACGTCGGAGTGGTGGATCTCGCTGCTGGGCGCGCTCGGCGCGCTCGCCTGCGCCGCGCTCGTCCGCTTCGGCCTCGTGAAAGGACGACTTCGCGCTCTGCTCGCCCCGTGGGGCGTGCTCGTGCTTACTCTCTGTTCCGTGCTCTCGATCCCCGTCGGCACCGACATCACCTCGATCTCCGACCACATCTCAGACGCCGGGTACGTCGGCGCGCTGCCACAGGGAGAGATTCAACCCCTGAGCAAGTACCTGCGCGAGCATCAGGGCGACGCCAAGTACGAGGTCGCCGCGCAGTCCGCGACCCAGATCGGCTCGCTGATCGTCAAAGACGCCCGCCCGATCCTGATCCTCACTTCCTACAGTGCCCGCGTGTTCACCACCGTGGATGAGCTCAAGCGCAAGATCGCCGCCGGCGAAGTCCGCTACGCCTTCCTGAACTCGCCCTGCCCCCACCACACCACGGCTGCCACCGAAAAAAACCCCGCCTGCTCCCCGCCCGCGAAATGGATCCGCGAACACGCTACCGACGTCTCGCGCAAGGCCGGCCTCGATCGGGGCAAGGTGCTCTGGCTGTTGCCCGGAGTCAAGCCATGAACGAACCCAGCATGCTGCGTCTGGACGAGCGGCTCGTTGCCAATGCACGCGCCGCCCGGCGGCTCGCGATCGACACCGAGTTCGTCGGCGAGGGTCGCTATCGCACGCTGCTCTGCCTGATCCAGCTCGCCGTCCCCGCAGAGGGCAGCGGCGAGAAAGACATCGCCGTGCTCGACCCGCTCGCCGAGGGCTTTGACGGCACCGCGCTCGCCGCGCTACTCGCCGACCCCGCCGTCGAGATCGTCGTCCACGCCGGGCGCCAGGACGTCGCACTCGTGCGCCGCGTGCTCGCCACCGAGGTCACGAACGTGTTCGACACCCAGATCGCCGCAGGCTTCGTCGGCATGGGTGCCCAGTCCTCATATGAGACTTTGCTCTCCGAGGCGCTTAGCGTGCGCGTCGCCAAGAGCGCCAGCTTCACCCGCTGGGAGCGACGCCCGCTCTCTGAGGAGCAGATCGCCTACGCGCGCGAGGACGTCGAGCACCTGCTCGAGCTCGCCGACGAGCTCGAGCGCCGGCTGGCCGAGAACGGACGGCTCGCTTGGGCGCGCGAGGAGTGCGAGCCGCTCGCGAAAGCCAGCGACGAACGCGACCCCGAGACGATCTTCCAGCGCTTGCCCCGCCTGCGCAGCCTCAACCCCAGCGCCCGGCCCATCGCCCGCGCGCTCGTGCAGTGGCGTGAGCAGACCGCCGAGCGTCAGGACCGCCCCGTGCAGAGCGTCCTCGGCGACGCCGCGCTCATGGAGATCGCCAAGCGCAAGCCCGCCTCCACCGCTGAGCTAGAGCACATTCGCGGCTCCGGCGCCGCCAACCTCCGCCGCCGCGGCGAGGATCTGATCGAGGTCGTCGCGCGCGCCCGCGAACTTCCCCCCGAGAAGTCCCCACGCGAGGAGCGCCCTCCGCCCCCGCGCCCCGAGGACGCGCCACTCATCGCGCTCGGCGAGGCGCTCCTGCGAGCGCGGGCACGCAACGCCGGGCTCGCGTATGAGCTGCTCGCCGCCCGTGCCGACCTGCAGGCCATCGTCGCCGGCTGGCGCAGCGGCGAGGGCGAGGCCGACGTGCGCACACTGCGTGGCTGGCGACGCGAGCTCGTCGGCTCCGAGTTGCTCGCGCTGCTCGGCGGCCAGGTCAGACTCTCCGTCGAGGGACGTGCGCTTCAGATCGAGCGCCTGCCCGAGTCCTGAGCCGCCGGCGGCGGCGCGGATTCATCGCGGAGCCGGCGCTTCGCCGGCGGAGCCCTTCTCTATTTGATCTGGTTGTAGACGTTGAACAGGGGCATGTACATCGAGATCACGATGAAGCCCACGATCGCCCCGATCACGATGATCATGATCGGCTCGAGGATCGAGGTCAGCGCCTTCACCGACGCTTCCACCTGGTCCTCGTAGAAGTCCGCCACCTTGCCCAGCATCGAGTCCAGCGCACCCGTTTCCTCGCCCACGCCGACCATGTGCGTCACCATCACCGGGAACACCGGGGTCTGAGCCAGCGGAGCCGCGATCGTCCCGCCGCGCTTCACCGAGGCGATCACGCCCTCCATCGCCTCCTCCACCGCCACGTTCCCGCCCGTGCGGCCCGTGATGTCAAGCGCCTGCAACAGCGGCACGCCCGCGCTCGTCAGCGACGCTAGCGTCCGCGCCCAGCGCGCCACCGCCACCTGCTGCACGATCGTCCCGATCTTCATCGGAATCCGCAGGCGGAAATGGTCCCACTGCGGGCGACCCCACGTCGAGCTCTTCCACTTCAGGAACGCGAAGATCGCGCCGCCAGTCAACAGGAAGATCAACCACCAGTAGCCCGTCACCGCGTGGGAAAGGAAAACCGAGACCTGCGTGATCTTCGGCAGTTCGCCGCCGAACTCCTTGAACACACCCTCGAATACCGGCACCAGGAACGCCACCAGCGCCATCATCACCCCGACCGCAAAGATGATCACCAGCGCCGGGTAGACCATCGCCGATTTGATCTGGCGTCGTAGCGAGGCGTCCTTCTCGAGCTGGTCCGCCACGCGCAGCAGCGCGTCCTCCAGCACGCCGCCCGCCTCACCCGCCTGCGCCATCGCCACGAATAGCGGGCTGAACACCTTCGGGTGACGCGCCAGCGAGTCGCTCAGCGAGAGCCCCGCCTCCACGTCCTTGCGCACCGCCACGATCGTTTCCTTCAAAAACTTGTTCTCCGTCTGCCACTCCAGCACGTACAGCGAGCGCAGGATGCTCATCCCCGAGGTGATCATCGTCGCCAGCTGACGAGAGAACACCGCCAGCTCCGACGCGCTTATCGTCTTTTGGAACGGCAGCTCGATCTCGCGCGAAGCGTGCTTGTCCCCGATCTCCAGCACGATCAGGCCGCGCTGCTTCAGCTGGTCTGAGACCGCCTGCTTCGAATCCGCCTCCAGCTCGCCGCGGGCCTTTACCCCGGCCGTATCGATCGCCTTGAAAACGTACGTGCTCATCGTGAGTTACCCCCGCCCGCGACCTTAGGCCGCGGCCCGCTCGCCCATCTCGAGCGTCTCCGCGCCCAGCAGGCGGCCCAGCTCCTCCGGCGTCGTCGAACGCGATTCCGCCAGCTTGCGGCTGATCTGGCCCTGGCGCACGAGCGTCGCCAGCGAGGCATCCATCGTCTGCATCCCCGAGGACGATCCCGTTTGCAGCACCGAGTAGATCTGGTGGGTCTTGCCCTCGCGGATCAGGTTGCGCACTGCCGGGGTCGGCACCAGAACCTCCGTCGCCACTACCCGGCCCGAGCCGTCCGCGTTCGGCAACAGCTGCTGGGTCATGATTCCCTGAAGCGCCACCGACAGCTGGACCCGCACCTGGCCTTGCTGGTGCGCCGGGAACACGTCGATGATTCGGTCGATCGTCTGCGCCGTGTCCTGCGTGTGCAGCGTCGCGAACACCAGGTGTCCCGTCTCAGCCGCCGTCAGCGCCGTTGAGATCGTGTCCAAGTCCCTCATCTCCCCCACCAGGATCACGTCCGGGTCCTGGCGCAGCGCCGCCTTCAGCGCCTCCGAGAAGCTCTGCGCATCCGAGCCCAGCTCGCGCTGGTTCACCAGGCATTTCTTGTGCCCGTGCAGGAACTCGATCGGGTCCTCGATCGTCATGATGTGCTCCTCGCGCGAGCCGTTGATCTCGTCGATCATCGCCGCCAGCGATGTGGACTTCCCCGAGCCCGTCGGGCCCGTCACCAGCACGAACCCGCGCGGCTTGCGCGTGAATTCGTGAGCCGCCGGGGGTAGCCCAAGCTCGTCGATCGATGACAGGTTGAAGGGGATCAGGCGGAACGCCGCGCCCAGCGCCCCGCGCTGGAAGTACGCGTTCACACGGAAGCGAGCGTGCCCCGGGATCGAGTACGCGAAGTCCAGCTGCCAGTTCGTCTCAAGGCGCTGACGCTGATCGCCCGAGAGGATCGAGTACACGATCTCCCGCGTGTCCGTCGCCGAGAGCACCGGGTATTCCTCAAGCGGCGTCAGCCGCCCACGGACGCGAACCGTCGGGTGTGCGCCCGCGCTCAGGTGCAAGTCCGAGGCCCGGCGCGAGACAACCTCCATCAGAAGATCTGCGAAATCGATATCCATGCGCCGCCCATCGACCGCGCTCGGCCGACTATCGCGCTCCGCGCACGGGATTGGACAAAGGTTGGAGTGGCCTTGATCCAGCGCTTGCTTGCTGCTACTCGCGCCCGCGAGCCGGGCTCCAAGCGGCCTCAGCGCGTGCTCGCAGCACCTTCGCGCGCCGCCTCGCGCATCGTCTGAAGCGGCGCCTTTCGGCCCGTCCACAGCTCCAAGCTCAGCGCGCCCTGCGCTACCAGCACCTCAAGGCCGTCCACCGTCCGGGCACCCGCCGACCGCGCCGCCGCCAGCAGCTCAGTCTCTTCATCGCCGCGGTAGACCAGATCGACCACCAAGGGGAACTCGCCCAGCGATGCCGTGCTCAGCGCGAGCCGGGAGAGCGCGTCGTCCGTCGGCTGGAGCCCCACCGAGGTGCAGTTCACCAGTACCTCCGCCGCCTGCGGGCGCTCCACCGCGCGCACGTCCAGAGCCCGTGCCAGCTCCGTTGCCCGCTCTGAAGTGCGATTCCAGATCGACACCTCGCTTGCGCCAGTCCTGGCCAGCGCCCACGCCGCCGCCCGCGCGCTGCCGCCCGCCCCCAAGACCAGCGCCCGGCGCCCGGTAATCGGTTCGCCGATCGCTGCCAGCAGACCAGGGGCGTCCGTGTTCTCCGCCGCGATCGCCCCGCTGCCCTGCGCGAACGTCAGCGTATTCGCCGCGCCGATCGCCCGCGCCGCCTCGCTCGCGCTGTCCGCCAGCGCCAACGCCGCCTGCTTGTGCGGGATCGTCACGTTCGCCCCCACAAAGCCCGAGCCGCCCAGCGCGCGGGTCGTCTGCGCGAACAGCTCCGGCGGCACCGGCAGCAGTTGGTAGCGCCAGTCGTGCAGACCCAGCGCTTGCAGCGCCGCGTTCTGCATCGCCGGGGAGCGGCTGTGCGCCACCGGCCAGCCCAGCACGCCGAGGCGCCGGCGCGGAGCGGACTCGTCGCTCGCCGCGCTTGACGGGGCGCGCGGGACCGGCTCCGCCTGCATCACTTCTTCTTGCATTTCGGCGGGTGACCGCCGTTCTTCTTCACCGCCGCGTCGTAGGCCGCGACGTTCTTTTCGAATTCCGCCTCCGTCTTTGAGAAGACCTGCTCGCCGCAGCCGTCCGCGCCCGCCACGTAGTAGAGGTACGGCTTGTGCGCAGGGTGCGCCGCTGCTTCGATCGAGGCTTCCCCCGGATTTGAGATCGGCGTTGGCGGCAGCCCTTTGTGCGTACGCGTGTTGTACGGCGAGTCGATCTTCAGTTGCGACGCCGTCAGTTCGCCCGTGTACGTCGCGATCCCCATCCGTTGCTCCACCGCGTAGTAGATCGCCGCATCGATTCCGATCGGGATCCCTTCGCGCAGGCGGTTGTAGATCACCGCCGCGATCAGTGGCCGGTCGTGTTCGGTCTGTGCCTCGCGCTCCACCAGCGAGGCCACCGTCAGCAGTTCGTACGGCGTCACGCCTAGCGCGTGTGCGCGGCGGATGTCTTTAGGGCCGAAGCGACGGCGGAACGCCACCAGTTGTTCGTTCACCAGGCGCTGCGCCGGCGCGCCCGCACGCAGCTCGTACGTCGCCGGGAACAGGAACCCCTCCAGCGTGCGCGTGCTCTTCGGGGCACCATAGTGGCGCGGGTTCAGCAAAGGCGAGCTAGCGCTCGCCGCCAGGTAGTCGCCGCTCAGCGCGTCTTCCTGCACCAGATCCGCGATCTGGCGGCGCGTGTAGCCCTCCGGGATCACCACCTTCAGCGTGATCACCTTCGGCGGCGGCTTGCTCAGCGCGTCGATCGCCGCCGAGTAGCTCATGTCGTGCTTCAGCTCGAAGCGGCCCGAGTGAAGCGAGCCCCGCTTGCCCTCCACTAGCGCCCGTAGGTCGAAGAAGAAGCCCGAGGACACCACCCCTTCGCGCGCCAGGATCGAGCCCACCTTGCTCGCGCTCGAGCCCTTCGGGATTGTCACGATCACCCGGCCGCTGCCTTCGCCCGCGAACGGCTCGAACAGCGAGATCAAGAACCACACGAGCGCCGCCGCCAGCACCAGCGCGACTAGCGCCGCCACGCGAGCGCGCGTCGAGCGACGGTGAGCACTGGGCTCGCGGCCCGCCGGCGCACGACGAGGTCCTCTTCCCCGTCCGCTTCCCACGCCCCCCGGCGGCGGGATCGCCGGCGGGAGTCCCGCCGGGGGAATCTCCGCCGGTGGAATCGCCAGCAGCTCGTCCGTCAGCGGCGCGTGGTCGGGGTCCGGCGCGGCCGTCGGCTGCGGGATCGGCACGGCCGCCGGCTCCGAGATCGGCGCGGGGTCGGGGATCGGTGCCGGATCGGCCGCCGGCGCGGAGTCGGAGACCGGCCGGAGCGGCGGTTCCGGATCTGGAAGCGGAGGCCGTTGTGCGCCTTCGCGCTGCGCCCGGCGCTGTTCGCGTTCCAGGCGATCGCGCTCGCGCTCCTCGTCCGTGCGCTGGTGCGAGGGCTGTGAGCGGTCGCCGCGGGACAAGAATCAGACCTTAGTGGGACGAGCCGCTAGTAGCGCCCGGCCGCGAGCCAGCTCTCGAGCAGGTGCGCCGCCGCGCGCGAATCCTCGCTCGCGGCTGGGTCGCCACCCAAGCGCTGGGCCATCCGCGTCGTGAAGCGCTCGTCGTGAAGCTCGACCGGCACTGACTCGCCCAGACGGCGCGCGAGGCGCTTGGCGAACGCGCGGGTCTCGCGAGTTTGCTCGGTGTCCTCGCCGCGCAGCGAGACCGGCAAGCCTACGACGACGCGCTCGACCTCACGCTCGTGCACGAGCGCCACGAGCGCCGCGAACCCGCGCTTGCTCGCCGGGCGCAGCACTGGCTCGATCGGCGTGGCGATCGTCCCGGTCGGGTCGCTCACCGCACAGCCACA
Source organism: Solirubrobacteraceae bacterium (assembly GCA_035507305.1). Lineage (GTDB taxonomy): Bacteria > Actinomycetota > Thermoleophilia > Solirubrobacterales > Solirubrobacteraceae > Palsa-744. Next base: position 13,078 of record DATJOE010000272.1, on the reverse strand, counting down.
TCTGGCGCTGCCGTAGTCGAGCGCCAGCACGCGCATCGGACTCAGCTCGAGAGCGCCTCGGCGATCGCGGCCTTTGCCTCTGTAAGCGCCTCGTCCAGCTTCTCAGGCTCGCGGCCGCCCGCCTGCGCGAGCGTGTCGCGCCCACCACCGCCGCCGCCCACGATCGCGGCCGCGCGCTTGACGACCTGGCCCGCCTTCACGCCGCGCTGCACGAGCTCGGGTGGCACGCCTACAAGCAGGTTCGCGCGGCCCTCGACCGCGGTGCCAAGCACGATCGCGACGTCGGCGCGCTTTCCGCGCAGACGATCGGCGACGTCGAGTAGCGCCTTCGCGTCGGATAGCTCGACTACCGCGGCGAGCACCGGGGCCCCGGAGACGTCCTCGACGCCCGCGAGCAGTTCGTCGAGGTCAACCGCACCATCGCCACCGCTCGCGCCCGTCCCGCTCTTCAGCTTCTTCTCGAGCTCGCGGCGCTCCTGCTCGCGCACCTTCACTAGCTCCGCCGCCTGCTCGGGTCGCGTGCGCAACGCCCGCGCCACCTCGCCCAGCACCCGGTCGTGTTCGCGCAGCAGCTCAGTCGCCGCGGGGCCAGTCAGCGCCTCGATCCGCCTGACGTTCGCGGCGCTAGAGGTCTCGCTCACGATCCGGAACGGACCGATCTCGGCGGTCGAGCGCACGTGCGTGCCGCCGCACAGCTCACGCGAGTACTCGCCCTCGCCGACCTCGACCATGCGCACTACCTCGCCGTACTTTTCCCCGAACAGCGCCATCGCGCCGAGGCGCTTGGCCTCATCCAGCGTGGTAGTGATCGGGCGCACCGGGTCGTTGCGGGCAATCCACCCGTTCACGCGATCCTCGACGTCGCGTAGCTCCTCCGGCGTGAGCCCCTGCCCGTGGCTGAAGTCAAAGCGCAGCTTGTCGGGGCCGACGTAGGAGCCCGCCTGGCGTACGTGGCTACCCAGGCGCTCGCGCAGCGCGGCCTGGAGCAGGTGCGTCGCGGTGTGGTTGGCCTCGGTCGCGTGGCGCGCCGCGTGATCGACCTTCGCGAGCACGGTCTCGCCCGGCTCGAGCTCGCCCTGCTCGAGGACGACCTTCAGCGCCTGGTCCTCGCCCAGGCGGAAGACCTCTTGCACGCGCGCGCGGCAATCGCCGCGCTCGCATTCGATCGTGCCGACGTCCGCGACCTGGCCGCCGCCGGGCGCATAGAACGGCGACTCGGCCAGCTTGACCAGAAAGCCGCCGTTTTGGCGCTCGATCGCGCCGACCGTCGTGTGTTGGTGCTCGGTCTCATAGCCCGTGAACCGCGTCTGGAAGTCGGCCTGCCCGGCGAACGCGCTCGCCAACGCGCGCGGGTCCCCGCTGCCCGCGCCCTCGCCCGAGCCGTTCTCGCCCGCGGCGCCACCCTTGCGGCTGCGCGCGCGCTGCTCGTCCATCAGCGACTCGAAGTCGCCTTCGATCCCGAGTCGCTCCTCCGCGAGCAGCTCCTTGGTCATCTCATACGGAAAGCCGTACGTGTCGTGCAGACGAAAGACCTCCTCGGCCGGGACGTTGCGGCGGTCCTCCCCACGCGCCTGCTCGATCATCGAGCGCAGCGTCTGAAGACCCTGCGTGAGCGTGCGCCCAAAGCCCTCCTCCTCGGAGGCGAGCCACGTCTCGATCGCCGCGCGCTGCTCGCGCAGCTCGGGATAGACGCCACCCATCAGCTCCTGCACTCGCTCCGCGTACTTCGTCAGGAAGCCAGGCGCGAGCTCGAGCGCGCGGCCCTGCTGGATCGCACGGCGCATCACGCGCCTGAGCACGTAGCCGCGATCCTCGTTGGAGGGCACGACGCCGTCGGCGACGAGGAATGTCATCGCGCGGGAGTGGTCCGCGAGGATCCGCAGCGCGCGGTCGGCGGCGAAGTCTGCGCCGTAGCGGGCGCCCGAGAGCTCCTCGCCCAGCTCGATCAGCGGCTTGAACTGGTCGGTCTCGAACACCGAGGGCGTCCCTTGCAGGATCGCAGCCATCCGGTTCAGGCCCATGCCCGTGTCAATGTTGTTCGCGGGCAGCGGTTTCAACCGCCCGCCACGCACGCCCTCTTCGCCGGCGGTCTGCTCGTACTGCATGAACACGAGGTTCCAGTACTCCAGGAAGCGCTCGTTCTCCCCGCCCGGCAGATCGTCGGGGGCGCCGAACTCGAGGCCGCGATCGATGTACAGCTCCGAGCAAGGGCCGCAGGGGCCCGTCGGGCCCGCCTGCCAGAAGTTCTCCGAGCGCGGGCAGAGCACGATCCGCTCGCGCGGCACGCCCATCTGGAGCCAGTGCTCGATCGCCTCCTCATCCGGGCCAAGGTCGAGCCACTCATCCCCCTCGAACACCGTGACCCAGATGTCCTCGGCCGCGAAGCCGAACACTTCGCGCGAGAGCGTCCAAGCGAACTCGATCGCCTCGGGCTTGAAGTAGTCGCCGAAGGAGAAGTTGCCGAGCATCTCAAAGAACGTGAGGTGGCGCGCGGTGTTGCCGACGTTGTCGATATCGACCGTGCGGAACACCTTCTGGCAATCGGTGAGCCGCTTCGCGGGAGGGGTCTCCTGTCCGAGAAAGTAGGGCTTCAGTGGGTGCATCCCCGCGACGGTGAGCAGCGCGGAGGGATCGTGCGCCGATGGCACGAGCGAGGCCGAAGGAATGCGCTGGTGGCCGCGTTCCTCAAAGAACGCCTGGTAGCGCTCGCGGATTTCGTCGGATGTCATCAGGCGATTGTGCCGTACCCGACGACGACGTCGCCCGCATACAGGCACGCGACCTGGCCGGGCGCGGTGCGCTCGGCGGGCTCGTGCAGCGCGATGCTCGCGCGCGCGTGGCGGCCCGCGGACAGGCCGCGCTCGACGCGGCAAGCAAAACGCCGCCCGTGCGAGCGCACGCGCACCCCGTCGACGCACTCCCCATCGCGGTGCAGCGTGAGACCGCTGACGGGCAGCTCGGCCGAGAGCAGCGCCTCGCGTGGGCCGACAGTCACGGTGTTGGCGTGCGCGTCGGTCGCGAGTACGTAGAGCGGCTGGGGCGCGCTGATCCCGAGGCCGTGGCGCTGTCCGACGGTATAAGCGTGAGCGCCGCGGTGCTCGCCGAGCACGTTGCCCTCGCGATCGACGATCGCCCCGGGCGTGACGCCAAGCCCGCCGTGGCGCTCCAAGAAGGCGCCGTGTCGCGTGCCCGCGAGGAAGCAGAGGTCCTGGGAGTCGGGCTTGCGCGCGACGCTCAGCCCGGCCTCGGCGGCCAGCTCGCGGACTTCTTCCTTGCGCAGGCCTCCCAACGGAAAGCGCAGGCGCGCGAGCGAGTCGGGAGCGAGCGCGGAGAGCACGTAGGACTGGTCCTTCGCGACGTCGGTGGCCATGCGAAGCATCGGACCGGCGCCCGCCTCGGTGGAGTCAGCCGTCTCGGCAGTATCGGTGTCGGCGGGATCATCCACGCGCGCATAGTGACCCGTGGCGAGCGTGCGCGAGCCGAGCCGCTCCCCGAGCTCGAGCATCGCGTCGAGGCGCACGCTGCCGTTGCAGCGAACGCAGGGATTTGGCGTGAGCCCGGCGCGGTGATCCTCAAGCCAGCGATCCACGACACCGGCGCGGAACTCGGCGCGCAGGTCGATCGAGAGGTGCGGCATGCCGAGCCGGTGCGCGAGATCGCGCGCTCCGCGCACGGCCTGCGCGGAGCAGCAGCTGGCCTCGCCGTCGTTCTCGGGGTCCGACCACAGCTCGAGCGTGACGCCGACGGCCTCGGCTCCGTCACGAGCGACGAGCAGCGCGGCGACGGCGCTGTCGACGCCGCCACTCATCGCTACGAGCGTGCGGGTCTCTTGCAGAGCAAGCCGTGCCTGCTCGCGCGCGGCCCAGCCGAGCGCGCGGTGCAGCGCGTCAGCGGCGAGCTCGGCGGCGTGGCGCTTAGCGGGGCTGAGGCCGCCGAGCTCGGCTTCGATCTGCTCGGAGCCGACCCGCGCCGCATCGAGCAGCGGCACGCCGCGAACAAGGCCAACGACGGCGCTCCCGGCAGCGACCACGGCGCCACAGCCACTGGCATCGAAGCCCGCGTCGCAGACCTCGCAGACCGGGCTGGCGGCGTCGAGCGCGAGCGAGATGCGGACCAAGTCGCCGCAGGCGGCGCCGCCCGCGGCCCCGGTGTGGGCGTCCGCAGGCATGTGTCCGCGTCCGAGCGGCGCTTCGAGGTGCTGCTGCAGGCTTTCAGCGGAGAGCGTCCCCACGCGTCCGAGTTTAAGCGGACGGCCGTATAGGCCAGCGGACGGTGCGCCCAGCCAGGGGCTACTTAGCCTTCTTGACTTCTTTGATCCACTGCTGGATCGAGAACGCGTCGGTGAGGCCGGTGAGGCTTGAAGTCTTGCCTTGCTTGTTGATCAGCAGGATCGTGGGGGTCGAATAGACCTGCACGGTGTGGGTGAACGAGCCGAACGAGCCGACTTCGCTTGAGTGGGCGAGATGCACGGCGAGCTTCCCGTGCTCATCGCGACTCGCGGCGCTCAGCTCGCGGCGCACGGTCTGGTCGACCGCGCCTTTGGGGTTCCAGAACAGAACGGCGACGAGCTTGCCGTGGGCGAGGTTGCCTTCGACGACGGACTGCATCGCGGGAACGCCGTTCGTGCTCTTGGCCTGCGACTGCGGCTGAGCCTGCTGACGCTGTTGCGTCTGCCGGTGCTGCTGCGTCTGCTGGCCCCGTGACTGGTGCTGCTGTGTCTGAGACTGACTCTGAGCCTGGCTGTTCTGTGTCTGACCCTGCGCGCCCTGGGCATGTGTCCCGCCGGAGGCTTCGGCTGATTTCTTCTGTAGCTGCTGGGCGTTCTGCTGGGACTGAGCGACGGCGCCCTGAGCGCGGTGGATCGCCCGCGAAAGCCCTTCAACGCCAGGCGCGGAACCTTTGTAGATCTGGCCTTTAGAGGCAGGCGTACCACCGCCGGGGGTGCCCTGCGAGCTCGAAGCGCTCTGCGAGGCAGAGGGCTGGCTGGGCGATGAGGACGCAGGCGCCGAAGAACCCGAGCCCGAGCTTTCGGTGCTGGAGCTGTGATTGCGCAAGGCGACAAACCACACGGCGATGAGCAGCACGGCGGCTGCGAGCGCGATTTGGATGGGGCGCGAGATGTGCGTCACGCCTCTTCCTTCGGCATTTAGGACTCAGGAGTTGAGCGGCGCATGGCGCGGCGGACGCGCGCGGGCGATCTGCAAGATCGCTGTCAGCCCGACGCGAAGGAGCAAGGCGAGTGAGCTCAGAGCGTGCGCAGCCCACGCAGCACGGCGTGGACGATGGTGTCGGTGGCGAGCGTCTGCTCGCGACCTTCTTCCATGTCTTTAAGCACGCTCTCCCCCTCGGCGCCACCGTCGCGGACGATGGCTACATAGCGTGCGCCGATCGCGTCGGCGTGCTTGAGCTGACCTTTGAGCGAGCGTGAGGCGAGCTCGATCTGGGCGCGCAGTCCGGCGGATCGAGCGTCTTGGAGGATGGCGAACGCCGCGGCGCGAGCGTCCTGGCCGTCGAGCGCGAGGAACAAGTCGACGGGGTTGGCAGCGACGTGGAGGCCGTCGCCGGCGAGCAGAATTCGCTCGATCCCGGCGGCCCAGCCGATCCCGGGCGTGGGCTGCCCACCGAGCAGCTCGATGAGTCCGTCGTAGCGACCGCCGCCGCCGACTCCACTCTGAGCGCCGAGGGCGTCGGAGGTGAACTCGAAGACGGTACGCGTGTAGTAATCGAGGCCGCGCACAAGCGTGGAGTCGACCTCATAGGCGACGGAGGCGCGGTCGAGCAGCTCGCGAACCTCGGCGAAGTGGTCGGCGTCCTCGGAATCGAGCTGCTCTAGCAAGCGAGGGGCGTCGGCCATCACGCGCCGGGTGCCCTCGTGTTCTGAGTCGAAGGCGCGCAGCGGGTTGAGGTCGATGCGGCTGCGCACCTCATCGGAGAGCTCGTCCTCGCGCGCGTGCAGATGCTCCTGCAAGCGCTGGCGATACTCGGCGCGGGTCCCAGGGCCACCAAGGCTGGAGAGACGCAGACGAACCTCGCGCGCGCCCATCTGGGCGAGCAACGTGTGCAGCAGGACGATGGCCTCGGCGTCGACGGCGGGGTCCTCGGAGCCGATCGCCTCGGCGCCGACTTGCCAGAACTGGCGATAGCGGCCGGCCTGGGCGCGCTCGTGACGGAAGAAACTTGAGAGGTACCAGAGCTTCACGGGCTGGCGGCGCTTGTGCATGCCGTGCTCGACGTAGGCGCGGCAGACGGGTGCGGTGCCCTCGGGGCGCAGGGTGAGCGAACGGCCGGAGGCATCCTCGAAGGTGAACATCTCCTTGCGGACGATGTCGGTGGACTCGCCGACGCCACGGGCGAACAGCTCGGTGGCCTCGAAGGTGGGAGTCTCGATCCGCTCGTAACCCGCGGACTCGAGTAGGGCGCGGGCGCGGGACTCGAGCACGGCGCGCTCCTGGGCCTGCTCCCCAAGCACGTCGAACGTGCCGCGCGGGGCTTTGAGCTTGGGATCGCTCAACGTCGGGCCGCGGTCGCGTCGGGCGCGACGGCGGCGCGTGGCACGCGCTCGCGCAGCTCGGTGAGGAAGGGGTTGGTGTCGCGCTCGCGGCCGAGCGTGGTCACGCCCATGTGGCCGGGGTAGACGACGGTCTCGGGCGGAAAGGATTTGAGCAGCAGACCGATGGAGCGCTCGAGCGTGGGCCAGTCACCACCGGGCAGATCGACCCTTCCGACGGACCCTTGGAAGAGCACATCGCCGGAGAGCAGCGCGGCTGCGCCATCTCCGCCGGCGGGCGAGATGACATAGGTCACGTGGCCCGGACTGTGACCGGGTGTAAAGATTATTTTGATATCGAGACCGGGCAAAGCGAGCTGCTCACCACCGCTAACCGTGTGCTCGGGGTCCCAGTTCTCGAATGGGCCAAACCCCGCTGGCACCCAGCTCATGATGTCGGTGAGCAGCGGGCGCTCGATCTCGGGGCAGTAGACGGGGGCGCCGGTCGCCTTGGCGAGCGGAGCGACGGCGCCGATGTGATCGAAGTGACAGTGCGTGAGCAGGATCGCCTCGATCCGCACGCCGAGCGCGTCGATGGCCTGAAGCAGGCGCTCGGGCTCATCACCGGGGTCGACGATCACGGCGGGCCTGCGACCCTCGGCGTCGGCGGGTTGGGCGGGGTCGCTGACGATGTAACAGTTCTCCTGCACGGGGCCGACGGTGAAGGAGCGAATGTCCAGAGCGTTGCTCACGCGCCGGCCTTCCCCCCACCGGTCTTGGCGCCCCCCGCGCTCGCGCCGCCGCCCTTGGCCTTTTTGGCCTGCCGGCGTTTGTAGAGCCAGCTGTCGCTGTAGTAACTGATTGGCGTGTAGGCAAGCAGCCCGACGAAGAAGTAGGCGACCGACTGACCGGCGCTGGCTTTCAGGATCAGGCCGGAAATCAGCACAAGAGCCCCAGCAGCGACGAGCGCGCGCAGGAAAGCCCCGCGCCAAGTCGGCGGGCGGTTCATGCGGTCGGCGCGGTCCTGTTTGGAGCGGGCGGCCTCGGCGGCTTTGCCGGACTTCTCGGCGGCGGTGGGCTTGCGCCCGGTGCGCCCGCGCGACTCGACGATCCCGGCGGCGTTGCCGCGGTGCTTGGTCTGTCGCTTTGAACGCCTGGCCTGGGGCATCTTTGGAGCCTAGCCCGTTTCGGGCGCCGCGGGCTCCGGGGCCGGTGCGAGATTCGCGAGGGCGTTCTCGATCAGATGACGAGAGGGGTCGAAGCCCGGCATGGGCAGATCGGGCGGGAAGCCCTCGAGCGCGGCGCGGGGCGCGAGGCCGACGAGCTCGGCACTGGCGATGGCGGCGTGAGCTTCGACCGCGAGTACGGCCTCGGCGAGCGGTAGCTCCAGGGGGCGCTCGACGTTCATCGAGACTTGGGCGATTTCTTCGCTGTTCGGCTCTCGCAGTGCCACGCCGATTGCACGCAATCCCGGCAGCCCGTTTTGGCCGCCCTCACGGATCGCGGCGGCGATTCGGCGAGCGTCTGCGAGCGTGGCGGGCGCGGCGAGTTGGAGGTTGAACGCGACGAGCGGCTCACGTGCGGCGACGAGCGTCGCGCCCGCGATCGGGTGCAGGCGGTGTGGGCCGAAGTCGGGGCGGAGCGGCGGTTCGCCGCCCGCGCCCGCGAGCCGTGCCGCGAGGCCCTGGACTCCACCGCGGCGCAGCTCGGCACGGGTGCCGCCGGCTCGGCCGCCCGCGAGCTCGCCGTAGAGGAATACGGGCACGTCGAGCCGGGTCGCGATCCGGTCCGCGACGGCGAGCGCCTCGGCGCAGGCCGCGCCGCGGTCGCCTTCGTTGAAGTAGACGAGCGGGACGACGTCGATCGCGCCGACGTGCGGGTGCGCGCCGCGCTCGGCGGGATCGGCCTTCGCGCGGGAGACTACGTCGATCGAGCGGACCGCCTGGGCCGCGCCGCCGACGAGCGCGTCGGCCAGCTCGCGCGTCGGGCCCGCGAGCGTGTAGACCGAGCGGTGGTGGTCGGGGTCGGAGTGGACGTCGAGCAGGCAGACGGCTCGTCGCTCGGCGGCCGATCGGTCGCGCGACGCGAAGGCGTCGCCGATGCACTCGATCGTCGCGGTGTCACGACCCTCCGAGACGTTCGGGACCGCAAGCAGAATTGGTGCCTTCACGAGCACGAGGCTAAACTGCGCCACCCTGCCGGAGTAGCTCAGTTGGTTAGAGCAGCGGAATCATAATCCGCGTGTCGGGGGTTCGAGTCCCTCCTCCGGCATCGCCAGAAGCCCTGCAACCGAGCGGTCCGGCATGCCCTTCGACGCGCGGCCGTTCTGATGCTTTGTCTTGCAGCCTAGAGTCGGCCTGTGCCGCACGGTCGCCTAAGACTTTGCCCGTCCGCCGCGGCGATCGATCCGCGGCGGTTGGCCGCGGCTGATCTACATGGACGATCCGGCGGCAGTCGGCGACGTCGCCTCGTTCGTGCCGGGTTCACGTTGGGAGCGATTCTCTGCAGTGCGCTCGGCTTGCTGCTGGCGCTCAGAGGCACGGGTTGGATCGTTTTCGCTGGCGTCTGGCTTTGCGGTGTCGGGGCTAACTACATCCCCCTCGCAGTGCACGCACGGACGCTGTCCCGGCCGGGCGCTCTGGACGCGGCCTTGCAAGAAGCCGATCCCGCGAGAGAGTTGAGGCTCGCTGCAAGACGGCAGATGTGGATCGCGGTCCCGTTGGCCCTCGTCGTCGGCGAGATCTTGCGAGGGCGCGAGCTCTGAACTCGCTGCAACTCCTAGCGCGTGCCGAGCATCGGTCAGATGTCCGGAGGGCCGCCTCTCGCTGGTCACGCGGTTCGACGCCGTATGGCGCATTCGACAACTAGCCGACGGGCCGTCCGTTTCGCGGGTGCCTGTTCGTCTCTAAGACAAAGCCGGGATCTGCCGGCCAGCGAAAGGGGACGATTGACATGGCGAAGTTCATGTACCTGTACCGTGGTCCGGCTCCGGCGGCCGACGCCACACCCGAGCAGAGCGCTGCGCGCACAGCCACCTTCGGTGCGTGGATGGAGAATGTCGGCTCGGGGCTCGTAGACGTCGGCAGTCCATTTGGAGCAGCCGCGGCGCTACGTGACGACGGCACGGAGGCAGCACCCGGCGAACTGATCGGCTACACGATCGTCGAGGCCACCGATCTTGCGAGCGCGAAGACGTTGACCGAGGGTCTCCCGTTCCTCTCCGGCACTGCTGGCGAGTGCGTGGTGGAGATCTTCGAGCTACTGACGATGTAGGCAGGGAGAGCGCAGGCGGATCGGCTGCGATCCGCAGGCGTTCACCACGCCCCCCCGCAGGCCCTCCAGCGGCCTCTGATATCCGCGAGCCGCGAACGCTCGACGCCTCGTGAAAGCGTCAGTCGTAGTGCCTGAGCCCTGACCACATCCTCGACCAGGGGCGCTCGGTGCGGCAGACGCGCACGGGCAATCCCTGCTCATCGTTGTCGAGACCGACGTCGTTCTCGACGACAGCCACCGTCCGGCACGCAGTGAAGTAATTCGTCAGTTCAGAGGGCGCTTCCAATCCCTCGACCAGCGCGTACCTGTCCGCGTCCGGCGGTGGCCCCCATTCCGAGAAGCCGTTGTGCCCACTGAAAGCTTGTGGCAGGCCGTGGGCCGCGCCGAGCAGATCGATCGCGCCCGCCTCGCCGTAGTTGAGCGTGAAGATCGCCGTGTGACCGCGTTCCGCTCTGCCCAGTGATCTCCAGCCCGCCGACACCGCGTCGATGAATCGGGGCCATCCGACAGTCTCACCCTGTGCCGAGTTGAGCGCGATCACCGCGCTCCCCTGCAGATCACGTTCGGGAAGGACGGGGAGTGCGATCAGGATGCTGAATGCGCCGCTGACCGCGATCGCGCTCGCCAGCAGCGCGACGCGCCACCGGCGCGCTCGACACCATTGCGCCACGACCGGGGCGCCGAGCCCGAGCAGGACGGGGTAGAGGCTCGCGAGGTAGTAGGCGTGTCCGTCGCCGATGAAGTACAGGACCGCCAATGCCAAATAGCTGACCGGGACGAAGCGCAGCGCTCGCCACTGGCTCATCCGAAATGGTGCAGCCAGCCCCGCCACCCAGACCGCCACCAGCACAGGGCTGACCATCACGAGCTGGAAGGGGAAGAAGCCAGCGCGGCCGCCCTCTTGTGAGCCGGCGATATTGGATGCGACCGTAGCCTGTGGCCAGCCGTGCTGAGCCTGCCATATGACGTACGGGGCGCTCAGCGCAATGGCCACGCAAGCGCCACCGAGCGCCCAGCGAGTGCGAAGCATCGCGCGAGGCCCAAGCGCCAGCAGACTCCCAGTCATCACCAGCGCGACGAGACCCACCTGCGGCTTCGCCAGGACGCCGACGCCGACCACTAATCCCGCGTAGAGAATCGCGCTGGCTTGGTTCCGGGCAACGGCGCGGATCACGAGCAATCCGAGAGCCGTCGTGCTGAGCATGTCGAACGTAGTCGTGCTCACGAGGTGTGCGACGGCGAGTCCGAAGCCGGACACCGCAGTGCAGAGCGCTGCGATGATCTGAGCATCGCTTCGACCCCCAACCTCGCGCGTGACCAGCGCGGCCAGCACCGTGGTCGCGCCTGCGACCAGAGCCGAGGGAGCTCGCAGCATCAGCAGCGAGCCCGGGGCGATCCAGTTCATCGCCCAGCAGAGCAGCGGGACGAGTGGCGGCTGGTCTGGGTAGCCGATCGCCGGATGTCCGCCGGCGACGACGAAGTAGAGCTCGTCGCGGTGGTAGCCGTAGCGCGTGCTCGTAACCACGAGAAGGCAAACCTCAGCCAGCGCGATCAGCCACACGCGTCTGTCGAGCTTGAAGTGTTGGATCGATCGCACGTTGGCGCTCGCGCTGCTTGTCATTTTCCAGCCGTCCTCGTGGGCAAGTTCTGCACCGTGAGGACCATTCCTGGCTCTCGCCGCCGCCATGAGTCCAACGCCCGCTTGGCGACGGGTACGAGCGTCCTACCGTCTCCGCAGCCGGCGGCGCATCTGGGCCGCTGCTGTGGTCTCCAAATTTGAGCATCCCGCGTGCGGACTCGCGCTCGCGCTCGCGACCCTCGGGATGGAGCACTTTGGCGCGTGCGACCGACCGGGCTGTCGGCGAGTGTTCGTCGACGTCACGTTCGGGCGACGACGCTCGTGCTCGACGAGGTGCGCGAACGCTGTCGGGGCCCGGCCTCGCGCGAACGCGAGTCATGCGCTCGCGCTCGACGGGCTTGCGCCCACTCCTCCAACACCACGCTCAGCTCCAGCGGCTCACCTCTCCCGCCGGATAGGCGCCGAACCCATCCCCCTCGGCCCCGGACTTGAGGCTCGTCAGGTAAGCCCCCCAGTTCGTGCTGCAGCCAGCCATGAACTCGTTGCCTTCCCGCCAGCCGGAGTGCTCGAACAGCAGCGTCGTGCCGCCGTCGGGCGAAGGCTTCAGCGAGAACGTGATGCGGGTCTCGCGCCAGTCCTCTGGGCCGTCGACGCAGCGCCAGGCGATCTCCTCCGGCGTGTCGCCAAGGACCTCCATGACTGCGGCCGGTCGCTCGCGTTGGCCGAAGAACAGCGACAGTCGCCCACCGACGGCGGTCTCGCCCTCGACGGCACGACCAGTCCACCATCGCTCGAGGCCCTCCGGCGTTGCGATCAGCTCGTGAACCTCGCTGGGCGCCGCTGCAATCGATACGCGGTGAAGAATGTCTGCCATGTCTTGCTCCTTGTGCTGTGGTTGGTTGATTGATGTCGTCGTGAAGTCGTGACGCCGTCGGTCAAGCCGCCAGCGGCTCCTCTGCGGGCGCCTGCGCGATGTCGCCCGCTTCTGCGGACTCGGCCGTTCGGGAGGCGATCGCGAGTCCGCTCAACGTCGCCAGCAGCGCGAACGCGGCACACACCCACATCGCCGGTCTGAAGCCGGCTGTGACGGCGCTCGGCGAGCCGAGGTGCCCGTATGCAGAGAAGGCCGCCGTCGCGATCGCCACAGCGAACACGGCGCCGAACCGCTGGGCCATGTAGTTGACGCCCGAGGCTGTGCCCATCTCCTCTTCGCGGACAGAGCTGAGGACGGCGGTGGGCACGGTCGGAAGCGCGATCGAGATGCCGATGCCCGCGACCAGGAGCGCGATCGCTATCTCGATCCAGCTCGTGCCAAGCGATCCTCGCGCCGCCACCCACGCCAGGCCGAACGTCTCGAGCGCCAGCCCGGTCACGATCAGTGGTCGGCGACCAAGGCGGTCGGAGACTGCGCCGGCGATCGGCGAGACGAGCATCGGCGTCGCGAAGAACGGCAGCAGGCGCAGGCCGGCTGACAGCGGCGAGTAGCCGCGGGCAAACTGGAACTCCTGGGTCACCAGAAACGCAGTTGCGAACGTGGCGCCGGACATCAGGAACGCCGCCGCGTTGCCGAAGGCGAACTCTCGGCTGCGAAACAGCCGCAGCGGCATCGTCGGCCCCTCGACTCGTGCCTCCCAGAGGACGAACGCCGGCAGTAGCAGGCATCCTGCGAGCAGGGCGCCGAGGACCTCCAGGCTGGACCAGCCCGCGTCGTTTGCGCGCACGAGCCCCCACACCAGCGC
>DATJOE010000271.1:0-5802 GCA_035507305.1 Solirubrobacteraceae bacterium | reverse complement strand
AAAAATTGGTGAACTGTCGTTACCGGATGTAAAGCTTTTACCGGAAGAAACATACCCCACCGAAGGAAAAGGTTCCGTAAGCGGCACAGAAGTCGGCCAGTTGGAAACGGAAGCTGGTGAAAAGATCGTATGGAAAGAAATGACATTTTCCTTAGAAATCTTCGAATTATCTTCCTTAGGCCCGATGCTCCTAACACTGAGCGACGCCCGGGAAAAAAACGGAACCGGGGGAACCTGCGCGACCACTGGTGATCCCGCTGGCGTGGTGTTAATTCCTTCTGAATGGCACGTAATCGACACCAGTACCTCACCGTTAACGGTTGCGCTGTTGGTCTTATTCAAAGAAGCAGCGATCACGTGCAGTAAACAGACGGTGAAACTCCGGGGCCCAGTGATACTCAAAGTAGAAAAAGTGACGTCAGGAATGGACATCACCTCATTCGGGCTGGTCAGCAACTGCACTGCGAAAGGGAAACAGGAACTTACCGGGTACCTGAATGACGAAGGCACGACGATAAATGGTGTTCTCTCGGAGGTGCGAGGAGGCAAAGGCGAAGCCTCGTGCATGCGGCTTTCCTTAGAACTCGTGGTAGGTACATCTAAGATGATCGCCGTGTCATTCTGAGCGGGCGTGCGCGGACCGGCGCCTCGGGGCAAGCGGCAGGAGGTCGCCGAGACGCAGTAGCGGACGAGCACCACACGAACGAGCACCACACGAAGTAAACGGAGCGAACAGGCCCAGACTGAGCCGGGCCTGTTGCCCGCTCAGACGCTTGTCCCTACCGTAGGGCCTACTCTGCTCCCGCTCGCAGCTGCGCTCCCCTTCCCACTCTGCACCCGGTTCGCCCGGTCCTATCCGGACCTCGGCAAGGAGCTGACTGGGCTGTCGTTGGGCAAAGCGAGAATTGACCGCTTGCCTACGGGGGACCCCAGGGTCCATCCTGCATACCGCCGTACCATGGCGTCTTGCCCGCGGCGTCGGTATCGCGCGGTCGCATGCTTGTCAGGATGAGAAGCGCAAGCGGAAGTAGTGCGACCTGTGTCCACAGCCACCAATCCGAACCGCCGATCGAGACGTAGGCCACCGAGCCACCCGCCCAGAGCACGATCGCAAGCAGCCAATCAAGCCACCTCGGCAGTCGCCGCCCGATCCAGACCAACGCTGTGATGATCGCCGGGAGGGCGAGCGTGTAGCCGACTTGGTATGAGGCCACACCAGGTTCGAGCACGTACCAGAGGATGCCTCCACCCGCGGCGAGGATCATTGCCGTGATCGCCACGGTGAGCCACCTACGCCGGACGCGCGGGTCACCAAAGTCGATCACGATTTCGCGGCCCCCCGCTCGCGAGCGCTCACGAGCGCGCGTCCGCGAGGCGCGATCTTTGCGCAGCCGCCGTCGGCTAGGACCTGCGCCCCGCGATGTCATAAGAGAATTATTCCCTAGCTGCCACGATCGCCGTTCACGAACCCCGCAATACCCCCAGCGCCGTCCTCAAGAGCGGTCAGATGCCTTGCGCGAAAGCCCGCCCGAGACTCCTTACTTGAGCGGGCGGCCCGCGGCGTGCCACGCCGCGAGACGCCTTTGCGCGAACTCGTACTGTTCGGCTGCGGTGCCCAGCGCCTCGACCTTCTCCTTGGGGTCCGCAATACCGGCTCCCGGAATGGGTAGAGCCGCGGCGGCGATCGCCTTTGCTTCAAGAAACGAGCTCGGCTCGGCGCCGATCGGGTTCGAGCCCCCTTGGAGGACCGCATCTTCCACCGCCAGCGGCTCAACGCCGGCGAGCGGATTATCCGTTCGCGCCACGTCCAAGGACAGGGCCGGACCCACGTGCGGCGCTTTAGCATCACGTTTTCCGAGCGCCCCGATACCGAATCGCGTACGGAGGGTCGCGATCAGGGAAGTGTGGTCGAAGGGCGGCCGGTCCTCTGAGGGCGGTTCGTCCTCAGGCGCGCGAAGGATCGTCCCTGCCGGGATCAGCGGGGAGACGATCACTGCGGGGACCCGAACCCCGAATCGCTTGAAGTCGAAGTCAACGCCTGAGATGCCTACGTTGGCGTCGGGAGGGGTCGCATCCGTCGGCGGAGCCACGTGATCGTAGGTGCCTCCGTGCTCGTCGTAGGTGATGATCAGCAGAGTCTGATTCCAGGCTGGGCTCGTTCGTAGAGCCTCGTGAATGTCGTAGAGCAGCTTCTCGCCGGCGGCCATGTTCGAGACTGGGTGTTGGTCATTCTGAACATGAAAGTTTTTCTCCGCTTCTTTGTGCGCCTGTTCCGGCGTGGCTTTTTTCTTCGGGTACGTCGCCCACTCAGGCTCGATGTACGAAAAGGCTGCAAGTTCCCCATTCGCCGCGTCATCCTTGAAACGCGCAAACCCCGAGACGACCTCCCCTTTGGGACCCGGCTGGACCGTGTCGGGGAAGTCCCCGGCTGTCAGGGGGATACCTGAGTAGCCGTAGATCTTCCAGGTATACCCGGCATCAGCGAGCCTTCCGAAGACTGAAGGGGTGTCGAATGCGGGATGCCCATGTGCTGAGTTGTCGGTGTAACCGAGAGAGGTGCCGGCGACAGCAAACGCGCGGTTGGGGAACGTCTGCGTCGGTACTGATGCAAACCAGCGGTCAGACACCGCGTAGCCTCTCGCCAAGGCCGATAGCACCGGCAGCGTCTCCGGCGCATACATGCCCATGATGGAAGCCGGACTCGCGCCTACGAGTTTCGGGTCTAGTGGGTGCTTGGGTTCTTTGAGCTCCTGGGCGAAGCTCGTCACGAATCCGCTGTTCGTCGCCCGAGCGTCAGCGGCCGGTTCGGCCGAACCGAACAGTTGCTCGTCCGTTGCCTTGAAACCCTCCGACGGGTTCGCCAGAGGGTAATAACAAGCGTTCTGCATGCCGGGAGTGACCTTGAAAACCGCCGTCTTGTTTCCTTGCGCGTCGAGGTTGAACTCCGTGCCGTCCAGGCCCTCGAACGTCTCAGACTTTGGATATAGGAATCCAAGTAGATGGTCGAAGGAGCGGTTCTCGAGCATCACGTACACGACATGATCGATCGACTCCAGGCCAGCCATACGAGCCTCCTCTCAATTTCGACCTATCGCGCGCTCCAACGGCGCTCAGGCGGCACTGCCCTGGACCGTCGCAACCGTCGCTAGACGGCCGTTAATCGTAAAGTCGGAATCGTACCGGCAGTCAATTCCTGCCGACGTAAAGATTCTGTGCGATCAACTACGCCCTACTAGTCCAGCGAGATCGCGCGCATCACATGCTCGTCCGGCAACTTGTCGAGCACCCCGCGGATCAGCTCGCGCTCGTCGGCCTGCTCGCGCCCGAGGTCACCAAACAGCGCCCGCAGCGCGGTGTGGACGATCTTCATTTGGCGTGAGCCCAGCTCGACCGTGAGGATCCCTCGCTCGTCGAACTCGCCGTCGAGTTTCGCGAGTACCTCGCGGGCTAGGTCGCGGATCAGTTCTTCGTGCGCCTCGTCGGAGATCAGCAATTTGAGCGCGGTCGTCGTAACCGTGCGCTCATCGGCATGCAGCAGCAGATGGAACGGAGGCTCGGGGCTGGGTGATGACATAGGAGTAAGCGCCGAGCCTACGAGCTTATTTGCTTGTGACCCGCGATCGACGACGAGCGCAGTCTACCCGCGGAAGCACCGGCGAACAGCTAGCGGACCCATAGAGGGGAGGCAGGCTGAGTGGAGCCTGCCTCCCCTTGCCTCTCCGCGTGGGGACGCGGACTGTAGCAGGATACGAATAGTTGGGACTTACTTGCATTAGGCCCGCTTGCTCTGGACACCGAAACTCGGGGCGGATGGTCTTGTCACCGGATGCCGGAGCCGCTTTCCGATGCCACACGGCTGCTGGGTAAACGCGTGCGCTCGCGACGAGAGTCGCTGGGATTAAGCCAGGAGGCCCTCGCGGATCGCTGCGGCGTGCACTGGACCTTCCTTGGCCAAGTCGAGCGCGGGCGGCGCAACCTGAGCCTGCACAACATCCTCAAGATCGCGAGCGGCCTCGATCTCGATCCGGCCGAGCTCGTGCACGGTCTGCACCCGCCGGAGTAACGCGAGATACCGCTAACGCGACGGCTCCGCTACCCCGACGGCCCCACTAGGCGCCCATAGGCCTCGGGGCGACGCGTGCTCAGGAACGGGAACAGCTCGAGCCAATCCTCGCGCTGGTCGAGGTCTAGCTCGGCGACTAGCACCGCGGGCTGCTCGCGTGGCGCCTGCGCCAACTTGCGCCCGTAGGGGTCGCAGATGAACGAAGATCCGTAGAAGCGCAGCGGTGACTCTTCGCCGATCCGGTTTACCGCCACCATGAAGACCCCGTTTGCAATCGCGTTGCCCACGATCACCTGCTCCCACAGCGGCTGCGTGT
Organism: Solirubrobacteraceae bacterium; assembly: GCA_035507305.1. GTDB lineage: Bacteria > Actinomycetota > Thermoleophilia > Solirubrobacterales > Solirubrobacteraceae > Palsa-744. The sequence goes on along the minus strand of DATJOE010000271.1, from coordinate 1,423 downwards.
CAAACTCGGGATGATCGGGCTCGGAGCCGATCGCGGTGGGATAAACCAGCACGTCCGCGCCCTCCAGGCTGTAGGCGCGCGCGACCTCGGGGAACCACTGGTCCCAGCACGTTGGCAGGCCGAGTCGAGCTTGCGCGAGAGCGACAAGCGGGTATGGCTCCTCCCCCACGCCCGGCCCCGGACGGAAGTAGCGGTCCTCATGATAGCCCGCCGTCAGCGGGATGTGCAGCTTGCGCGTGCGCGCCACCAGCTCACCCGCGGGCGAGACCACAATCGCGGTGTTGAAGCCCAGGCCGTCCGGCCCCTCGGCGCGCTCGTACAGCGATGCGTGCACGTGCGCACCGGTCTCCCCTGCCATGCGCGCGGCGAACTCGAACGTGCGGCCGCCCGGAAGCTCCTCCGGCTCGGCCCCCACCGCCCGCGGACCGCGCGGATCAGTCGCGAAGTAGCGGCTTAGCGTCAGCTCTTGCAAGCAGATCAGCTGAGCGCCCCGCTCGGCCGCCAGCTCGATCCCCTCGGCCAGCGCCCGCTCGTGCTCGGCGGGATCGGCGTGCCAGCGATGTTGCACCGCACCGATCCGAAACCGCGCCCGCCGCGGCGGATTCACGCGAGCGGGAGAGTCGAGCGGCGCTTCTGCCTCGATCAGCCGGATCTCCTCGGACACTGCGAGTGACTGTACGGTGATACAGGCGTGAACGTCACGATCGACTCGACCCCTAGCGCCGACGGCTATCGCATGCCGGGCGAGTTCGAGCCGCACGCCGGCTGCTGGATCGCCTGGCCCGAGCGTCCCGACAACTGGCGCGAGGCTGCCCGCCCCGCTCAACAGGCGTTCGCCGAGGTCGCCGAGGCGATCGGCGCCTCTGAGCCCGTCACGGTTGCGGCCTCCGACGCGCAGTACGAGCGCGCCCGGGAGATGCTTTCCCCCGCGATCCGCGTCGTCGAGCTGTCCACGGATGACGCCTGGATGCGCGACATCGGCCCCACGTTCGTCGTCGATGACCGGGGCGGACGGCGCGGAGTGGATTGGTGCTTCAACGCCTGGGGTGGCACCCAGGGCGGCCTGTACACCTCCTGGGAGCGCGACGAACGCGCCGCCGAGAAGGTGCTCGAGATCGAACGCGCCGGGCGCTATCGCGCCCCGCTCGTGCTCGAGGGTGGCTCGATTCACGTCGATGGCGAGGGCACTGTGCTCACGACCGAGGAGTGCCTGCTGAATCCCAACCGTAACCCGAGTCTAGGCCGCGAGCAGATCGAGCGGGCGTTGCTCGACTATCTCGGCGCGAGCAAGGTGATCTGGCTCGGCCGCGGGCTCGCCGAGGACGAGACCGACGGCCACATCGACAACCTCGCCTGCTTCGCTCGCCCAGGCGTTGTTCTGCTGAGTTGGAGCGAGGACCCCACTGACCCGCAGCACGCAATC
>DATJOE010000270.1:0-2881 GCA_035507305.1 Solirubrobacteraceae bacterium | reverse complement strand
TCGGAAGCGGCACCGGGTATCGAGGCGCTTTGCTCGACAAATGACAGGCTGACTCACTTGTCTCTCGATTTGACTCCTCGCGCGGAGGCGCGGGTAAAGGTCTATATCAGACATTTTCAATCAGATCCTGCCGACTTGAATGCACGAGCGGCGGCCTTGAACATCGGGATAACCTCGGAGTTTCGGGACATGTGCGAGATTGTTTGCGGGGTGACCGGGGTACTTTGGCGACGACCCGTAATGAGCTGCTACGGATTGACGGCCGCGGAGCGGCGGAGGGTTACACAGGCGACTTTGTATATTCCGTTGTCTCCTTACGCAGCCACTGATTCCGTGTCCCACGCCCGGCTCCTGATTCTCCTCAGACACCTCGGGTTTAGTACAGCGGCCTATTCGAAGGCTTACGTGGCCTTGGTAGCGGACGGATCCAGTATTGGCACCGGCCTACACACATATGTGGGGTACAAGATAGGCGCCGGCGAACCTCAACTGAACATTTATTTTAGTCCTAGATTGTTTCAGTCCGAGTTTGGGTGTTTGGCGCTCGACCCCGCCAGACATTGGCCGTCGCCTGTCATGTCTTACTTTCCGCACATCGCCCGGGTGATTTCTGAGTAATTTCCGCCGACAGCCGACGGCTATTCCGGGGCGTTGAGTTCGATGAGCCGCTCTGTGTGGGTCTCCCAGGCTCGTAGGAGCTTCCTCGCCTTGCGGTAATTGGCGATTGCTTGGCGCATGAGCTCAGCCTGCTTGGGGGTGAGGGTGCGATGGTGTAGCCGCCCGCCCTTGAGGTAGCTCCACTCGTAGTAGGGTCCGTGGCGCGCCGCCGGATCGCGCGCGCAATGACAGTTGGGGTTCCCGCAAACCTTGGTGCGCTTGATCAGCGTGCCCGAGGACAGGTACTGCATGGCGCCGATCGCGCGCTGGATCTCTGCGATCTTCTCCTCGGTTTGAGCTGTATCGGGCTTGGGCATGGAGTTGACGGTATCGTGAGCTGGCGATATTATTATCGCCAGAGTGCAGTCGACGCAACTCCGTAAGCCACTCCCCGAGCGGTTCGCTCTTTGCACCGAGCGGCTGGGGCCTCTTCCTCTCGTCAATCACTTCATCTCACGGCTCGGGCTCATCGAGCTGCTGGATCAGTACGTCCCGACGACCGATCGACGCTGCGCCGTGCCGCATGCCACGGCCCTTGGGGTACTGCTGCGCTCGATCGTGGTCGAGCGCGAGCCCATCTACCGCCAGGTCGAGACCGTGCACGGCTTCGCCCCGGCCATGTACGGTCTGGCAGAGCAAGACCTCGGGCACCTCGGCGATGATCGGCTCGGCCGAGCGCTCGATCGGCTCTACGATGCCGACCGCGGAGCGCTCCTCACCGCCGTCGTGCTCGCCGTCGGCAAGTGCTTCGCGGTGAAGTTCGAGGAACTACACAACGACTCGACCTCGATCCGCTTTTGCGGTCAGTACCGAGTGCAGCCCGAGACGGTGCGCGGGCGGCGTCCGGCGCGCATCGTGTTCGGATACAGCAAGGACCACCGTCCGGACCTCAAGCAGCTGCTGTTCATCCTTACTACCGCTTCCGATGGCGGGGTGCCGGTGCAGTTTCGCATCGCCGATGGCAACACGAACGACTCGGTCACCCACATCGAGACCTGGAACACCTTAAAGAGCGTGGCCGGGCGCGCGGACTTTCTCTACGTCGCCGACTCCAAGCTCTGCTCACACGAGAACCTCGATACCATCGCCCGCGCGGGTGGCCGTTTCGTCACGGTGCTGCCGCGCTCCCGCCAGGAGGACCGGCAGTTTCGCAAACGCATCCAGACCACCACTCCAGCCTGGGAACTCGTGTGGGACCGGCCCGACCCGAGGGGCAGGGATGGACCGCGCGATCAGTGGTATCTCTACCGCGATCCGATCGGCTCGATGGAAGCCTGGCCGATCGTGTGGGTGTGGTCGAAGCTGCTCACTGCTCATCAACGCGCCAGCCGCCAGCGCCGTATCGATGCGGCCGTCGAGGCGCTCAGCAGCTTACGCGATCGGATCGTCAGTCCCCGGGCGCGTATCCGCGCAGCCTCCCGCATTGACCTTGAGGTCGAGAAGATCCTCGAGCACTATCACGTTCGCCGCTACCTGAAGGTCTCCCGCACCGTGCGGGCCGAGCACGACTTCAAGCAGACCCGTCGCGGCAGGCCAGGACCGGAAACCTCATACCGCCGGATCACCCATCGCCGCTACGACCTCGAGTGGACGATCGATGCTGCCGCCGTCGCCTACGACGAGAAGTCCGACGGCATGTATCCACTCATTACCAACGATCGCACGCTCACTCCGCAGCAGGTCCTCGAAGCTCACAAGGGACAACCGCGACTTGAGAAGCGCTTCGAGCAACTGAAGACCGTGCACGAGATCGCCCCGGTGTTCCTGAAGAACCCTGCGCGCATCGAGGCGTTCTTCACCGTCTACTTCCTTGCCCTCCTCATCCAGGCCCTTATCGAACGGGAGCTCCGACAGACGATGAAGCGTGAGAGGCTGAAAGCGTTGCCGCTATATCCCGAGGAGCGCCGCTGCGCTCACCCGACCACCGAGCAGGTGCTACGGCTGTTCAGCCACGCTGAGCGGCACCTGCTCAGCCGCGCTGGTCGCGTTGTGCAGAGCTTCGAGGCCGAGTTCACGCCGCTCCAGCGTCAGGTACTCGATCTGCTCGGCGTGCCGGCGAGCGCCTTCCGGGGCTGACCGGCCGGCGGAAATTCGCGGAAATCACGTCGGCGATGTGCGGAAAGTAAGGATGGAGAAGCCCTGAAGCAATTTGGCGACTCAGCCGTCCGCACATGCCCCCCGAGGAACGCCACCCACTACGGGCAGAGACTTTGCTTGTGAGCTG
>DATJOE010000269.1:0-2814 GCA_035507305.1 Solirubrobacteraceae bacterium | reverse complement strand
CGCGACAGCACGTGGTGGAAGCCAGGCGGGCCGTTGGCGGTCGGCGGCCCTTCGTAGAAGCCCCAGCGCGGAGCGTCGCGCCGGCGCCTGACCGACTCGGCGAACACGTCCCGCTCGCGCCAGCGCTCGAGCACGAGCTCTTCGAGTTCGGGAAACGAGACGTGCGGATCGACAGGACGGTGCGCCATCGGCATGGGCGCCCGATTCTAGGAAGCGCGCGGTTTTCCGGAGCGGGCGCTAACGAGCCGTTATCGCCGGGAGCGGGCGCGCCGGCGTCGAGAAGCGTCCCGGCCCGAGCTCATCGAGCCGGAGGAGCAGCAGATCGCGCGCGGCCAGCGGCGTCTGGCCGAGACGGCGGACGGTGCTCGCGCCCGTGTCCGGCACGGCGCCACGGAAATCAAATACCTGGACGCCGTTCACGACCGAGCGGACCGAGTAGACCAGCCGCCCAAGCGCGTCAAGCGTGATGCTGCGGCCTGCCAGCACGACCACGCTCGGCGCGAGCGCGGGCAGCGCGCGGACCAGCCGCGACGCAGTGATCGCGGTGGACAGCGACAAGGTGCGGACGCCGGCGCGCCGCAGCATCAGCTCGAGCGACTGGGCGAACAGCCCGTCGAGTTCGAGCGGCGCGGACGCGTCGAGGACAAGCACGCCGGCAGCGCGCGTCGCCGGCGGAGCCAGCCGTTTGAGCGCGGACAGCCACGCGGTGGCGTAGCGCCACCCGAACTCGTACTCAGGAGTGGACTCCCGCGTCAGCTCGTCGGCGTGAGCGCTGACCGCTTCGAGCAGCACCTCCTCGATCGTCCGCTCGACCGAGCGGAGCGCAAGGCTCTCCTCGAGCAGGCCGTTCGCCTTCTCCTCGTCGAACGCCGCGAATGCGGCGGCCAGTCGAGACCCCGACGACGGTCCCTCGCCGCGCTGCCTGGCCAGTGCGATCGCCGAGGAGACATTGTGGGTCTCTGCGAGCGTTGCGCGCAGCGACTCGATTTCGACCAGCGCGTATTGGCGATGGCCGCCGGGTGTGCGGCGGGGACGGGGGAACCCATAGCGGCGTTCCCAGCTGCGCAAGGTGTTGGGGCTGACGCCGAGCATGACCGCGGCGGCGTTCGTTCGAATTCCGTTCATTGCTCTGATTTATCGAGGTCTGGAGCGCGCACTACAAGTGCCGCAATGAGACCTGCAATCCTGCGCAAAAAGTGACTTTTTGCTGGGAGTTTGCATAACTATGGCTGGCGTTTGCATAACGCCTGCGAACGTTTGCAGCGCGGGTACGCACGGCGCGGATCGGCGGCCCGCTCGAGGCTGGTTCTGGTGCGCCGTGGGCTACTCGAGGACGAGCAGAGCCGCCCGGGGCGGGCCACACGAGGCGATGCGGGCGGTAAGCCGAATGCCGAACGTATTGGCGGGCCGGACGACCGTGGTGCGGGTGCCGCCGTCGCCGCGTGCGGCCCACGCGACCGCGACGGACAGGCTCTGAGCGGCCTCACCCTCGGCGTCCGCGGGCATCAGCAGATCGGAGATGTGCCGGTTGACGACGTCCGGCTCGCTGGTCGCGAGCAGCCGCTCGGCGCTGCGCGACACAGCTAGGACCGACAGCGCGCGGTCGAGCACCAGGAAGGCGTCACCGGCGTTTGGCGCGACGTTTTCGGCAGCCTCGATCAACAGCCCGAGGCCACAGTCGACACAAACGCGAGAGCCCGGCCCGTTGTCGGAAGTCGCGGGGCTCGACGGACGATTTCCGCAGTGACTGCAGAACAGGACGCTCGGAGCCGCGGGCTCGAGTTCTGGCGCGACGACAAGGCGAAGCGCGGGGCGTCCATGTCGGCCGGTTGTGCTCACCATCTAGCTACCCCGACCCGCTTACTGAAAGCCCCGGACGCTCCGTATCTGAACGCGCGCGCCCGCCGCGGCGGCTGACGCCGACGGCGTGGCTGCGACGTGATCGGACTCGAGCAGGTCCATCAGGGCCCGTTGGGCATCGCCGGCGCCGGATGGCAGGACCGTGGTCCCGGTTCCGCGCGTCCGGGGGCGGTCGGCGCCGCGCCGATAGATCGCGAGTGGCATCGCGCCGACGGCGAGGCGGATCGCGTACGCCCAGCGCGCGACCGTATCGTCGTCGAGGTGACCGCCGGCCACGACGACCAGGTTCGGTCTGTGCACGTTTGCGGCGTCACCGATTCCAGCGACGCCTCGGGCTGACAGGCTCAGAACCTTGATACCGGAGCGGATGCAGAACAGCTCAAGCGCGCGTATGTACGGCGCATCGCGATCGAGCTCGTCGCGCGACGCGTCTCCGACGACGATCGACACCTGGCGCACCGGCGGCGGCGTGAGCCGGATGGCGCGGCGAAGCCAGTCGGTGGCCCAATGGGCCGCGAACGCCCAGGCCGCCGACTCCACCGAGTAGCGCCGCGAGATCTCGTCGAGCGTGGGCAGTAGCACCTCTTCGACCGAACGTTCCACCGAGCGCAGCGCGAGAGCCGCCTCGATAGCCGCATCCGCCCGCTCGCGGTCGTAGGATGCAAGCGCGCCAACCAGCGAGTTCGCGTCGGCGGCGAGTCCCTCGCGTGCGCGAGAGATCGCCGAGGAGATCGACAGCCCCTCCTGGAGCGCGTCCCGGAGTGCCGCCACCTCGCCGTGCGTGAAAAGTCGATGCTTACCCGGTGACCGCTGCGGTTTGGGGAACCCAAACCGTCGCTCCCAAGCCCGTAACGTGTTCGGGCTGACGTTCAGGAGCGCTGCGGCTTCGCTCGTCTTGAGATAGCGCATGCGCAATTAAAGGAACGTAGATGTTGCTATTTCGACCTAGCTGTT